>JAJBUK010000111.1 GCA_020860385.1 Clostridiales bacterium
GAACTTCTCTACTTTTTATTCGGGGGAGAAGGGCCATATCATTTTAGCACATACATACCTAAAGATTTTTTCGAATATCTTACTTGATTTCCGGGCGATTTCCCGCAGCGACCTGGTTGCTCATAAGGCGATTCGACTCCAAATTCGCACTGTCGCTATGGTGTGAGACTGAAACCCAGGCTGTGCTGCGATGTCAGATGGGCAACCTAAACGAAAACAGCCCGGTTCTGTCCAAGAACAGAACCGGGTTGTTGACGTTATGCTGTTATGCCGCTGGCATTACTGCTCGGCAGCAACGACCTTCTTCAGGTGGACGAAGCGGGGGAGACTGTTCTCCTTCTTCATCTGAATCTCACCCTGAATCAGGGGCAGGGCATACTTGATATACTCATCGGTCACGTTGTTGCCGCGCTCGTTGATCCACTCCACGGGGACCTTCTTCTCATAGTTGGCCACCGAGGACAGGTCCAGCAGGACAGGCTCACAGCTGTAGCCGTTCTCGTCACGGGTGCACTGGAAGCCCACCATCTTGTCGGTGGTACCGGCAATAGCTTCCTTCACAGCGGTCTGACCGGCCATGAAAGACTCATCATTATCGGTCTGGGAGGCGACGTGCTCACCGCAGCGCTGGAGGAGGGACAGCTCGATGGGACGCACTTTGACGCCGGGGATCTGCTCTTTCACCACGTTAGCCAGCAGCGCGGCCAGGCCACCCAGCTGGGCATGGCCGAAGCCATCGGTGGCAGAGGTCTTGGCCTCGGAGACGAAGGAACCGTCTGCATAGTGGATGCCCTCGGAGACGGCCACCAGGACGTTCTTGTTCTCGTCCCAAATGCGCTTGACATCCTCCAAGAACTCGTCCATCTTGAAGTCCACTTCGGGCAGATAAATCAGGTCGGGGCCATAGCCGGTGATGTTGGCCAGGGAAGCGGCGCCAGCCAGCCAGCCAGCGTGACGGCCCATGATTTCCACGATGGTGACCTGGCCCTTGTCATAGACGTGAGCATCCTGATAGACCTCCACCAGAGAGGTAGCGATATACTTGGCGGCGGAAGCGTAGCCGGGGCAGTGGTCGGTGCCGAACAGGTCGTTGTCAATGGTCTTGGGGATGCCCATGACGCGGCAGTCATAGCCCACCCGCTTCATATACTTGGAGATTTTATTGCAGGTGTCCATGGAGTCGTTGCCGCCGTTGTAGAAGAAGTAACGGACATCGTACTTCTTGAAGATTTCCAGAATCTTCTTGTAATCCGTATCATCCACGTCGGGGTCAGCGATTTTATAGCGGCAGGAGCCCAGGGCGGAAGAGGGAGTATAGCGCATCAGGGCCAGCTCCTCCGGGTCTTCCTCATCCATGATATACAGCTTGTCCGTCAGGACGCCGACAATGCCGTTGGCCGCGCCGTACACCTTGGTGATGCAGTCGCTGTCCAAGCCAGCCTTGATTGCGCCATAGCAGGATGCGTTGATAACGGAAGATGGGCCGCCGGACTGGCCAACGATCATTGCGCCTTTTAATTCGTTCATTGAAAATTCCTCCTAAGTAAATTTGAGTTCCATACCGTAGCAACGCGGAATTACGCCGGTTTTCCTTCATCATAAATGAGTAAACGCGCAGCACGCGGTATCTCCCCCGAATTTTCAAGTAAATCATAGCACAACCCCTTGCATTTTTCAATCGTTCCTGCTAAAATAATTACGTAAATTTTATAAGGAGTTGATTTCTTATGCCTCTGGTTACTACAACCGAAATGTTCAAGAAGGCTTATGATGGCGGCTACGCAATCGGCGCTTTCAATGTCAACAACATGGAAATCGTTCAGGGCATCACGGAAGCCGCGGGCGAGCTGAACAGCCCTGTTATCCTGCAGGTCTCCAAGGGCGCCCGTGCCTATGCTAACCACACCTACCTGGTCAAGCTGGTGGAAGCGGCTGTTATTGAGAATCCTCAGATTCCCATTGCGCTGCACCTGGATCATGGCGACAGCTTCGAGCTGTGCAAATCCTGCATCGATGGCGGCTTCACCTCCGTCATGATTGACGCCTCCTCCAAGCCCTTTGAGGAGAATATCGCCCTGACCCGTCAGGTCGTTGAGTATGCCCATGACCACGGTGTCGTGGTCGAGGCTGAGTTGGGCACCCTGGCCGGCGTTGAGGACGAGGTCTCTGTGGAAGCAGGGAAGGAGAGCTACACCCATCCCGAAGAGGTGGAGGAGTTCGTCTCCCGCACCGGCTGCGACTCCCTGGCCATCGCCATCGGCACCTCCCACGGCGCTTACAAGTTCACCCCTGCTCAGTGCACCCGGAATGAAGACGGCATCCTGGTGCCCCCTCCTCTGCGCTTTGACGTGCTGCGGGAGTGCATCAAGCGTCTGCCCGGCTTCCCCATCGTGCTGCACGGTTCCTCCTCTGTGCCTCAGGAGTTCGTGAAGATGGTCAACACTTACGGCGGCAATATGCCCGACGCCATCGGCATCCCCGAGGATCAGCTGCGTGAGGCTGCCAAGCTGGCTGTCTGCAAGATCAACATCGACTCCGACATCCGTCTGGCCATGACCGGCAACATCCGTAAGTACTTCGCGGAGCATCCCGATCACTTCGATCCTCGCCAGTATCTGAAGCCCGCCCGTCAGGCGGTCAAGGACATGGTGGCTCATAAGATTGTCCACGTGCTCGGCTCTGACAACAAGATTTAAGTCCTTTCACTCTTTCGTATTGAACATCCCCCGGCGGGAGTTTCCCGCCGGGGGTTTCCAGATGGAGGTGCGCAATGAAGAAAATAGAACTGGCAGAACAGTGCGAGACCAATGTGATTCATGAGCAGAACGTGGCGAAAGTCCGCCTTGAGATGCCGGACGAGGACCCGATTTACGAGGTCGCAGAGCTGTTCAAGGTCTTTGGCGACTCCACCCGCGCCAGAATCATTTGCGCGCTGACCATCTCGGAGTTGTGCGTCTGTGACCTGAGCTGCATCCTGAATATGTCCCAATCCGCCGTTTCCCATCAGCTGCGTATTCTAAAGCAGGCCCGCATTGTGAAGAACCGGCGGGAAGGGAAGGTGGTCTACTATTCCCTGGACGATGAGCATATTCAAAAGCTGTTCAGCCTGGCCTTTGACCACGTCATGGAGGATTGACACATTACTACACGCCGCACCGTTTCCCGCGAAAGGCAGGAAACGGTGTTTTATTCTGCCTTGGCGCTTGCCTGATGCAGGCTCCTGGCCAGGGTAAGGCAGACGATTTCCGCGGCACCGCCCTCCCGCAGCGCGGAAGCGGCATTCTCCAGGGTAGACCCGGTGGTGATCACATCGTCTATCAGGAGGATACGCTTACCGGCGACGGAACAGCCCTTTGCCAGGCGGTACACCCCCTTCACATTGGTATAGCGCTGGGCCACATGCGCCGTACCAGACTGCGCCGCGGTGTAGCGGGTCTTGTCCAGTGCCTTCACCAGAGGAATGCCGGTGTGTAAGGCGACTTCCCTTGCCAGAAGTTCAGCCTGGTCGTAGCCCCGACTCCAGCGGCGGAACCGATGTAGGGGAACCCAGGTGCAGAAGTCGAAGGGGCCCGTGCCGTTTTCATCCAATGCCTCGGACATCCACTGCCCAAACAGGCGGCTGTAATGATAGTGTCCGTTGAATTTGTAACGGTGAAAGGCCGGTTTGAGTTGGTCTGTGTAGAAGCAATAGGAGATGCAACGGTCAAAGTGCTTCCCGTATTGTATCCGACGGTCGCCATCCGTGACAAGCAGTTTTGCTTTGCATTTCTGGCACACTGTTCCCGCCTCCAGCAGGCCTCCGCAGAGGTAGCACTTAGGCGGATAAAGCGTATCCAGGACGAATTTTTTACAATCTTGCAGGCGCATCATTCCGATTCCCCCAGTTTCAGTAAAACGGTTCCGTCCTCATCAGTGCGATAAACGGTGCAGTTCCAATCAGCAAGCCGGGCCAGGGTCTCCTCCGTTGGGTGGCCATAGGTGTTATAGCCCACAGAGATGATGGCGACCTCCGGCGTAAGGGCCGACAGCAGGGCCTCTCCGGTGGCGTACTTTGAGCCGTGATGGCCTGCCATCAGATATTCAACGTCGGATAACTGTTCCCGCTCCAGTAGCGCGGTTTCCGTGTCAACGTCCATATCACCAGTGACAAGGAAATCCAGGGCATCATAGGACAGGAGCAGGGAAAGCCCCGCATTGTTGCTGTCCCCATCCTCCTGCTCCACTGGAGAAAACAGGCTCAGGGTGCCGCAGCCGAAGGCTGCCGTTTTGTCCTCTGTCACAAAGACGATTTCACACTGATATGTTTCCGCAAGCGCACAAATCACCTGCTGCTGTGGCTCGTCTGACTCGGGCAGGTAGAGGGTTTCGACTGTAATACGGGAGAGCAGCTCCTCCACGCCGTTGGTGTGGTCGCTGTCATAGTGGGTCAGAATCAGCGCGTCCAGGCTGCTGCGGTTCAGCCCCTGCAAATAATCCGCCAGCGTATCACCGGGATTATCCTCATTTCCGCCGCAATCGACTGCAAGCGCCATGCCCTCGGAGAAGGCGGCAATGCACTGCCCCTGTCCCACGTCCAGGGCCGCGATGGTGAGCGGCGCACTCAGCGTCGTCCAGATGTGAACCCCGATAGCGCAGAGCAAAGAAAGCGCACCGGCGCAGAAGGGGAGAGCAGGATAGGTTCGCATGGGTTTCCATCGGACAGCAAGCAGAATCAGGACATAAAGGAACACAAGCCAAACTGCGTAGGCTGTAACATTCGTGGAAAGGGCCGCAAAGTTGAAACCTCCGATTGCGCGGCTGACTCCGGAGATGTAAAGGGAAATATATTTACACGGAACCGCGAGCAATTCCGCAGCGGGCCACCAGAGAAAGCTGCACAGCACGCACAGAAGCGCCAGCCCAAACAGCAACCCCAGCACCGGCAGCACCAGCAGATTGGTGACAACGCCCACCAGCGATACGCTGCCAAAGTAATACGCACATAACGGCGTTGAGAGGAACAGGGCCCCGCAGCTGGTGCTCAGCAAATCAATCATGCTGTATAGCAGCCTATACAGTTTCTTTTTGTGCCGAATCGGTTCCAGCTTGCTTTCCAGTACGCGATGCAGTCTGGGCTGCACCAGTTTGATGCCCAGCACCGACAGGAAGGACAGCTGAAGGCCGACCCCGGCGATGGCATACGGATTTTGCAGCAGCAACACCAGAAGGGCGAAGGACAGGGAAGTGGGGGCATCGTTTTCCCGCCCGAAAACAGGGGCCAACAGAAGCAACGCTTCCATCAGGACGGCGCGGACGATGGCGGGCTTGCAGCCGGTCAGGAGGGCGAAGAACACCAGAACAGGGAGGACCAGGAGCCGCTTTCTGCGCTGACTGCCGGGAATCATTAACAAAATCTGCGCAAACAGCATGACGTGGAGGCCGGAAACGGAGACGATATGGGCCACACCAGCCCGCCGCAGTGCAGTGTATAGGCCGTCAGAAAGCAGATCCTGGTCGCCTGTCATCAATGCTTCTATCAGCCCCAGCGCATCCCCGGTAAAAAGAGCCTGAATGTTCCGCTGAATTGCGGTGGCACAGACGGCAGGGAGGAGGTATAACGGGGTGCTGCTTTTCCCTGTAACGTCAACTTCCTTTACACTTGAAATGATTGCACGGATACCCTTCGCGGCGTTGTAATATACTGTTTCGTTCCGCACGGTGTTTGCGGTTTTGATCGTTCCGGTGGCCGTTATGCGGTCACCGGGGGAAAGGCTCTGATATTCCGCATCCAGATAGACCTTTGCCAAAAAGTTTGCCCCTGGGGCGGAGTCCACAGAAAGCGTCACTGAAACCCCATATTCCGTTTCGGTTGGTGTATCCTGCACAACGCCGGAAAAGGAAACGCCTTCTCCAAAGGTGCGCTCCGCAGGCAGTACAAAAATCATCTGATAGTAGTGGCACCAGACGAAGCCCAGAACAAGGCCCACGGAAGCCAGGAGAATCCGCGTCCGCAGCTTACCGGTGCAGGAAAGGGACGCAAACATGGGAAACAGCGCGAAAACCGCCGCAGCCATCCACCACTGTGACGGCAGAAGGTAGACTGCCAAAAGCACGGCAATCGCAAAAAAGACGCTAAAACAGGCCAGTTTTCTCATAAATCACCTTTTTCTTCCGGCGTTTTCTTGTGTACGGAGGCCAGCGGGTTCGCTCGGGCTGCAATACGCAAATCATCGTTGTCAATATGGGTATAAATTTGGGTCGTATTCAAGTGGTCGTGGCCCAGAACCTCTTGCAGCGTGCGCACATCAACGCCGTTTTGCAGCATCAAGGTGGCGGCTGTGTGGCGCAGCTTGTGGGAGGAGTACAGGCTGGCGTCCAGTCCGGCTTCGGTCAGCCGTTTTTTCACCATTTTGTGGACGCCTGCCCGAGTGATTCGTGTTCTGTGCGAGGTCACGAAAAGGGCGTCCTCATCTATCAGAGTCATGCTGTTGCGGACAATCAGCCAGTCCTGAATTGCCATTTTGCAGGCGTCATTTAAATATAGTATCCGAACCTTATTGCCTTTGCCCAGCACCCGGAGAGTATCGCCCTGCACGTTTGTAAGGTTCAAATTAACTAACTCCGAAATCCGAAGCCCGCAGTTCAGGAACAGCGTCAAAATGCAGTAATCACGCTCCAGATTCTTGCCGCTAACCGATTCCAACAGCTGGATGCTTTCATCCAGGGTCAGGTATCGGGGCAAATCCTTTTTCACCTTTGGCGTGTCCAGCCCGTCAACCGGATTATCCTCCAGGAGATGGGTTTTTGTGGACAAATACTTGAAAAAGGAGCGCAAAGTGGAAACCTTTCTGGCGCGGGAAGCATTATTCAAATGTCCTTCACGGGTCAGGTATGACAGGTAGTCATAGATTTCGCTCAGCGTTACCGTGCGCAGAAAGTCGATATCAATGTTCTGAATAGAGATTTGGTCGATTGCGGTGTCGGCGGGAACCAGTCCGCGCCGATATTGCAGATAGCGGAAAAAGCCCCGCAAATCCAGAAAATATTCATCCACGGTGCCCTGTGAGTGGCCTTTCACCGTCTCGTGGTAGGAAAGGAAGTCCAGCAGCACCTGTGGGCTTTCAGCTCTATAATCCAATTTGTGCGAGCGCCCACAGTCTCCCCCGCCGTTTGGTCTCCCCTAAAGTCAACAAAATTTTTATTTTGTTGACTTTTGTGTCTCCAAAAAATAAGCGGCCTCTCCGCTCCGGGCGCTCCCTTCGCCTCCCTTCTACTTTTTTTCTATCAGCATTCCCTCATATATATAGTGTATCATATTACCTGAGCCGCCGTCAAGGGGCAATCTATGTGCTATATAAAAAATTCTGCGCCGCAGCGGCGGTTGTAACCGCTGCGGCGCGGGGTTTACACATCCTCACAGCAGGGCTGCCATAGCCTCTCTGATATTCTTCACCGGAATCAGCTGCAAGCCCGGAATCTCAGGCTGCCGCCCGCTGTTCCGGCTCGGAATCATGCACTTGGTAAAGCCTAGGCGATGCACCTCGCTGAGCCGCTGCGCCAGCGCAGTGACTGGGCGCAGCTCGCCGGTCAAACCGACCTCGCCGATTGCTGCCAAATCCTCCGACACAGGTTTATTGCGGAAGCTGGACGCCAGGGCCAGCACTGTCGCCAAATCTGCCGCCGGTTCCTCCAGGTTTAGCCCGCCAATCACGTTGATATAAGAATCACAATTCCCGATATTCAGGCCGCCCCGGCGCTCCAGCACCGCGATAAGCATAACGGCGCGGCCATACTCCACGCCGTTGCTTGTCCGGCGGGGGTTGGCGAAGCTAGAGGTAGTCACAAGGGCCTGTACCTCGGCCAGTACCGGCCTTGCGCCCTCCATAACGCAGGTGACG
Organism: Clostridiales bacterium; assembly: GCA_020860385.1. Classification (GTDB taxonomy): domain Bacteria; phylum Bacillota; class Clostridia; order Oscillospirales; family Oscillospiraceae; genus Onthomonas. Next base: position 7,878 of record JAJBUK010000111.1, read on the forward strand.
CAGGTCCCTGGCGCGCCTGCTGGCCTGCCGCTGAGGAGCATCTCAGACGGGTTTGGCACCTCGGTCAGCCCTTCGTCCAGCATTTCAAAGACGCCGATTTCATTGGTTGCGCCAAAGCGGTTTTTCACAGCGCGAAGGATACGGTAGGTCTGCTGCTGCTCCCCCTCAAAGGACAGCACGCAGTCCACCATATGCTCCAACACCTTTGGTCCGGCAATCGAGCCTTCCTTGTTGATGTGGCCGATGACAAAGACGGTCAGCCCCTCCCCTTTTGCAAGTTCCATCAGTGCCATCGTACACTGCTTCACCTGGGCGACGCTGCCTGGGATGGAGTCCGACGCATCGGAGGAGATCGTCTGGATGGAGTCCACAATGAGGATGTCCGGCTTTACTTGATGCACCGCATCCGTAATATTGCCCAAATCCGTCTCGCTGAACAGGTAAAGGGTTTCCCCGGAAACGTTTAACCGGGCTGCCCGTAGCTTGATTTGCCGCGCAGATTCCTCGCCGGAGACGTACAGCACCGTGTACTGCTTACAAAGTTCGTTGCAGATTTGCAGCATCAGGGTGGACTTGCCGATGCCGGGCGCTCCGCCGATCAGCACCAGGCTGCCCTGCACGGCCCCGCCGCCCAAAACCCGGTCAAGCTCATTCATGCCGGTGCGGAAGCGTAGCTCCTCCGTCAACTCTACGTCGTCAATTCGTTGGGGCTGCGCCTTTAACTGCCGCGTCCCGGTGGCGGGGCTGGCCTTTTTGGGCTGGGCAGGCTGCTCTACGATGGTGTTCCAGCTTCCGCAGGCGGTGCACTTCCCCTGCCATTTGGGGTATTCGTTGCCGCAGTTGGTGCAGTAAAAGGTGATGCGATTCTTCATATTGAAACTTCTCCGGTAAAATATTGTAAGTAGGCGGAAAAAATCGTCGCCGCAAGGCTGCTTTGATAGGCGCCGCTCTGTAACAGCTGGTCTTCCTGAGGATTGGACAGAAACCCGCACTCCACCAGGATGGCGGGACAAGTGACATGGTTCAGCAGGTAGACGGAATCGGGGATTTGCGCCGCGACGCGGTCATTCTCTGGGTCGATGGCGCTCCGAAGAGCGGACTGGGTCAGGACGGCCCAGGTCTTCCCTTCCTCCGTATTCCGGTAAAATACCTGGGCCCCGGAAACCTGGCTGCTGGTATAGTTGTTCTGATGAATGCTCAGCAGATAGGCGTTGGGGGTTTCATTCGCCAGGGCGACGCGATTGTAAAGGTCGCTGCGCTTGCGCTCCCGCAGCGTTGCAGCGGCGTCATCCGCCAGGGAAACGTCCTCCGTGCGGGTCAAAATCACCGGCACTCCGTACAGCCCCGCCAGCGCATCAATTTTCAGCACAATGGACAGGTTGATTCCGCTCTCCGCAACGCCGCTGACAGAGACGGCTCCGCCGTCCTCCCCGCCGTGACCGGCATCCAGAACCAAAATATACGTTCCCGTCCTGCCGGACACGGCTGCTGTCGGCTCCGCCGCGAGCAGCTTCGTCAGGCTCAAAACAGAGAGCAACACGCCACAAACTGCCAGGACATAAATGACTGCTTTCCGCACTTCCATCACCCTGGTAAGTCTATGCGCCTTGATAACAATATAGCACAAACGCGCTGCCCCAGCAAGGAGCAAATCCGCCTGGAAAGGGAAAAATTTCTTGCACGGGCACTTCCCTTTCGGTATAATATTTGTGGTAATCACTGACTGGAACTGGCCCACGCCACAGCTCAATGGAGGTTCATCTATGAAAAACGCCGCCCATCCCGGAAAATTACATACCCTCTGCACTGTGCTTTGCTGGTGCTTATCCATCCTCTGTGTTCTTTCCGCTCTGGGCAATCTGGACACGCCTGCCGCATTGGTATTCTTTCTGCTGGCGGCAGTGGCTGCCAATCCGCTGGTGCATCGGAGGCTGCCGGAGGCGAAGCCGTGGATGTTCGTCCTGGCAGTCCTGGTGTGCATCATGGCGGCAGGCTCCTTCCGGTCTGAAACAGAACCTGCCGCGGCGGATTCCGCCGCCTCCTCCCTTTCCGGCGAACCGGTTTCAGAGGTTGAATCCGCCGCCTCCTCCGAGGAGGCTGAGTCAGCCCTGGCCGCAGAGAGCGGAGATGCGGAAGAGGTCATAGTCTACGTCACAGAAAGCGGCAGCAAGTACCACCTGTCCACCTGTCGATACGTCGAGGACGGCGGAATTGCCCTTACCCTTGCAGAAGCGCAGGAACAGGGCTACGAGCCTTGCAAGGTATGCTGCCCACCGGAATGATTGCGCCAAAAGCGGCAGGCTGTTTTGCTATCCGATGCGGCTAAACTCCTTTTTCAACCGGCCGATGATGCGCTTTTCTAGCCGTGAGATGTAAGACTGGGAAATCCCCAGGGAATCCGCCACCTCCTTCTGAGTGCGGCTGTCCCGCCCGTCCAGGCCGAAGCGCATGGTGATGATGCGCTTTTCACGTTCGTTCAGCTTCTCCATGGCCTGGTAGAGGAGCCGCCTGTCCTCCCCTGCCTGCACAGGACGTTCTACCAAATCTTCCTCCGTCCCCAGGATGTCGGACAGCAGCAGTTCATTGCCGTCCCAGTCCGTATTCAGCGGTTCGTCAAAGGAGATTTCCGTCCGCTGGTTGGAGGTTTTCCGCAGGTGCATCAGTATTTCGTTTTCAATGCAGCGTGCGGCGTAGGTGGCCAGCTTGATGTTCTTTTCCGTATCGAAGGTGTTCACCGCCTTGATAAGGCCGATGGTGCCGATGGATACCAGGTCGTCCAGATTGATGCCGGTGTTCTCAAACCGTCTGGCCAGGTAGACCACCAGCCGCAGGTTGTGCTCGATCAATGTATCGCGGGCCTGTTCGTCCCCCTCGCGGAGGGCCAGCAGGAGCCGCCGCTCTTCCTGCCGGTCCAGAGGCGGCAGGAGGTCGCTGCCTCCTACATAATAAATACCATTTGGCCGTGGCAGCAGTTTGCGCCACCCCCGTTTTATCACCTGCCACAGGCTGCTCAAACTCCAACTGTCCCTTCTTCTCCAAACTGCATAGCATTCCTGATACATAGTCTTTCCCTCCTGTGATGGCAATCCTACAATCCAATCAACGCCTGATAGGCTCCGTCTGACAACCGAACGGGAGAAATGGCTACTGGGAGCGCCCGCTGTTCCACGCCATCCACCTTTGCCCATTGCGCCGTGAATGCCAGCAGAAAGCCCTCCGCCTGCCGCACTGTGCGGCAGGGCAGCAGGCGGAGCCGCCCCTCCGGCCATATCGCAGACAGCCCCGCCAGATGCTCCGCAGGCGCGGCGCAAGCTGCCTGGGTAATTCCCTCCGGCAGGCAGGAGGCCAGGGCGTTCCACTCTACGACCAACACCCCCTTTCCGCTGATTGGGTCCCTCAGGTCGTTGCCGCTGTCTACCAGCGCTGTCAGAAGCCGCCGTTTCCCGTTGACCTCCAGCAGCACCGGCACCCGTTTGCCGCTCTTGCCGTTGGACTTCCGATCCAGCAGAGAAGCTGCCGCCCAAAGGCTGCTTCCCGCCAGCAGAAGCAACTCTCCGTCCCAGGCTGTGCCGGGAATCCCGTTGGCATAGGTCAGGCTTCCGACCAGCTGCTCCAACAGCAGGACAGCGCCGCCCAGAGCGCAGCTTAATGTCAGCAGTACCCCGCCGGGCCAGAGCAGCCGCACGCCAAAGGCGGCCAACAGCATCACTGCCAGGGAGCCGACCTGACCGGCTGCGCCGCCTAATCCCTCCAGGCCGGGCAGGAACACCGCGCAGGCATATCCCCCGCCTATGGCCGCTGCCAGCGCCAGCCGCCCCGGCTTTACCGCTCTGCCCGTCAGCTTCCCGGCGGCGGACAGCAGTAAGGCGTCCAGCGCTGCATTTAGGGCGAAAACGCCGTCTAAGTACACCACCGCCGTATCCCTCTATCCCCCTTTCCACTGTGCGGAACAAGCATAGCATAGCGATGCGGTAAAAAAGCGTCGCAAGCGGCCTGCGCGGAAAAAAGCGCCGGGGCCCGTTTCTCCGACAAGGCTCCGACTGGCGGCGGTCTGAGCCTCAGCGGTTCCATATTTCACAAACCTGCGAGATAAAACGTGGTGGTTTTTGTGCTTTCGTCAAATTGCCGAACCGTGGAAAAAAGCATATAATAGAGGGGCTGGACTGAGCGGGGGCGTGAGATTGAAGCGTTCCGGCGCCGGCAGGAAATGCGCGGCGAGATTGAAGCCGTAAATTTGAAAGGGGTATCCTAAAATGTATCGTATCCAAACCATGAACAAAATTGCAGCGGTGGGCCTGAACCGTCTGGACAAGAACCGCTATCAGGTCGCCGACGACTTCGACAAGTACGATGGCATCATCGTCCGCAGCGCAAAGCTGCACGATGTGGCCTTCCCGAAGGAGCTGCTGGCCATTGCCCGGGCCGGTGCGGGCACCAATAACATTCCCATTGACCGCTGCTGCAAAGAGGGCATCGTGGTGTTCAACACTCCCGGCGCCAACGCCAATGCGGTCAAGGAGCAGGTGCTGGCCTCCCTGCTGCTCAGCTCCCGTGACCTGGTGGGCGGCATCCAGTGGGTGAAGGACCAGGTGGCCGCCGGAATCGACGTGACCACTGTGGTGGAAAAGGGCAAATCCGCTTTTGCCGGGCCGGAGCTGGCCGGGAAATCCCTGGGCATCATCGGCCTGGGTGCCATCGGCGCAAAGGTGGCAAACATGGCCATCGCCCTGGGCATGGAGGTGCTGGGCTATGACCCGTTCCTGTCCGTTGACGCGGCTCTGGGGCTGGACATTCATGTGAAGCATATCACGGATTTGGACGTACTGCTCCGCAACTCCGATTATATCACCATCCATATCCCCTATAACAAGGAGACGGCCAACACCATCGACGCCGAAGCCATTTCCAAAATGAAGGGCGGCGTCCGCATCATCAACCTGGCCCGGGGCGGCCTGGTGAACAACGAAGCGCTGATTCAGGGGCTGGAGTCCGGCCATGTAGCTTCCTATGTGACAGACTTCCCGGATAACGAGCTGGTGGGCGTGAAGAACGTCATCGGCACCCCCCATCTGGCGGCGTCCACGCCGGAGAGCGAGAACAACTGCGCGGTGATGGCCGCCCAGGAAATCAGCGACTATCTGGAGAACGGCAACATCACCAATGCGGTGAATATGCCCCAGGTCTCCATGCCGCGGTCCGGTCGGTGCCGTGTCTGCGTGATTCATAAAAACGTTCCCACCGTGCTGAACTCCATCCTGAACCTGTTCTCGGCCACTCAAATGAACATCGAGAACATGATTAACCGCTCCCGCAAGGAGATGGCCTACACCATCGTCGATTTGGACACCAAGGTTGGCGACAGCGTTGTGGAGAAAATTATGCAGATTCCCAACGTGATTCGCGTGCGGGTGCTGTAATCAGACCTTTCCGCTGACAGCGAAGTGAAAAGCGTTCCCTTTCCGCGTCGAAGGGGGACGCTTTTTCTGCCATTGTGGAGAATTATCTGCCAAGTCCTACAAAATTCGAAAGAACTCAAGGGAAGAAAATCGTCAACTGTCACAACAAAAATTTTAACTGGAACATTGTGTTTTGGGTGGCAAAACGGTATAATCAACGTAGTCTTGCGCCTTTGAGAGAGGCGTGAGGGAATAATGACTCACATTGAGGGGGAGGATAAATGTCCAAGGAACTGATTCGGCTGAACGAGGTCTCCATGGTTTTTGACGAGGATCTCGTGCTTGATCGTATCAATTTGTATATCAACGATGCGGAATTTTTGACCCTGCTGGGGCCATCCGGCTGCGGGAAAACTACCACGCTGCGCATCATCGGCGGCTTTCAGACGCCTACCAGCGGCGACGTCCTGTTTGACGGCAACCGGATCAACGACCTGCCGCCCTATAAAAGGCAGATCAATACGGTGTTTCAGAAATATGCGCTTTTTACGCATATGAACATCTATGAGAACGTGGCCTTTGGCCTGCATATTTCCAAAACGCCCGAGGCGGAAGTCCGGCAACGGGTAAAGGAAGCGCTGGCCATGGTGAACCTTTCCGGCTTTGAAAAGCGAAGTACCACTTCCCTGTCCGGCGGACAGCAGCAGCGGGTGGCTATCGCCCGGGCCATTGTCAACCGGCCCAAGGTGCTTCTGCTGGATGAACCGCTGGGAGCCCTGGATTTGAAGCTGCGCAAGGAAATGCAGACAGAGTTGAAGAAAATTCAGCAGCAGGTGGGCATCACCTTCATCTATGTGACCCATGACCAGGAGGAAGCCCTGACCATGAGCGACACCATCGTTGTTATGAACGAGGGCAGGATTCAGCAAATCGGTACCCCATTGGACATTTACAATGAACCGAAGAACGCCTTTGTGGCAAACTTTATCGGTGAGAGCAATATTGTGGACGCCATTATGGAGGAGGACTATAAGGTCACCTTCAGCGGCCGCACCTTTGACTGCGTGGACCGCGGCTTCGCCCGTCGGGAACGGGTGGACGTGGTGGTGCGGCCTGAGGATTTGCTCATTTCCGGGCCGGAGGAGGGTCAAATCTCCGGAACAGTGGAGAATATCGTCTTTAAGGGCATCTACTATGAGATGATGATACGAGCGGCGGACGGTTATGCGTGGAAGGTGCAGAACACCCACGCCTACGATGTAGGAACCCGGCTGGGCCTGTCCGTGGAGCCGGAAAACATCCAGGTCATGCATAAGAATTGAGGTGAGGGCAGATGAAGAAGAAGTTCCTCGCCATACCCTATGTGATTTGGATGGCGATTTTCGTCATCGTCCCGCTGCTTTTGGTGGTGGGCTATGCCTTTACCACCCGTGACGGCGGCTTTTCCCTGGAAAACTTCCAGACCATGACCCAGTACTGGCCTGTGTTTCTTACCTCCTTCCGGCTGGCGCTGATTGCCACCCTGATTTGCCTGCTGATCGGCTATCCGGTGGCCTACTGGATCTCCCGGGAAAGTGCCAACGTTCGTCGAATCGCCATGGTGCTGATCATGCTGCCCATGTGGATGAACTTCCTGCTGCGCACCTACGCCTGGATGAGCCTGCTGGAGAATACCGGCATCATCAATACCTTCCTGCAAAATATCGGTTTCTTCAACCTGATCAACGGGATATTCGGCACAGAAATTGAATATTTTCATATGATAAACACACCCGGAGCCGTTGTGCTGGGCATGGTATACAATTATCTGCCCTTTATGATTATGCCCATCACCACCGTCATTGAAAAAATCGACCCCAGCGTGGTAGAGGCTGCGGAGGATTTGGGTGCCAGCGGTGTCCAGACCTTCGGCCGGGTCATCTTCCCGCTGAGCCTGCCCGGGGTGCTGTCCGGCATCACTATGGTGTTTATCCCGTCCGTATCCACCTTTGCCATCTCCTCCCTGCTGGGCGGCGGCATGACGCTGCTGCTGGGCGATTTGATTCAGACCCAGTTCTACGGCAGCGCCTACAATCCGTACCTCGGCTCCGCCATCAGCCTGGTAATGATGGTGATCGTCCTGGTGATGATGGCGATTATGAACCACTTCGGTGAGGGAGAGGAGACGGCAATCTATTGAAAAAGAATGGTGTATTTTCCCGCCTGGCTCTGCTGCTGACGGCGGTATTCCTGTACGCGCCCATTGTGGTGCTGATTGTATTCTCCTTCAACTCCTCGAAAAGCCGGACGGTTTGGACAGGCTTCTCCCTGGAGTGGTACCGGGATTTGTTTGAGGACAGCCGGATTCTGAGCGCGTTGATTACGACGCTGGAGGTCTCCGTCCTGGCCATGATCATTTCCACAGTGCTGGGGACGATGGCGGCCATCGGCTTCTTCAATATGAAGAAGCGCCCCCGCTCGATTTGCATGGCTGTCAACAACATCCCCATGACCAATGCGGACATCATCACCGGCGTCAGCCTGATGCTGCTGTTCGTCTTTGCCATTGGTGCGTTCAACAATACCCTTGGAAGCGTGACCGGTACGGAGTTGAAGATGGGCTTTGGTACCCTGCTGCTGGCCCACATCACCTTTGACATCCCCTATGTCATCCTGTCGGTCATGCCCAAGCTGCGGCAGTGCGACCCCAACATTGAGGAGGCGGCTCTGGATTTGGGGGCCACCCCCTGGCAGGCGTTCACCAAGGTGGTGCTGCCGGAGATTCAGCCCGGTGTGGTGAACGGGGCCATCATGGCCTTCACCATGAGCGTTGACGACTTCGTGATTTCCTATTTTACCGCAGGTTCCAACACCTCCACCCTGGCCATGGAGATTTACTCCATGACCCGCAAGCGCATCAGCCCGGAAATCAATGCGCTGTCCACGCCGCTGTTTGCGGTGGTGCTGAGCCTGCTGGCCGTGGTGAACATCCGTTCCGCCCAACAGGAGCGGGCAGCCGCCAGACGGGAAGCCGAGCTGCGGCAGAAGAACTAAAGAGCATCAAAAAAGAACCAAGGAGGGGACTTCCATGAACAAAAAGCAACTGATTGCCTTTGGCACGGCCCTGGCTCTGTGCCTGCCTCTGACCGCCTGCGGCGGTTCCGGCAGCGAGAGCAACGGCGAGGTCAACGTCTACAACTGGGGCGAATATCTTGATGAGGACTTGCTGGACCAGTTTGAAGAGGAGACCGGCATCAAGGTCAACTACTCCACCTACTCCGACAACGAATCCCTGTACGCCACCCTGAAAAGCGGCTCCGGTGGCTATGACGTTATCATTCCGTCTGACTATATGATTTCCCGCATGATTGAGGAGGATATGTTGCTGGAGCTGGACTTTGACCAGATTCCCAACTACGAGTATATCGATGAGGACTACAAGGGCCTGGAGTACGACCCGGACAACGCCTATTCCGTCCCCTATATGTGGGGCGTGGTGGGCATTGTATACAACACCACCATGGTGGACTATGAGCCCACCAGCTGGGACATTTTGTGGGACGAGGACCTGTCCGGCCAAATCCTGATGTTTGACAACAGCCGGGACGCCATCGGCATCGCCCTGAAGCTGCTGGGCTACTCCTACAACACCACCAACGAGGATGAAATCGTGGCGGCTGTGGACAAGCTGATTGAGCAGAAGCCTCTGGTGCAGGCCTACGTGATGGATCAAATTTTTGACAAAATGGAGGCCGGAGAGGCGGCGGTGGGCCCCTACTACGCCGGGGACGCCATCACCATGATGGAGGAGAATCCTGACCTCTCCTTCTTCATCCCGGACGAGGGCACCAACTACTATGTGGACGCTATGTGCATCCCCAAGGACGCCGACAATGTGGAGAACGCCCTGGCCTTCATCAACTTCATGTGCGACCCGGAGTCCTCCGCCGCCAACGCAGAGTATATCTACTACTCCACGCCGGAGAGCGCCGCCAAGGAGCTGCTGTCGGACGAGCTGAAAAACAGCGACATTGCCTACCCCTCCCAGGAAATCATGAGCCTGACGGAGGTGTACACCAATCTGCCTCAGGACATTCTGGACTTGTACGATTCAGAGTGGCTGCGCCTGAAGGCATCCTGACCGGCGGACGAACCTCATTTGCTGCATGAAAGAGGGCGACCACTGTAAAGTGGCCGCCCTTTTCATATCCGCTTTTGTCAGCTTTTACTGGCCGAAACCACCCGCAGGGTGGGCACCTCGCTGATGCTGTCAGAGATGACGATATAGCCGTCAACGATGTCCTGCACCAGCAACGCATATTCGTCGTAGCTCATGCCCGTGAAGGGCCAATCCTCTTCTGTCACATCCAGGCCTACACAGTCCTCCGCCAGCCCTACCGTGGTCGTTTGGCCTGCCGCTGCGGTTCCCCATTCCCAGTCGTTTTTTTCCAGGCTGTCCAGCGCCAGCGCAATGGCCTTGTCAAACTGCTTTACGGCGGCGGTGAAGACCTGATCATCCTGCTGGGCGAAGTCGGAAAGGATCACCTTTTTGTCGCTGGCTGCCGCTGCGCTGAGTACGTTTTCAAGGCCATCGCCGCAGGCGGCGAAAATCACGCCCACCCCTTTGCCGTACCACTTTTCGCAGGTGCTTTCCAGGTTTTCACTGGCGTCAAAGGTGTCGGAATAGGTATAGCGCACTGTTACGTCGCCTTCCTCCAGCCGCAGCTCATAGGCCGCCTGGTCCGCCCCCTGCAGGAAGCCGTACAGGTACTGAATCACTCCGGTCAGCTGTACGCCTCCTACGAAGCCCAGACGCCGGTATCCTTCCGCCACTGCGGCATAACCGGCCAGGAATCCGGCCTGCTCCTCCTGGAAGAGGACGCAGTGTACATTTTCTGCCGTCTCATAATTGTAGTCGATGTCATGGGGCTCTCCGTCCAGCAGCAGGATTTGGAGGCTGCTGTGCGCCGATTGAATTTCATAGACAGGCTGCTCGAAGCTGCTGCCCGCCACCACGATCACCCGGACGCCGTCCTCATAGGCCTGGTCCATGCTATTGTACAGGTCCTCTGTATCGCTGCCCTCCGGCACATAGCAGGCGACCTCATAGCCCGCTTCTTCACACCAGGCCTGCACGCCCTCATAAACCGCCTGATTATACGAGCTGTCCTGGAGGGAGCCGCCGTCCGTCACCACTGCGATGGTGCGGGCGTTTTCTGTCTGCTCTCCGCAGGCCGTCAGCCCCACGGCCAGCAACAGTGCCAGCAGGACGCAGATACCCTTCGCGCCGTGTTTCATTTACTCCGATTTCCCCCCGGAACTGTGCGGTCAAGCCAGTAGTTGTGCATTTTAAAGCCAGTTTCATAGGTGGTCTCCCGGCCCAGGAAGGGCAGCGGCTGCCAGGAAGCTGCCGCCTCCTCAGAGGGAAACTCCACCTCCGCATAGGAGAAAACGCCCCCATCCACAATGGAGCATTCCAGCGTATGTCCGTCCTCCAGCGCATAGGCCCGGTAATCCTTACAAATCATGGGCCGCTCCAGCAGGCCCTTCAGCTCCTCATATTGCTGCGCCTCCAGGGAGGTCTCTACCTCATGCCGGGCCAGGTCGCCCTGGCTCTTAATGGTCAGGCGATAGGCGCATTGGCCCGTGGCGCAGTCCTCACTTTTGCGGATGCGCACCTCGAAGGGTGTGATGCTCAGGTAGCCCTGCTCGGTTCTTTTGTGGACCTTACAGGGTAAATCCGGGAATTGGTCTATCCAAAATTTGCGCTCGATTTCCATTTGAAACGTCCTCCTTACTCCGGGCGTTGCAGTGTTTCTTTCTCACAACTACCATCATACCATTTTTGCGCGGACTTGTAAAGATGTCTGCGTGGCGGCAGAATTTTCCAAAGGAGCTGTGCCTGCTGCCGTCCGTCCGCTTATATCCCGCGTTGTTCACCTTGTCCGCCTCGTTCCGGTATGATTCCGGACAACGCCAAGAATTTTGCCGCACTTTTCCAGCTGCACTGCAACGGCTTGCGCCTGCTTGCGGCGCGCAGACCTGTCCCCTATCACCAAAATCGCACCATCACACTGGGCGGCGGTCAGTGCCGCATCGGCGAACGCTCCCAGCGGAGGCGTATCGACCAGGACATAGTCATATTGCTTCCGCAGCTCCGCCAGCAGCATACGGAACCGGCTCCCGTTCAGAAGCTCCAGCGGATTGGCCGGGCACGCTCCAGCAAACAGCAGGTGCAGCTTCTGATGCTGCGTCGTGTACAGGCAGTCGTCCAACGAACATTGTCCGTTCAAAACCTCGGTCAGTCCTGCGGCGGCACTGAGGGCGGCGTTTCGCTCTGCCATCACGGAGCTTCTCAGGTCTGCGTCGAGGACAAGCACCGTTTTCCCCAGTTCTGCCAGGTTCCTGGCGATGTTGAGGGAAACGGTGGTTTTCCCTTCCCCCTTCCCGCAGCTTGTGACAGCAATCACAGACCGCTCCTGACAGGAGAATAGCAGATTGACGCAAAGGGCCTGATACGCCTCCCGGAGAAGGGCGCTGTCCCGTTCCGGCAGCACCAGCGTGACACAGTTCATCTCCTCTGCTCCCCCCTTTTGCGGCCAAAGCCGTTGGCCTTTTGCGCTGCCCTGTCTGCGTTGGGTATCTCGCCCAAGACGTTCAACCCCAGATACTGCTGAATGTCCTCCGCCGTGTCCATCCTGTCATTCAGCAGGAACGCAATCAGGAAGGCGGAGTAGACCAGCACCGAGGCAATCATGCCAATCAGCAGATAGGACACGGTGCTGAGGCGATTGCTCGGCTCGCTGTCCAGCGTTCCCGTTTCAAAAAAGTGTACCTGCTGAAAGCCCATGGCGTCCGTGATTTTATCCTGACCGATTTCACACAGCACATCTACGATTTCCTTTGCAAGCTCCGGCGTCTCCGCCTGAACCGTTACCTCTAAAATCCGGGTATCCTCCGGGTTTGCGGTAGAGACACGGTCATATAACTCCTCATAGTCCATCGTCAGCTGCAAGGTGTCTATCACCTCATCCAAAACCGCATGGCTCTTGAGCAAATAAGTGCAGTCGTTGACCACATTCAGCGCCAGCGAGAAATCCGAGGCCGTATTGGCCGCGCCGTCCTCCTCATTTTGATACAGGATATACAGCGTCGCCGTTGAGGCGTACAGCGGCGGAAGGGCCAGCTGCACAGCCGCGAACGAAAGCACCACCGCTAGGGGCGCGGCCAGAATGATTGTCCATAAATGACGGACGAAAATGCTCCAAAAGTCCCTGATTGTAACACACCTTGCCGGTGCTGCATCCATTGGTTTCATTCAGCGCCTCCCTTCCGGCTGCGCAGCCTTTACCTGGGCTGCTCCTTCCGCCAGACCAGACGGTCAACGATGGCGGTGTAGGACTGGATGATTTTCACCACCCTGGTGGATACGGATTCCTCCTGGTAGTCCGGCACAGGCGTTCCATAGGCGCCGTCCCGGTGCAGCTGCACCGCCGTCTCCACGCCCTGGAGCAGCGATGCCGTCTCAATGCCCGCCAGTACGAAGCAGCCCCGCTCCATGGCCTCGGGCCGCTCCGTGGAGGTGCGGATACAGACCGCCGGGAAGGGCCGCCCGATGGACGCGAAGAAGCTGGCCTCCTCCGGCATCGTCCCGCTGTCCGACACCACGGCGAAGGCGTGCAGTTGCAGACAGTTATAGTCATGGAAGCCCAGCGGCTCATGGGGCACCACCCGCCGGTCCAGCGGAAAGCCGCTGGCCTCCAGCCGCTTCCGCGCACGGGGATGGCAGGAGTACAAAATGGGCAGGTCATAGCGCTCCGCCAGGGCGTTGATTGCCGTAAACAGGGAGCGGAAATTCTCCTCCGTGTCAAGATTCTCCTCCCGGTGGGCGGAGAGCAGGATATACCTGCCCTTTTCCAGCCCCAAACGGGCATGGATGCCGCTGCCTTCGATTTCCGGCAGGCTGCGGCGCAGCACCTCAGCCATAGGGGAGCCGGTCACAAAGGTGCGCTCCCCGGGCAGGCCGCACTCGTGCAGGTATCGCCTGGCCTGCTCGGAGTAGGCCAGATTCACGTCGGAGATGATGTCCACAATGCGCCGGTTCGTCTCCTCCGGCAAACACTCGTCCTTGCAGCGATTCCCCGCCTCCATGTGAAAGATGGGAATGTGCAGTCGTTTCGCCGCAATGGCCGACAGGCAGGAGTTGGTGTCCCCCAGAATCAGCAAGGCGTCCGGTTTGACCTGCGCCATCAGCTTGTAGGAGCAGCTGATGATATTGCCAATGGTAGCCCCCAGGTCCTCCCCCACTGCGTCCATGTAGACCTCCGGCGCGTCCAGCTTCAGGTCCCGGAAAAAGATACCGCTGAGATTGTAGTCATAATTCTGCCCGGTGTGGGCCAGGAGGGTGTCAAAGTACCGCCTGCATTTGCGGATGACCTCCGACAGACGGATGATTTCAGGCCGCGTCCCAACGATGATCAGCAGCTTTAGCCTGCCGTCCTGCCGGAAAGAGACATCCGTATAATCCAGTTTACATCCCATTTACTCCACCTCCACCGGCTCCGCAAAGGTGTCCGGACGCTGCGGGTCGAATACTTCGCTGGCCCACATCACTGTCACCAGGTTCTCCGTCTGGGAGAGGTTGATGAGGTCGTGCGTATAACCGGGCAGCATATGAACCGCCGTCAGCTGCTCCCCGGACACTTCAAATTCCAGCACCTCGTCTGACCAAATGCTTCGCTCCCGAATCAGGCCGTGCCCGGCCACCACGATAAAAAGCTCCCACTTGCTGTGGTGCCAGTGCTGCCCCCTGGTGCGGCCCGGGCGGGAAACGCACACGCTGAACTGTCCGCCGCTGGGGGTTTTCAGCAGCTCGGTGAAGCCGCCCCGCGGGTCCTCATTCGTTTTCAGCGGGAACGCGACCTTTTCCTTCGGCAGGTAGGACAGATAGGTCGCGTACAGCTTCCCGGCAAAGGAGCCTGCCGGAAGCTCCGGCAGCATCAGGGTTTGGGGCTGGTCGCGGAATGTTTGCAGCAGCGCCGCAAGCTCCCCCAACGTGATACGATGCACCGTTGGAATGTAGCAGTAACGGCCCTGGGGCATGGGAGTGACCGTCAGCCCTTCGTACTCACAGTGTTGCGTCCGACCCTCCAGGGCGTCCAGCAGGCCGTCCAGCAAATCATCGATATAGAGCAGCGTCAGTTCTGTAGCAGGGTCGTCGATTGTAAAGGATAACCCCTTTGCAATGCTGCTGCAAAGGGTGGCCACCACGGAATTGTAGTTGGGGCGGCACCATTTGCCGAACAGGTTGGGGAGGCGGTAAACCAGCGCCCTGGCCCCGGTCTCATCCGCGTACCGAAACAGCAGTTCCTCCGCCGCCAGCTTCGATTTGCCGTATGCGGAGCCTGCATAGCGCCCGCCCAGGGACGCCTGAATGGAGGATGCCAGCATCACCGGGCAGGCGTTGCCATGCTTCCTCAAGGTATTCAGCAAAACGGACGTGAAACCGAAATTGCCCGTCATATAGTCGGCGGCGTCCCTGGGGCGGTTGACCCCGGCCAGGTGAAAGACGAAATCCGCCCTCTGGCAGAACAAGTCCAGCATAGCCGGGTCGGTATCCAAATCATACCCAAAAATCTCATCGATTTTGAGCTGCCTCGTCCTGTCCTTGCCCGTTTGAAGGTTCCGCAGAGAGGCGCACAGGTTCCGCCCTACGAAGCCCTTCGCCCCGGTCACCAGAAGATTCATCTCGTTGCCCTCCCCTGTGAAACGCTGCTGATGTCCCGTAAATCCTGTAGAAGCCGCTTTCCGTACAGTGCGCACATAGTCACGCCATAGGCGGCGCAGAGCAGAAGCAGTGTCAGCCAATCCTGCACCCCAGCCTGCTCCAGCCGGGTGCGCAGAGCCAGGAGCAGGACGGACAGAGCGGCATTCGCCGCCGCAAAACGCACCAGAAAGGACGCATCAACGAGGTCAAGTATCCCTCCGCCTAACTCCTTTGCGCTCAACTGCATCATCAGGAGGCCGGTTACCCCCGTGACGGCCAGCGTTGCCACCGCAGGCCCGATGACGCCCAGGCAGGAAAACAGCAGCACATCCAGCCCCAAATTGGCAGCGGCGGAGCCGATGGCAAGGAGCATCAGCGGCTTCGTCTTCCCCGCCGCGCTCAACACCAGCGTCACATTTGTGACGCGCACGAAGTCAACCGCAAGATAAACCGCAAAGATGGGATACCCGCTCAGGTACTTTTCCGTATAGAGCAGCTCCATCAGCTGCGGTGAGACCACCAGGGCGGCGCAAACCATGACCGCCGTGGTGCCGTAGACGATTTCAAAAAAGCGCCGATACAGCCGGAGCGCATCCCCCCGCTTCCCTTCCGCGATGCGCCTTGTCAGCGCCGGCAGCATCACGGTGGAAAACGAGGTCAGCACAATATCAAACGGCAGCATCTTTGACGCATTGGCGTACACTGCAAGCGTCTCCGTGTCCGTCATGGCGGCAATCACATATTTATCGCAGTCCCGGTTGACGGTGCTGAGCAGCGTAAACACGGCCATCGGCAGCATATACGCCATGATACGGGGCAGCAGGCGGAGCTTCGTCTTGCGCAGCCGAAACACGCCGCCGTTTTTGCGCAGGATGCAAAGGAAGAACAATAGCTGACCGGCATCCAGCAGCACCGTAGCGAGGAGCAGCAACCCAACGCTCTGCGTCCACGCAACCATCAGCAGCACGACCCACAGCCGGATGAGGGAGACTGCCAGATTCCGCAGGGCAAGCAGCCGCGCCTTGCCGATGGATACCATCAAAACCTGAGTCATGGACAACAGATTTTGCAGCAGCGGCAAAACCGCTGCATAGGCCAGGTATCGCTTCACCTGGTCATTCCCCAGGCCGGCAGCAATAGGGGCGCTGCACACCATGATCAGGCAGCCGCTGACGACGCTGATAATACACTGCACCAGATAAAGCGTGGCGATATAGGCTTCCCGCTGACCGCTGTCTCCCTCGCTGCAAAAGAAGTAATTGACGCCGTCGCCCATGCCAAGGATGGTCAACGACGATACGGTGGAGACGATCAGCAGAATTTCCGAATAGGTACCGTAGTCATACACCGTCAACTGCTGAGAGAGCAGCCGCGTGACGGCAAAACTCAGCGTCATGGTCACCAGCCGGATAAAGGTCAGAAGAAGCGCGTCTCCCGACAGCCCCCGCAGAGAAGGCAGCCTTGCCGTCATCTGACCGCTCCTTCCCCGTTCAGCGGGCGCGTTCCGGGAGTTTCGTTCAAAACTGCCGTGATGGCATCCTTCACCCGCTGGGAGGTGACCTCCGCCCTGTGGTTCCGCTGCGCGACGCCGTAGCCCCGACGGGCATAGGCCATGCGGCTTTCCGAGTTTGTGACAACATCCGCCAGCGTCTCCCGCAGTTCACACAGGTCGGTGGCAACGGCAGCCGCTCGTTCTGACAGCAGATACTGTGTCGAGGCGGTTTCCTCCGGTGCATAGGAAAGGAGGCAGCGCCCCGCGCACAGGCACTGCGCCAGCTTCGTGGAAAAGGCGTACCGCAATTTCTCCACGATTTGGGCATCGAAGCTCTCTACATGGAGCAGAATGTCCGACTGCTCCACGACCTCATGCAGCGCCTGGGCCGAAATGAAGCCGTGATAGTTGATATTTGTCCGCTCCCGCAGCGCTTCGGCGTCCTCTTCCAGCGCCGTACCATAGACATCGATTTTTAAGGCGCCGTCGATTTCAGAAAGAACATCGGCCACCTGTAGCAGAGACGGCACTCGCCCAACGCCCAGATTGCCAAAGTAGGTCAATTTTAGCGGCGTGTGACTGACGTACTCCTGGTAGTCACAGCTTCCGCCGTTGTAGGCCACCATCCCGTCCGCACAGGCCGGGTACCGCGCCTCATAGGCCCGCCGCAGGCAGTCGGAATGGTAGAGGATAAGGGATGCCCGGTCAACCAGCTGCCCGTAGCGCGCCTCCGCCGCCCGATAGTACGCCCGCTCCAGGCCCTTCCGCCTGTTCAGGTCAATGATGCGGAACGCCTCTCCGTGATACAGAATCAGGGGCTTCCCGGTCAGTTTTGCCACATCAAGGACGAGCCTGTCCATGAAAAGGCTCTCCCCCACCATGTACAGGATAACGTCCGGGTCAAACGCCCGTATCCAGTCGCGGAGGCGTTGATGCCCCCACGGGCTGAGCATCCACAGGTACTCCCGCGCCCATTTGAGTATAAAGTTGTACTTCTGACGCTTTAGCCATGCTGGGATTCTGGGGGCTGCGTCCCTGTTCGGAGCGGTGTGGGAGGGCGCGTTGGATGGGGCCTTCGGATTGCTGATTCGTTTCCCGAAGAATGCCTTCAGCATTTCGGTATCCGTGACCCGGAAATGCTGCGCAGCGGCGGTGAAGTCTGGCGGCTGCACATCGCAATAAAATTCGGCCAGCTCCTCAGGCGACCAAGCCTGCAGCAGCGCCTTCATGGTGCGGCCGTTGGCATCCTCGTCTGACAGCCCGCTGTGGGCAAAGAGCAGCAGCTTCGGCATGTTCACACCTCCGATGGAGCGCAGCGTACAGCCCGCGCCTGCTTGGATTTGTGGGGCTGCGTCGGCATTTTATTTATTTTATCACAGTATTTACTGCTTTTCAACCTAATTTGATGCGATATTGAAAATTCCGCAAGTCTCTGCACTCCATTCTCCGGAACAGAATCCAAGGGGGGATATTGTGCAGTTTTGAGCTTTTACTTGACAGCGCGCCGCCCTATAGTGTACAATATGTCCAGCCATTCGGAAACTGCTGAACAAATGCGCGGCACTCTTCCCGCATGCCTATCAGTTTCGCCTGCGCTCACGTTTCAGCGCTTCCCCCAGAACAATTCTATTGAGAGAGGACGCAAGAGAAATGAAAAAGTTATTCTGCCTTTTGCTGGCTGTGGCAACAGTCTTTGCGCTGTCTGCCTGTCAGAAATCCGCAGCAGCGGAGGAACCAGCCGCTTCTTCCTCCGCCACGCCGCCCGAAGTATCGGTGTCTGAGGCTGAGCCGGAGGTCGCATCAGAAGTATCCTCCGAACTGGAGCCGGAGGTCGAGGCCAATTACGCCTTTATCAACCCGCTGACCGGCGAGGGCACGGAGACGGACGTCTCCAACAATCGCCCTTACGCCGTGATGATGAACAGCCTGCGCAAGGCGATGCCCCAGTCTGGCAACTCCCAGGCTGACCTCTACTACGAGATACCGGAGGAGGGCGGCGTCACCCGAATTATGGCGGTTTTCCAGGATGTCACCGACGTGGGCAAAATTGGCTCTATCCGCTCCACCCGGCCCTATTTCGTCTATCTGGCCTATGCGCTGGACAGCGTCCTCATCCATGCCGGCGGCAGCGGCAAAGCCTACAATGCGCTGGAGGAGACGGCGCTCCTGGAGGTGGACAGCCTTGGCACCGGTTCCGAAGTGTTCTACCGCGACCAGGCCCGCCTGAATGCCGGATATTCCACGGAGCATACCCTGTACCTGGACTCCGACACCCTGCAAGACTGGGTCGAAACCTCCTCCGGCTATGATATGTCCCACGAGGAGGACTACCTCCTCACCCACACCCACACCTTTGTTGAGGACGGCACGCCGGAGAGCGGCTCCCCGGCCAATAGCATCACCGTTCCCTTCTCCGGGTATAAGACCAACATCTTCACCTACAATGAGGATACCCAGCTTTACACCATCACCGATGTGTATACCGAGTCCGGGACAAGCTATTCCATGAGCTATTTGGATGAGCAGACCGGCGAGGCCATCGGCGTGACCAACGTAATTGTCATCCAAACCGCCATCTCCCAAATCGAAGGGGACGCCTATGGGCGGCTGGATGTGACGCTGGTGGGCAGCGGCCAGGGCTATTACGCCTGCAACGGCAAGTACATCCCCATTCTGTGGTCAAAGGACAGCTATTCTGACATTTTCACCTTTACCACTACCCAGGGTGAGGAGCTTTCCCTGGGCGTAGGCAAGACCTACATCAACATCGTCTCTACCAGCAAGGAAATCACCTTTACAGGAGATACCGCTCAGTGAACCCAAAGCACGGGCGCCGTCAACCGTCGGCGTCCGTGCTGCTTTTTTGGGTTCTTTTCAATTTTTCCATTGTACTGTGGCGCAATTTCCGCTATAATAGGAAGCTGTGAAACAGAAGGGAACGATGGCGGATGGCATGGACGATTTATTACAGGCTGCATCAGGCGGAAGCCGAGATTTTGCGCTGCGTGGGGACAGACCCGGCGCTGACGCTGCCCTCCGCCATTGACGGCCACCCCGTCACCCGGCTGGGAAGCGGTTGTTTCGGCGGGTCAGGCCCGGAGGAGGCAGTTCCCGGCGAGGGGATGCGCTTCCTGCAAGCCCAGCCGCCGAAGGCCACGGCCCGGTATAACGACACCCTGAAACGGATTCACCTACCGGAAACGGTGCGCTCTTTGGGAGAGCGCTGCTTCGCCTCCTGCCGCGCCCTACCCCGGCTGGAGCTGCCCCGGAGCATTACGGAACTGGGGGAACGGGTCTTTGATGGCTGCGGAAGCTTGACCCATCTGGAACTGCCGGACGGCATCCGCGCCCTGCCTGCCTACGCTTTCGCGGAGTGCCGCAGCCTGGAACGGGTGAAGCTCCCCCCTTCCGTGGAGACTCTGGGCCGCTGCTGCTTCTATAACTGCACACACCTGAAAGCGTTGGACTTGCCGGACAGTGTCACCGCCATTGGCGACCGGATGCTGATGAACTGCTTTGCCCTGGAGCGGCTGTCCTTCCGCATTGGGCTGAACGCCGGGGCGCTGCTGGACGAAATCGAAGGGGTCGTCCGGGTCACCGCCCGGGATGACCAGGGTGCTGTGACCATGGTGCTACCGGAATACTCTTATGAATATGACGAGCTGATTCCCGCCCGGCAGTTCCGGGCCGTCACCTACGGCTCCGGCGGACTGTATCGGGGCTGCTTCAGCGACCGGGATATTGACTTCCTACTCTATGACACTTACTTCTACGAGTGCAAGCGGGATGACCCGCCGGAGCTGGCGGCAGAGCTGGCGCTGGACCGGCTCCGCAGCCCCCGGTACCTTCGCTCGGGGCCGGAGGCGGAATACTGGGCCTTCCTGCTGGAGCATCCCGCCGTTGTGGCGCAGATGCTGCTGCGCACGGACGATTTGACCGGGCTGGACTTCCTGCTGTCCGCCGGGAAGCTGGAACGGGAGCAGCTGGATGCCATGCTGGATGCGGCGGAGCAAGCGGGGAATGTCCGCTTCGTCTCCCGGTTGCTGGATGCCACCGGCGGCGGGGCAGCCTCCGGCGCGGACAAGTCCTTTGACCTGTAACAAGGAGCGGTTATGCACGAAAACAAGGAAAAACTGACCCGCATCGGGGAGGCCATCCTGACCAGCGCACGGAATGACCTCTATCTTTCCATGCGGTTCCTGGATATTGCCCTCTCCGGCCTGGGGTATCAGATGAATTTGAACACCGCCCGGGTAGGTACCGACGGCATCAATATCCTCTATAATCCCACCTTCCTGATAAAGCTTTATCAGGAGGATTTGGTGCTGCTGAACCGGTACTACCTCCATATGGTGCTGCACTGTATGTTCCGCCACGAACTGAACCGGGGAGACCGTGACCCTGACCTGTGGGACATGGCCTGCGACATCGCCGCGGAAAACGTGCTGGACGGCATTGACAATCGGGCGGTGAACCTGATGCAGTCTGCCTTTCGGGAGGAGATGTATGACCGACTCCATGAGGACGCCAAGGTGCTGACCGCCGAAGCGGTCTACCGCTCCCTCTCCCGCTGGCACATCTCCTACGAGGAGCAGCTGCGCATCCGGCAGGAGTTTTTCCGGGACGACCACCAGTTCTGGCCCAAAGACCCCGAACAGGAGCAGCAGGAGCAGGAACAGGAGGGCGACGCCTCCGGTGAGGGTGACCGCCGCCAGTTGGAGGCCCAGCGGCAGGAAATCGAGGGCAAGTGGAAGCACATCGACCAAAAGACCCAGACCAACCTGGAGACCTTTTTTGCAGAGCATGGCACCGAGGCCGAGGGGCTGCTGAAAACCATCCGGGTGGAGAATCGGGAGCGATACGATTACGCCCAGTTCCTGCGGCGGTTCGTCTCCCTGCGGGAGGAGCTGCGGGTGGACCCAGACAGCTTCGACTATGCGTTCTATTCCTATGGGCTGGAGTTGTACGGCGACATTCCCCTGATAGAACCCCTGGAGTATCAGGAGAGCCAGAAGATTCAGGACTTCGTCATTGTCATTGATACGTCGGACTCCTGCTCTGACGGGGTCATTGAGGCGTTTCTGGGGGAGACGAAGGCCATCCTCCACCATCAGGACGCCTTCTTTCAGCGGATGAATCTGCACATCATTCAGTCGGACGCCGACGTGCAGATGGACACCGTCCTCCACTCCCCTGCTGAGTTTGACCAGTTCGTGGATTCCTTCACCGTGAAGGGGTACGGCGGCACGGACTTCCGCCCTGCCTTCGCCTATGTGGACAGACTGATTGCCCAGGGCCAGCTGCGGGAGCTAAAAGGGCTGCTCTACTTTACTGACGGCTTTGGTGAGTATCCCCAGCGGAAGCCCGCCTATGAGACGGCCTTCGTCTTTTTTGAGGATGACTACACCGACCGGGCCGTGCCCCCCTGGGCCATTAAGCTGGTGCTGGGGCCGGAGGAGCTGCACATTTTGTAGGTTTGTAGGCCGGAAAGGATACTTCGCTTATGAACGAGCTATGGACGCTCCCCATCGAAACGCCGCGGCTGGTGCTGCGCCGATTCCGTCCGGAGGACAGCGTGGACTGCTTCGCCTTCCTGTCGGATGAGGAGACCTGCCGGAACAACGGCTTCCTGCCCTTCGACACCATGGACGAGGAGTATGACCGCCTGATGGAGTGCTTTGCCGCCCAGACTGGCCGCTGCATGGTGGTTTCCAAGGAGACGGGCCACGTTATCGGCACCATCGTACTCTTGCCAACTGAGGGCGCCGCCGCAGAGCTTGGCTTCACCATCAGCCCGGCCCATCGCGGGCAGGGCTACTGCACAGAGGCGCTGCGCTGCCTGCTGGACGGTTGCCGACAGGCCGGAATCCGTCAGTTTATCGCGGACACACTTCCCGATAACGCCGCATCCCAGGCGGTATTGACCAAACTGGGGTTCCAGCGGGCAGGCACCGTTTCCGTTGACTTCGACTTTGCAAAGGGGCAGCAAATGCTGCGCTATCTGCGGGATGAGTCCGCCCCTATCCGCTGAATGGGTCACTTTGATTTTGAATAGACAGAGGGTAACACAGGCTATGAACATCAAACAGGCGAAAGAACAACTGAAACATTCCATCCGGGCCTATCTGGCAAAGGACGAGTATGGGGACTGGGTGATTCCCGTCCTGTCTCAGCGTCCGCTGCTGCTGATGGGCCCTCCGGGCATCGGCAAAACCGCCATCGCCCATCAGGCCGCCCAGGAGTGCGGCGTGGCCATGGTGGCCTACACCATCACCCATCACACCCGCCAGAGCGCCATCGGCCTGCCCTCTATCCAGACGGGCACCTTCGACGGCCAGGAGCGGAGGGTGACGGAATACACCATGAGCGAAATCGTCGCCAGCGTCTACCGGGAGATGGAGAAAACCGGCCTGAAAGAGGGCATTTTGTTTCTGGACGAAATCAACTGCGTCTCGGAAACCCTGGCCCCCGCTATGCTCCAGCTGCTGCAATGCAAGACCTTCGGCAGCCATCAGGTGCCGGAGGGATGGATCATCGTGACGGCGGGCAACCCGCCAGAGTACAATCGCAGCGTCAAGGAGTTTGACATCGTGACCCTGGACCGGGTGCGGAAAATCGACATTGAAGCGGATTATACCGTTTGGAAGGAATATGCCTACAAGCAGCAGGTCCACCCCGCCATCCTCTCCTATTTGGACATCAAGCAGCAGAACTTCTACCAAATCGAAACCACCGTGGATGGCAAGCGGTTTGTCACCGCCCGGGGCTGGGAGGATCTTTCCCGGATGATTTATGCCTGTGAACGGCTGGACCTGCCTGTGACGGAGACCGTCATCGGGCAATACCTCCAGCAGCCCGTCATCGCCCGGGACTTTGCCAACTATCTGGAGCTGTACCGGAAGTATCAGACCGACTACAACGTGGAGGAGATCCTGGCCGGGCATATCGGAGATAAAACCGTCCGCCGCCTGCGGGAGGCCCCCTTTGACGAGCGGCTGTCTGCTCTCTCCCTGCTGCTGAGTGCACTATTCACAGCCTGTGGAAAGGCCAACGAGGAGGACGCCTATGTCACCGAACTCCACGGCACACTGAAAGGTCTGATTGCTGCTTTGTCCGGCGGGTCTGACATGGAAAAATGCTTTACAGATACGATTGCCGCAAAGCAAGCTGCTCTGGACGCCGCCCTCCGGGCGGGCACCCTGGAGAAGACCGGTGAGCGCCGCAAACGCCGGGTGCTGGATACCCTGAACCGCTATCACCAGAGCGTCCTGACCCAGGGGATTCAGGACGGCAGGGCGGCGGCTGATGCGGTTCGGCAGGAATTTACCCAGGCGGTGGAGCGGCGGCGTACCATGATTCTGGACACCTCCGCAAAGCTGGACGCCGCATTTGCCTTCCTGGAGACCGTGTTTGGGGAGAGCCAGGAGATGGTGATTTTCCTGACTGAGCTGACCATGAACTACTACTCCATGCAGTTTATTCGGGACAACGGGTGTCAGAAGTATACGGAGTACAATCAATCCCTGCTGTTGGGCGGGCGGCAGAAGAGCATCCTGGACGAGTTGGGCTGAGGGAGGCGCGCCTCCCGCCCGGCTCCAGCCGGAACCGCTGCGAGGCGATTCTGCCTGACAACGCTTGTCTGTTTCATTCTTAAATAAAAAAGGCTTCAAAGTGCTGTAATCCTACACTTTGAAGCCTTTTGGTACACCCGAAGGGACTCGAACCCCCAACATTCAGAACCGGAATCTGACGCTCTATCCATTGAACTACGGGTGCATACGCTTTCAACGGGACTCATTATAGCAGACTTTCAAAAATTTGTAAAGGGTTTTTCACCGCAATTTTGAAAATTTTGCCCCGATGTGAGAGCGCAAAAAGAAAGAGGTTTGCTTTTGATTGGCGTGTTTCAGGTTCCGCCGCATCAGAAGCAGCGTTTTCCATCCTGACTCTGGTCAACCTGGTGTAAGTTTGGTGTAATTCTGGCATAAGATTGAAACGCAGGGAAATTAAGTGACAGATAGAGTCGAAATAATCGGCAAAAATAGAGAATACTCACCGTTTTCAGGTAAAAAAATTTAAAT
>JAJBUK010000018.1 GCA_020860385.1 Clostridiales bacterium
TTGCTTAAATGTCAAGCTTGCCTTGAAAATTTCACGCTTTATTAACAATATTTTTTTGATTCGTTCACAGTTGGCAGGGCGAAGCGTTTTTGCTGACGGGGGAACTAATTCCAGGAAAAATCTGGATAAAAGCCGGAGAAATCCCGTTCTCAGTTTGACAGATACCTTCGCCGCTGTCAAGGGAAAAAGAGAGGATTTTTAGGATTTTGCGCCAGGACCGGGGCAGCGGCGCTGTTTTGCAAAAAAAACTGTGACAAATGCCAGCCGTACAGCGGGCAAAAAATTTTCCCCGAAAAAGCGCATTCCGGTGCAGACATTTCCCCCTGCTGGGGGGTATTCTAAGTGAAGGGCCTTTCAAACAGAGGAAGTGATACATTGACGGAGCAGGAATTTACCCGGGCGGCGGAGCAGTACAGCGATATGATTTTCCGCCTCGCCTTCCACTACTGCGGCAACCGCTACGACGCGGACGACATCGTCCAAACCGTCCTGCTGAAGCTGCTGGGGACGAGCCGCCCCTTTGACGGGGAGGAACACCTGCGGAACTGGCTGCTGCGGGTCACTATCAATGACTGCAAGAAGCTGCTCCGCGCCCCCTGGCGGTGCAGGCATGAGGCGCTGGAGGACTACGCTGACCAGCTTTACGCCGACAGCCCGGAGGACAGCGGCCTGTTCCTGGCTGTGATGGAGCTGCCCAGGCTCTACCGAGTGGTGACCTACTTATACTACTATGAGGGTTACAGCGTCAATGAAATTTCCCAAATCACCGGCAGCAACCCCTCCACCATCCGCACCCGGATGCAGAAGGCCCGTGCGCTGCTGAAAGCAAAGCTCAAGGAGGAATGGAGCGATGACGAATAGGGAACGGTACCGGAGAACCTTTGGCGCACTCCACGCCTCGCCGGACACTGTATTGGAGGTAACGAACATGAAACGAAACAACAAAAGGATGCTGCGCCCCCTGACCGGGCTGGCGGCGGCTGGGGTGGCGGCAGCGCTGCTGGTAGGCTCCGCTTTCGCTGTGAATGAGGTCACAGACGGGGCGCTGGCCCAGAGCATCAGCGTGTGGCTGAACGGTAAGGAGGCGGAGACCACCCTGGTCAGCACCGGGGAGGGCACCTATGACGTGGTGGCCGACGGCGAGACCATCGGCACTGTCACTGAGGACGAGGACTCCGTGGCCTTTAACTACGATTCCGACGCGGAGGAGGGCCACATCGCCATGGAATGGGAGGACGGCTCCATTGAAATGGAGTGGAGCGGCACCGGCGGCGGCAGCGCCGGCGCCAGCTTCGGCGCAGAGGATGGCGAGGAAAGCGTTACCGTCACCGAGGGCGTCAGCGAGGCCGACCCGGAGGATGACGGGGGCGGCGAATAAGCTACAGGCAGCAGCGGGGGCTGCCGCGCAGTGCGCGGCGGCCCCACATTCTGTTTTTTGAGGATGCGATTCGGGACGGAACTTGCCCTTTAGCTGCACCTTTCCCCAAAATCCCCAAAAATAGGCGAGAATCCGCGAAGTTTTTGGCTTTATTGCTGATTTACGCGGGGCAAAATAAAAGTTAATATAAAAGTGGTAAAAAGCTGGTGAAGGCACAGCCTTCCTCAGCGCGAGACAATATGAATATAGGAGGAACACACATGAAGAAGTTTTTAGCTCTGATGTTGGCCCTGTGCATGACCTTCAGCCTGGCAGCCTGCGGCTCCAGTGACGACGGCAGCAGTGACGACGCAGGCAGCGCCTCCACCGCATCCGCCTCCACCGCCGAGGAGGAGGGCGAGGGCAGCGAAGCCGCCGGAGAAGCCTCCAGCAGCGCCGAGGGCGAAGCCACCGCCGCCGACAGCGACCTGAAGATCGGCATCGTCCTGGTGGGCGATGAGAACGAGGGTTACACCTACGCCCACATCGAGGGCATCCAGACCGCCGCCGCTGCCCTGGGCATCAGCGACGACCAGATCCTCTGGAAGTACAGCATCACCGAGGACGAGAGCTGCTATGACGCCTGCATCGACCTGGTGGAGAGCGGCTGCACCCTGGTCATCACCAACTCCTACGGCCATCAGTCCTACTGCCAGCAGGCGGCCAGCGAGTATCCCGACGTGGAGTTCGTGGCCCTGACCGGCGACACCGCCAATCAGTCCGGCCTGGACAACTTCCACAACGCCTTCACCTGCGTCTATGAGTCCCGCTACGTCTCCGGCGTGGTGGCCGGCATGAAGATCGCCGAGCTGGTGGAGAGCGGTGCCCTGTCTGACGATAACTATGACGCCGACGGCAACGTGAAAATCGGCTATGTGGGCGCGTATCCCTACGCCGAAGTGGTGTCCGGCTACACCGCCTTCTTCCTGGGCGTCCAGAGCGTCTATGAGAACGTCAGCATGGAAGTCCAGTACACCAACTCCTGGTTCGACCTGACCGGCGAGTATGAGGCCGCCAAGGCCCTGATTTCCGACGGCTGCGTCATCATCGGCCAGCACGCCGACTCCACCGGCGCTCCCTCCGCCTGCCAGGAGATGTATGAGTCCGGCACCACCGTCTACTCCGTGGGCTACAACATCGATATGCTGTCCGTGGCTCCTGACGCTGCCCTGACTTCCGCCACCAATGTGTGGGCTGTTTACTATGAGTATGTCTTTGGTTGCATGCTGAATGGCGAGGCCATCGCCACTGACTGGGCCGAGGGCTATGAGACCGGCGCTGTGGCCATCACCGCCCTGGGCGACTCCTGCGCCGAGGGCACCGCTGACAAGGTGGCCGAGGTAGAGGCTGCCCTGATGGACGGCTCCCTCCAGGTCTTTGACTGCTCCACCTTCACCGTGGACGGCGAGAATCCCACCTCCATCCTGATTGACATGGATCTGGACTATGTGGGCGATACGGAAGGCGTCGTGGACGGCGTGTTCCAGGAGTCCACCCTTCGCTCCGCCCCTGGCTTCTCCGCCAGAATCGACGGCATCACCGAACTGAACTAACGTCAATCAAATCACTGTTACTGAGCAGGGAAGCCGGGAAAACCCGGCTTCCCTGGCTTCCTTCCAGATTTTCTCCCCTTTGGAAAGGGAGCGGCGTGCCGCTCTCCTTCCAAAAGGCAGAACCCACCACCCACCCAACCGACACCAAAACGACAACAAGAGAGGATGATTCGATTGGCAGAAACACCAGTGATAGAGCTGCAAAACGTCACCAAAACCTTCGGCTATGTGGTGGCCAACAGCGAGGTCAGCATGGACATCCGCCAGGGGGAAATTCTGGCCGTGCTGGGCGAAAACGGCAGCGGCAAGACCACCCTGATGAACATGATTGCAGGCATCTACTTCCCCGATTCCGGCCACATCCGGGTCCGGGGGAAGGAGGTCTCCATCGCCTCCCCCAAGGACGCCTTCGACCTGGGCATCGGCATGATTCACCAGCACTTCAAGCTGGTGGACGTGTTCTCCGCCGCGGAGAACATCATGCTGGGTCTGGACGGGGGAATGCTGCTGGACCGGAAGGGCGTGGCGGCGAAAATCCGGGAGATTTGCGACCGGTACGGCTTCGAGGTGGACCCGGACCAGAAGGTCTACGATATGTCCGTCTCCCAGAAGCGGACGCTGGAAATCGTGAAGGTGCTGTACCGCGGGGTGGACATCCTGATTCTGGATGAGCCCACCGCCGTCCTGACCCCCCAGGAGACGGACAAGCTGTTCGCCGTCCTGCGGAACATGAAGGCGGACGGCAAGAGCGTGGTCATCATCACCCACAAGCTCCACGAGGTCATGAGCGTCTCTGACCGGGTGGCCGTCCTCCGGAAGGGCAAGTACATCGGGGACATCGCCACCAAGGACACCAACCCCCAGGAACTGACCAACATGATGGTGGGCCGGGCGGTGGAGCTGAACATCGAGCGGCCCACCCCGGTGAACCCCCAGCCCCGGCTGGTGGTGGAGCATCTGTCCTGCACCTCCCCGGCGGGAGTCCAGGTGCTGAAGGACGTATCCTTCACCGCTTATTCCGGCGAAATTCTGGGCATTGCGGGCATCTCCGGCTGCGGCCAGAAGGAGCTGCTGGAGGCCATCGCGGGCTTGCAGCCGGTGACGGCGGGCAGCAGCGTCCTGTACTACCCGGAGGGCCAGGCCCAGGAGCAGCTGGTGGGCTGCTCCCCCCGGAAAATCAAGGACATGGGGGTACACCTGTCCTTCGTACCGGAGGACAGGCTGGGCATGGGCCTGGTGGGCAGCATGGGCATCCCCGACAATATGATGCTCCGCAGCTACAGCGAGGGCCACTCCATCTTCGCCGGGCACAAGAAGCCCAACCAGATGGCGAAGGAAGTGGTGGACGAGCTGGGGGTGGTCACCTCCAGCATGAACGCGCCGGTGCGGAAGATGTCCGGCGGCAACGTCCAGAAGGTGCTGGTAGGCCGGGAAATCGCCCTGAGCCCCTCGGTGCTGATGACGGCCTACGCCGTCCGTGGGCTGGACATCAACACCTCTTACACCATCTACCACCTGCTGAATGAGGAGAAGCGGCAGGGCGTCTCCGTGATTTATGTCGGCGAGGATTTGGACGTGCTGCTGGCCCTGTGCGACCGCATCCTGGTGCTGTGCGCCGGGCAGGTCAACGGCATCGTGGACGGCAAGACCGCCACCAAGGAGCAGGTGGGCCTGCTGATGACCAACCTACAGGAAAAGGAGGGCGACTGACCTATGCAAACATCTGCTTCCGGCGCACCCCGCCTCCGCATCGTCAAGCGGGACAGCCTGCCCCTGTGGAAGGCCGTGGTGATTCGCCTGCTGGCGGTGCTGCTGGCGCTGCTGGTGGACGCGGTGCTGATTTACTGCATCGTGAACATGAACCCGGTGGAGGTCTACAAGACCATGTTCAGCGGGGCCTTCGGCACCTCCCGCCGGGCCTGGATCACTGCCAGAGACAGCGCCCTGCTCCTGTGTATGTCGGTGGGCCTGGCCCCCGCCTTTAAAATGCGCTTCTGGAACACCGGCGCGGAGGGCCAGATTCTGGTGGGAGCCATCTGCACCGCCTTCTGCATGATCAACTTTGCCGACGTGCTGCCTACCGGCCTGCTGCTGGTGGTAATGGCCCTGGCCTCCATCGTGGGCGGCGGCATCTGGGGGCTTATCCCCGCCGTCTTTAAGGCCAAGTGGGACACCAACGAGACGCTGTTCACCCTGATGCTGAACTATGTGGCTATCCAGCTGACCTCCTTCTGCGTGGCCTGCTGGGAGAACCCCTACGGCTCCAACACCGTGGGCGTCATCAACCAGAACTCCCAGGCCGGGTGGTTCCCCGCCCTGTTCGGCGCGTCCTACGGGCTGAACATCCTGCTGGCGGTGCTGCTGACGGTGGGAATGTTCTGCTACCTCCGCTACACGAAGCAGGGCTACGAAATTGCCGTGGTGGGGGAGAGCCGCAACACCGCCCGGTACGCCGGGGTGTCCATCACCAAGGTGTACATCCGCACCATGATTCTTTCCGGAGCCATCTGCGGCTTCTCCGGCTTCATCGCCGTGGCAGGCTCCTCCCACACCGTCTCCACCTCCACCGCCGGGGGCCGGGGCTTTACCGCCATCATCGTGGCTTGGCTGGCCAAGTTTAACACCTTCTTTATGGTGGTGATTTCCCTGCTGCTGGTCTTTCTGGAGAAGGGGGCCAGCGAAATCGCCTCCCAGTACAACCTGAACGAGTACGCCGCCCAAATGATTGAGGGAGTTATCCTGTTCTTCATCCTGGGCAGCGAGTTCTTCCTCAATTACCGCCTGGTCCGTCCCGGCAAGGAAAAGGAGGGCAAGTGATATGTCGCAGCTCATTTCCCTGTTGCAGGCCGCCATCACCTTCGGCACCGTCATCATGTTCGGCGCTTTGGGGGAGATCGTCACGGAGAAGTCCGGCAACCTGAACCTGGGCACCCCCGGCATCATGTACCTGGGGGGCATCGCCGCCCTGGCCGGGGCCTTCTTCTACGAGAGCGGGACGGAAACCCCCAACGCCCTGGTGGGCATCCTGATTGCCACAGTTTGCTGCGTGGCGGCCTCCGCCCTGGGCGGGCTGATTTACGCCTTCCTGACCGTCACCCTCCGGGCCAATCAGAACGTCACCGGCCTGACCCTGACTATCTTCGGCTCCGGCGTGGCCAACTTCTTCGGCGGCAGCATGAACAAGCTGGCCGGCGGCGTGGGGCAGATCTCCGTAGCCACCACCAGCGGCGGCTTCCGGGCCACCCTGCCCCTGGCGAAGCTGGGGACGGCAGGCAGCATCCTCTTTAACCACGGCTTCCTGGTGTACACGGCCATCGCCCTGGCGGTGGTGCTGCACCTGCTGCTGGGCCGCACCCGGGTGGGGCTAAACCTGCGGGCGGTGGGAGAGTCCCCCGCCACGGCGGACGCCACCGGCATCAACGTCACCCGGTACAAGTACACCGCCACCTGCGTGGGGTCGATTATCACCGGCCTGGGCGGGATGTTCTACGTCATGGACTACATCAAGGGCACCTGGGCCAACGACGGGGCCATCGAGTCCCTGGGCTGGCTGGCCCTGGCGCTGGTGATTTTCGCGGCGTGGAAGCCGCTGAACACCATCTGGGGAGCCTACCTGTTCGGCATCCTGTACTGGCTGTACTACTACATCGGCGGGCTGACCCGGTACTCCCAGGAGCTGTTCAAAATGCTGCCCTATGTCGTCACCATTGTGGTGCTGGTCATCACCTCCATGCGCAAGAAGCAGGAGAACCTGGGGCCTGCCGCCCTGGGGCAGAACTACTTCCGGGAGGAGCGGTGAGGGCGTCCCCCAACCAAATCAACTCCAGACCGCACGGCTGTGCGGTTTGGAGTTTTCTGGTTGGCGGGGGGTTTGGGGTTGCCAACAGATGGCTCCTTAGATAAGGATATTGGAATGAAAAACGTTTTCCCTCCGGGGGCCCTATTTCTTGGCGGAGCGAGTTTGCAGCGTTAAGGAAAGCGATTTGTCAAGGTTAATTTCAACTATTTGAACCTGACCGCTTCATAGGAATAC
>JAJBUK010000057.1 GCA_020860385.1 Clostridiales bacterium
TACTCCGCGCCGGCGTCGGGACAGCGGGGGCGGAATGCGCAGCCCTCCGGCAGCTGGGGGGGGTCGGGGGGCAGGCCCTCGATGGGGTGGAGCCACTCTTCATCGTCGTCCAGCTTGGGGATGGCCCCGAACAGGCCCACGGTATAGGGGTGGGTGGGGTGGTCAAAGATGTCCTCTTTCGTGCCGCTCTCAATGATTTCTCCGGCGTAGACCACGGCCACGTTGTCGCAGGTCTGGGCCACCACGCCCAGGTCGTGGGTGATGAGAATCATAGAGGTGTTGTTCTTCTGCTGCAAATTCCGAATCATATCCAGCACCTGGGCCTGAATGGTCACGTCCAGGGCGGTGGTGGGCTCGTCCGCCAGCAGCAGGTCGGGGTCGCAGGCCAGGGCCATGGCGATGACCACCCGCTGCTTCATGCCGCCGGAGAACTGATGGGGATATTCCCCGTACCGGGAGGCGGGGATGCCAACCATCTCCAGCATCTCCCCGGCCTGCTTCTTCGCCTCCGCCTTGGAAACGCTGCTATGCAGGCTGATGACCTCGGAGATCTGGTCGCCCACAGTGATGACGGGGTTCAGCGCGGTCATGGGGTCCTGGAAGATCATGGCGATTTTGTCGCCTCGGATTTTCAGCATTTCGGCCTCCGGCAGCTCCGTCAGCGTCTGCCCGTCAAAGTTGATTTCGCCGCTGATGAGCCGGGCAGGGGGGACGGGCAGGATGCCCAGGATGGCCTTGGCGACGGTGGTCTTACCTGCGCCGGTCTCGCCCACCAGCCCCAGGGTCTGGCCCTTCCCCAGGGTGAAGGAAACGCCGTTGACCGCCTTTGTGTCCACCTTGGACACGGTGTAGTATACGGTCAGGTCTTTGACCTCCAGGAAGTGCTCCTGATTTTTTCGTTCAACCTTATTTTCCATTTCTCACACCTCGGTCACTTCTTCAGTCTGGGGTCCATTGCATCCCGCAGGCCGTCGCCCATCAGGCAGGTGGCCAGGCTCAGCAGGCCGATAGCCAGGCCGGGGAAAATCAGCAGATGGGGATACATGGTGAAGTAGTCCTTGCCCTCGTTCAGCAGCGCGCCCCACTCAGGGATGGGGGCCTTGATGCCCAGCCCCACGGACAGCCAGTTGACCAGCATTAGCGCCAGCCAGAAGCCGGGGAGGGAAAGGCCCAGCATGGAAATCAGCATAGCCACATTGTCCTGCCACTTGCCCTGATGGGTGGCGGCCACGATGCCCAGAGGGATGCCCACCGCAGTGGTGACGATGAGGGAGCAGGCGGCGATAATCAGCGTCCGGGGGAACCGCTCGGCGATTTCCGTGGCCACCGCGATTTTGGACTGATAGGAGGTACCCAGGTCAAAGTGCAGGAAGGTGTCGGACAGGAAGGTGCCCAGCTGGGTCAGATAGGGCTGGTCCAGGCCCATGCTGACATACAGCTCCTGAATCGCCTCCTCGGAGGCGTTGCTGCCCAGGATGATTTGCGCCGGGTTGCCGGGGATAAAGTACATGATCGAGAAAATCACGATGGCCACGCCAAGGACCACGAAAATCATCATGACCAGTCGTTTTAAAATGTATCTCCACATAATAAATAATTCACCCGTTTTCTTTTATGGAGTAAAATGAATGGATGCTGCTAAAAGTGAGGGAGGCTGCCCTCCTCCGGAGCGGTTGACTCAATCGCAGCGGACGCCTGCTTGCGTGATGGCGGATAGGGTCATCGCTTCCGGGCGGACAGGGCAGCCCTGGATGCTATTGGGATAGGTTAGGGAAGGAACAAATTACTCAGCCACACCGATGTAGGTGAACGCCTGAGGCAGAACCGCGCCCTCGCCGCTGTAGACGATTTCGGAAATCAGAGTGCTGTCATAGACGTTGTAGTTGATTTGCACCAGGCCGGGAATCACATAGGCCTGCTCAGTCAGATACTGCTGGAAGGCGTTGACGCTCTCCTGAGTGTGGTTGTCCACAAAGATGCAGGCTTCCAGCAGCTCCTGGAGGGTGGCGTCGTCGGCGAAGATCTCGTTGGAGCTGCCGTCACGGGTGTCAAAAGCGTTCTGGTAGATGGCGGCGCAGCAGTTGGTGGAGGACAGCTCGGAGATGATCAGATCCCAGGCGGAGGAGTCATTCTTGTTGGTCAGCCAGTTGCCGAAGGTCTGGGCCTGGACGTCCACTTCAATGCCGATCTGGTTCAGCTGGTTCTGGATGATCTCAGCGATGTCGTTATTGATGCCGCCGTCGATGAGCAGCAGGGTGATGGTGGTGCCGTCGGGATAGGCGGACTGGGCCAGATAATCCTTGGCCTGCTCCACAGAGCGCTCCGGCAGGTAGGACTTCCAGGCTTCCTCATCATAGTCGGAGTTGGAGGGTGCACCCAGGCCGTAAACCGCCTGGTTGGAGCCGCCGTTTACCACGGAGGCGATGTACTCGTTGTCAATGGCGCACATGATGGCCTGACGGAGATAGTAGTCGCTGGTCTTGGCGTCCTCGCTGACGTTCACCAGGATGGACTTGGGGGCGTAATCGGCCTGCTCCAGCACGCTGTAGTTGGCGGAATAAGCGCCGCCCTCCTCGAAGTTGGAGGCATCGGTGGCGGCCAGATCCTCGGTCATATTGATTTCGCCGGTCTGGAGGGCCATGGAGATCTGGGAGGTCTCGGAGATGGTCTGAATCTCAATCACGTCCGCATTCTGCTTCTGGGTGTCAAACTTGATTTGCTCATCGGTGGCCCAGTAGTCCTCGTTGACCTCCAGGGTCATGCTGACGCCGCTGGTCCAGCTGGTGACCACATAGGGCCCGGTGCCCACAGGGTCGGAGGCCATGCCGTCGCCGGTAGCCTCGTAGGCTTCCTGGCTGACGATGTTGACCAGGCTCATCATCTGCTCAAATGCGCCGGTGACAGGGGTGTCGGCCCAGGTGAACTGGACGGTGTAGTCATCCAGCGCGGTGACGGTTTCGATTAACGTCGGTCTGGGAGATCTCGCCCTCGGTGCGGACCGTCTCAAAGCTGAACACTACGTCGCTGGCGGTGATGTGGTTGCCCTCGGAGTCGTAGATGTTGTCATACAGGGTGACAACATAGGTCAGGTCGTCGGTCTGCTCCCAGCTCTCCATCAGCAGCCCCTCGAAGTCGCTGCCATAATCGTGATAGCGGCCCAGGGTCTCAAAGACGGCGGCGGTGTAGGTCTTGGGGTTCAGGAAGGGGGTCAGGCTGGAATAGGCCTGGGTGCTGGCGTAAACTACCTTATCCGCACGGCCGTTGCCGTCGGCGTCGTTGTTCACGTCGGAGGTGACCGTACCGGTGGAGGCATCCCCAGTGGAAGCGGAGCTGCTGTCGCCGGAGTCGCCCTCGCTGGAGCTGCCGCCGGAGCTGGAGTCGCCGCAGGCCGCCAGGGAGCATACCATTGCCAGCGCCAGGAGCAGGGTCAGGAATCGTTTTGTCAGATTTTTCATTTTTGTCCTCCTTTTAGAATTGGAACGTGTGAGAGGAGCGTTCCCTCCAGCCCATGCCGCAGGAGTGAACTGCGCCCACTGATTGAATCATGAATTAAATCACGATTTACTAATTGAGAGTATAGCCGCTGCCGATTTAAAAATCAATTAGCAGAATAGACAAACATCTTTTTTGTTTTTTGTGCAAAAAGCACACTTACCTTCCCATAACGGCTTGTTTTTGGGGAAACAGGGCCTGCTGCGCGCGCCTGAGTCGGTACGCAGCAGCCCTGTTTCCGTTGTTTTCCGGTGAACGTCGGCGGCCTCAGCACCGGCTGCCCGGCGCTCCGTCCACGTTATGATAGGTGTCCAGCAGCAGGCTGCGGTACATCCGCCAGACGGCGACGGACAGGGCGATGCTGGCGAGGATACCCAGGGCCATACCACCGTCCAGCAGCGTCGCCGTCCCACCCGCCAGGATGGTGACGACGCTGCATAGAAGGCTCAGCCCCAGCAGACCTGCCCGCAGGACGGCGCCATATCGGATGGACTGGTCGATTTCCTGGCTGTCCATCTCCCTGACATAGGCCTTGGACAGCAGGAACCGGACGACGCCGGACAGCTCTAAAATCCACGGGACGATGGACAGTACACCGAACCCGTTGGCCAGCTGGCAGCGGTTCAGCGGCGTGTCCACCCTGGCGCAAATCAGGTACAGGTAGACGCTGGCCACCTCCGCCAGGGCGAGGCAGCGCTTCACGGTTTGCAGCGGCCATTTCTCGCTGCGCCAGGCCACCCACAGCCCCACATAGCGGTAAACGATGCGGTAGCCCTTCCGGTTGTTGGCCACTTGGCGCACAGGCTGATTGTCCTCAAAATAGCGTTCCCGATAGGATTTTCGTTTCACCGTGATTCCTCCGTTATGACAGCAAAGACCTCTTCTTCCAGCGGCCGGAATAGAAGTAGACGATGCACACCAGCGCCGGCAGCACGCGGGACAGACCGGTGCCCCAGAAGTAGCCCAGGGCGGTGGTGGCCCAGTCGGTCTCCGCCGTGACCTGGAAGATGACGTTCACGAACAGCAGGCTCAGCCCCACCTTGCAGACCACGCCGTCCAGGATGCCGATGATAAAGTTCAGCGTAGCGTTGCCGGAGCCGATGACCATGGACTGATAGGAGCTGGTGATGGAGGAGACGATGATGTGAACGCACAGCATTTGGATATAGAACACGCCGAAGGCCTTCACGTCCGCGTCTGTGGTGAAGATGCCAAACACCTGCTGCGGGAAGAAGGAAATCAGCAGGCTGATGCAGACGGCAAAGCACAGGCTGAACAGCAGCGCGGAGAGCACCGTCTTTTTCGCCCGGTCCTGCTTCTGGGCCCCCAGGTTTTGGCCCACCATGGCGGCGCTGGCCTGGGACATACTGGAGCTGAAAATCTCCAGGAACTTTTGCAGCTTGTTGCCGATGCCGTTGGTGCCGGAGGCGATGGAGCCGCAGGCGTTTACGTTGGCGTTGACCCAGAGCATGGAGGCCCGCACCAGCACGGAGCGAAGGGCCTGGGGCAGGCCCAGCTTCAGCAACACCTTGGCGTGGTGGGGGTCGCACTTGAAGTAGGACAGCTTCAGCTCGAACTCAAAGGTCTCCTTGTGCTTATACATATACGCAAAGGAGGCAGAGAACGCCGCCACCTGGGAGAACACCGTAGCCATCGCCGTACCGGCGGCGCTGAGTTGGAACACGGCCACCAGCAGAATATCCAGGAAAATATTCACCACAGCCGCGATGATGATGAACACCAGGGGGCGCTGGCTCTCGCCCATGCCCCGCAGCACGCCGCACACCGCGTTATAGCCATAGATAAAGGGCAGACCCACGGCGGTGATGATCATGTAGTTCCGCGCCTCGCTGAGGGATTCCTCCGGGCAGTTCAGCAGATTCAGGATGGGATTTGTCAGGGCGATGGTCAGCACCATGAATCCCAGCGCCGCGCACAGCATCAGGCTGATGAAGGTGCCGATGGCCCGCTTCTGCTCCTCGTATTTTCTGGCCCCGGCCAGCTGGGCCACATAAATCTGCCCGGCAGCCGCGAACGCCGTTGCCACCGGCATCAGGAAGTCCGCAATTTCGCCCCCCGTATTCACGCCGACGGTGCCCACATTGCCCACAAATTGCCCAATCACCATCAGGTCAACCATGGAGTACAGCTGCTGAATCACGTCTGTAATGACAATCGGCAGCGCGAACGACAACAGGGACGGCATGATTGGCCCGCTGGTCAGGTCGCGCCCGACCTTCTTCCCTACCGCGTTAGCCATAGCTTCGCAACCTTCTTTCTGTTCGTCATTCCGTGCCTCATTCAAAGGGGAACACCACGTTGGCCTGCCTGCGCAGCTCGGTCATCACATAGGCGATGGTCAGCGTCTGGGCGTGGGTGGCTTCGGGGCATTCCGTGCGGCCCTCCCGCAGCGCCCGCTCGAAGGCCAGGAACTCATATTCGTACCCGGCGATGAAGGGTACCTCGGTGCCGTGAATCATGGGAGGCACGGCGATTTGCTTCACCACGTTGCCCTCCAGGTCCTGCACGCGGATGTCCTGGGGGTTGGAGATACTGTCAAACCAGATGGAACCCTTGGTGCCGTTGATTTGCCCGTACTCCATACCCTCCTCGTGGGGGGTGTCGATGGTGCTTCTGCAATGGACGGTTCTGCCGTCCTTGTAAGTGATGGTGTAGTCGTCCCGGCTGTCTACGCCGGTGTCCAGATGCTCAAAGGTGCCCTCGATGGAGGCGATGTCCAGACCGAAGTGGTCGGTCATCCGGCCCAGCATATAGGGGCCCATATCCAGCAGCGCGCCGCCGCCCAAATCCAGCCGCTTGACCCGCTCTAGGAACAGGACGTAAGACAGGGAGACGAACTCCGCCCCGGTGACCTGGCCGATGCTGCCGGAGGCGATTTCGTCATCAATAAGCTGGCGGGAGGGCAGGAAGGAGGGCCACAGAGCCTCGGAGAGGAACAGGCCTTTCTCCTCCGCCAGGGCCACCATCTCCTTCGCCTGCTGCTCGTTGACGGCGAAGGGCTTCTCACAGACCACATTCTTGCCGTAGTTCAGCGCCTTCAGGCAGACCTCGCGGTGGAAGGAATTGGGGACGGCGATGTAGACCAGGTCGATGGCCGGGTCCTGCATCAGGGCGTCATAGCTCTCGTACACCTTTTTCCAGCCCCACTTGTCGGCAAAGGGCTGGCATTCCGCCGCAAAGGCGGAGGCTACGCCGTATTTGACGATGGTTTCACTGTTTAATTGATTCAAAATATCAGAAATCCAGGATGCGATGGTTCCGCATCCGCACACACCGATATTCATGTTTGCTCCTTTCCTGTTCCGGCTAGCGGCAGGGGCATGGTCTGCCACAGACCGAAAAGTAGTTTCATGTTTAAAAGTTGTGCTAAATCATGATTTAATTCAAATAAACAGTACACCAGATTTCCACTTTTGTCAAGGCTCTTTTCTCTGATTTTCGTTTTTGGGCGATTC
This sequence comes from Clostridiales bacterium, assembly GCA_020860385.1. Classification (GTDB taxonomy): domain Bacteria; phylum Bacillota; class Clostridia; order Oscillospirales; family Oscillospiraceae; genus Onthomonas. The sequence continues at coordinate 6,969 of JAJBUK010000057.1, forward strand.
CTACAAACTTTTTTGTAGGAATCGCCCAAATGGCAAAAAAGGGCGGGGCCAGCCCAAGAGGCTGGCCCCGCAGTGAAAGCATCGTTCAAAACAGGACAGGTTCAGGCGTCCTGCGCTGCGCTGATGGGGCGAATGGTGACGCTGCCAGGGAACTGCTCCCGTTCCGTCAGCAGCATATGCAGATGATCTGTGGCACGGTACTGCTCGGAGCAGTAGGAGTACAGCATATTGAAAATCAGATGCTCCAGCGTCTCATGGAGGGGCTCGGCGTCCTCCTTGGAGTAGCAGCTCCACCACACCACGGTGCCCTTTTCTACGATTTCAATGTCCTTGGCCAGCAGCACCTCCGGCGGACGATTGTAGGGCTTTTCACGGCTAGGATCCAGCATCCCACGCTGCTTGGCGTCGTTGATGATGGGGATGACCTCCTGGTTGTAGGTCTCGGCAAACAGATCCTGGGGGCAGTTTTGGTAGAGGTACTTCGTCAGATCCTTCCCCATCATCTCGCAGAACTGCCCGTACACGATGGTATGCCACAGGATGCACTCGATATAGTCCGCAGGGTTGACCCAGTCCGGAATAGGATTCTCCCGGCGGGCCACCTGGTACAGGTTGCCGGTGTAGATAAACAGCAGATTCTCCTTGCTCGTAAAATGGTGGTAGAAGGAGCCGTAGGCCACGCCGGCCTCTTCGCAGAGATTGCGCACCGTCAGATATTTAAAATCGTATTGGGAGAGCATTTTCTCCGTCGTTGTGAGGATTTTTTGTTTCGTTTCCTCCGATTTGATTTCGTGGGGCAGCTTTTGCCTGATCATAATTTTGTTCCACAGCCTTCCAAAAGTATGTTGACATATCCTGGCAAACCCAGTATAATGGGCTTGAAACGCGGTCTAAAGCCAGGCCTAATTGCTACAAGTTTAAACGATAGAATTGCATATGTCAATACTTTAATTTGGATTATGCTACTGACTTTTTTGCAGTTTTCACCGTTTTGTTGATGGACAGGATGCTTTTTACGAGCGGGCTGCCGGCTTTTGCCGCAAATAAAACTCGCAAATTTTGTTTCATATGAGGAGGAACCTACTATGATTGATCTTTCTGCAAAGCCCTTCTGCCTGAACGAGGCTCAGCGCCAGTGGGTCGCGGACACCCTGGCCGGGCTGACCACCCGGGAGAAGGCCGGTCAGCTGTTCTGCGTCATGGGGCAGGAATACGGCGATGAGGAGATAAAAGCCCTGGTGAAGGACTACTGCATCGGCGGCATTCTGTACCGCCCCGAACCGGCGGAGGCCATCCGGCAGCACTTCGCCCCCCTGGATAAGGCGGCCAAAATTCCCCTGCTGAAGGCCGCCAACCTGGAGGAGGGCGGCTCCGGCGGCATCTCCGACGGCACCTTTTTCGGCTGGCCCATGGCCCCTTCCGCCACGGACGATTTGGGCGTGATGGAGAAGTTCGCCACCGTCTGCGCGGTGGAAGGGCAGAGCGCCGGTATCAACTGGACCTTCTCCCCGGTGTGCGACCTGGATTTGAACTACCAGAACCCCATCATCAACGTCCGCTCCTGCGGCTCCGACACGGAGAAGGTGATGGCAAAGTGCTCCCAGTATGTGAAGACGCTGCAAGGCTGCGGCGTGGCGGCCTGCGCCAAGCACTATCCCGGCGACGGCGTGGACTTCCGGGACCAGCACCTGCACCCCACCTACAACTCCCTCTCCGCCGCGGACTGGTACGCCAGCTATGGCGCCATCTATCAGCAGCTCATTGAGGATGGGCTGATGAGCATTATGGTGGGGCACATCGTCCAGCCCAACGTAGCCATGGACATCAACCCCTCCCTGACCTTCGCGGACTGCCTGCCCGGCTCCCTGTCCAAAGAGCTGCTGACCGGCGTGCTGCGGGAGAAGTTCGGCTTCAACGGCGTCATCACCACCGACGCCACCATTATGAGTGGCTTCACTCAGGCCATGCCCCGGAGGGAGGCCATCCCCACCGCCATCATGGCCGGGTGCGATATGCTGGTGTTCACCACCGGCTTCTACGAGGATTACCAGTATATCCTGGACGCCTTGGACAGCGGAATGCTGACCCAGCAGCGGCTGGATGAAGCTGTGACCCGTATCCTGGCGCTGAAGGCGAAGGTGGCCTTCCAGCCTCCCACCGGCAAGATGCTGCCCCAGGCCAAGGAGTGGCAGCGGGAGTGCGCTGACAAGTGCGTCACCCTGGTGAAGAACAACCAGGACTGTCTCCCCATCACCCCGGAGAAGTACCCCCTCATCCGCCTGTTCACCTTCGGCAACGACAACACCGTGGACGGCAGCATGACCGCCATCGCGGAGGAATATTTGCAGGCCGCAGGCTTCCAGACCGAGCGGTTCGACATCGACCAGGAGGATATGCACGGCACGGCCGACCTGCCTGCCGGCCGCCTGTCGCTGTACCTCGCAAACTGTGAGCACGCCTCCAACCAGACGGCGGTGCGGCTGTTCTGGGCGAAGAAGCACGCCCTGGACGTGCCCCGTCACCCCCTGGAGGAGCCCTCCGTGTTCATCTCCTTCGCCAACCCCTACCATTTGCAGGATGTGCCCAGGGTAAAGACCTATATCAACGCCTACAGCTGCCACCGCCCCATGATCGAGGCCGCTCTGGACAAGCTGATGGGCCGCAGCCCCTTCAAGGGGGTCTCCCCGGTGGACGCCTTCTGCGGTCTGCCGGATACCCGGCTGTAAAGACCGGCCTGCCGCCCGAACAGTGCGAAAACGGAACGCCAACCCCTATCGCCCCGCAGCCCAGGATATCCTTTCTGGGCTGCGGGGCGCCTTGCTTTTTTGCACAAAATTTTGTCAAATATTTTGTCGGAAATGTCGATTGCATTATTGGCCGGTTGCTGGTATACTTCCGTTTAGAGTAAATCATGATTTAATTCTAGTTTCAACAAAGACCGGATTGCTCCTGCCTGTGACAGGAGCAGCACAAACAGATTCATCAAAAGGAGACATGAGACATGAAAAATAAGAAGCTCAGCGCACTGACAGCGTTCCTTCTGGCTGCGGCTATGACGTTGTCCCTGGCCGCCTGCGGCGGTACCTCCGATGAGGGCGGCAGCTCCTCCTCAGCGGCATCCTCCGAGGGCGGTGACGCCAGCGCCACTGAGTCAGTAACGTCCGAAACCGATGCGGAAGCATCCTCCGATGCGGAGGCCGAGTCCGAAGCTGCGGAAGAGACCTCCGAGACCATCACCGTGGACGGTGTGGAATATTATTTGCTCTATTCCTACAACTGCGAGAACGACGCTACCCTGCTTGACGAGCAGTTCGCCCAGTACTACGAGGGCGGCGACATCGAGGCGGGCCTGCGGGCCATCACCGACGCCGGCAACGTCTACGTCAACGGCATCCGCATCCCCTACACCACGGAGAGCGGTGAACCCAGCGTAACGGAGATGGTCGTCAACGACGAATGCTATATCATGCAGCAGGACGAGGGCTGGATCTGGATGACCCACATCACCCGTCAGTGGGACGATGCCTTCAATATGCCCTATCTGGAAGGCGAGGAGGACTATGTTCCCGGTGAGTACCTCTCCCTGGAGGACGCCACCTTCAAGTACACCGAGTATCTGGCCATCTTCTGCGGCCAGACGGTGGATCTGTACGCCGAGGTGGGCAGCGAGTATGCCTCTTTGATCACCACCACCATGCTCAGCTCCGCCATGGTGGACTCCATGGAGACAGTTGACGGCGTCACCACCTACTATTACACTGACGGCGAGGTCATTGTTCAGGTCGCTGAGGAAAACGCGGACGACACGATTCAGGTTGACGACATCATGCTGTTTTGGAACGAGTTTGAGGGTGAGACGGAAACCTGGTACAGCCGCCGCGCCGTGTCCTACTATGGCATTCTGATTGAAAACACCGACCCCGACAATGATAACGCCGACCACGAGCCTTACTTCCAGGCCAACGGCAGCGACGAGCTGATGACCACCGGCGACTCCGAGGTGGTGAAGAACCTAGCCGAGTGCTACCGCCGTACTCAGTACATCCGCGGCCATCGCCGTACCGACCAGTATAACTATGAGGGCGAGGTCATCATGTGGTGCACCAACGAGTCCCCTGACACCGTCATTGCCTTTACCCGGACGAAGGACTCCGCCTATGGCGCGCTGGAGCATGCCATCGCCTATGCGGAGGAGACCACGAAGGACATCGTCGTCAGCGTAGACGGCAGCGATGTAGCCTCTGACACCTACTGGGTCACCGAGGACATCTGGAACGAGTATGAGGAGGGCATGGCAGAGGCCAAGGCCGTACTGGAGAGCGCGGATTCCACCGCCAACGATTATAACGAGATGGTGCTGGAGGTTGCCAACGTCCTGGGCGGCACCGAGGATCTGTACAGCTCCAGCCCGCTGAAGATGAACCCCCTGGGCGTCATCGGCACCATGGCCCTGGGTACCATGGAAGGCTAAACCCAACCGCACCTGACAGCAACAATGAAAACTGCACCGTCGGCAGCAATGCCGGCGGTGCAGTTTGAAAACCATATTTTATGACAGGAGGCACCCCTATGAGTAACGACACATCGGCCAACGCGTTTGACGCCTATCTGGACCGCATGACCGGCGGCTCGGACGCCATCACCCGGCAATATCTGAACTCCCTGCTGATTGAAATGCGGCTGGTGGGCTCCGGCCTGGCCAGCACCGAGGCGGAAGCCTTCGGCCATACCCTGGATACGCCTATCATGCTGGGGGCCTTCGGCGGCTACCCCATGCTGGGGGAGAACGCCCTCCTGTAGGAGGCCCAGGCAGCGGCGGAGGCCAACACAGTGCTGTGGCTGGGCGGCTTCGAGCCTGCGGAGGACGTGGCCCAGTGCGTCGCCCTGGGCGCCAAAACCGTCAAGGTCATCAAGCCCTATCAGGACAGCGTCCGCTTCCTGGGGGAGGCAAAACAGGCGGAGGCCCTGGGCTGCGTGGCGGTGGCCACCGACCTTGACCACGCCTACAGCAAGAAGACCGGCGGGTACGACTGCGACCCCAAGGAAGGCGCCCTGTTCGGCCCGAAGAGCGTGGAGGAGCTGGCGGAGGCCGTGAGCCAGCTTCACGTCCCCCTGGTGGTGAAGGGCGTCCTCAGCGTCAGCGACGCGGTGAACTGCCAGAAGGCGGGGGTGCGGTACATCCTGCTGTCCCACCATCATAGCATTATGGACTACGCCGTTCCCCCTGTGATGCTGCTGCCGGAGATCCGCAAGGCGGTGGGTCAGGACATGACCATCATCGTGGACTGCGGCATTGACACCGGCGCGGAAGCGTTCAAGGCGCTGGCCCTGGGGGCCGACCTGGTGTGCAGCGCCCGGGCGGTGATGAAGGCGCTGCGGAAGGGCGGCAAGGACGGCGTAGTGGGCTGGGTGCAGCAAAACACCGCCCTGCTGCGCACCTATCTGAACCGCACCGGCTCGCCGGATATTCACCATATCGACCCCACCGTGCTCCACAAACGGGCGTTCTGATACCGGGGCCGCCACATAGCAAAAACAACAAGCGCCAAAGGAACCGTCTCCTGACCGTTCCTTTGGCGCTTGCAGCTTGCGGCGCATTGCCTGGCAAAAAAATAATCCGAACTCCGCTCCAATCGGAACCAAGTTCGGATTACTGTGGTGCGCGAGGCGGGAGTCGAACCCGCACGCCCGTAAAGAGCACTGGCACCTGAAGCCAGCGAGTCTACCAATTCCACCACTCGCGCGTATCTGAAGCGGTCTCGCGCCTCAGCACGTGTATTATAATACCACGGGGTTTGCCGGTTGTCAACCCCCAATTTTACTTTTTTTTCCTGAAAAAACGGGGTGGTATCATGACCCGATGAGGCCGAAGTGCAGGCAGGCGTCATAGATGCCGCTGCCGTCGCAGGGGCCGGTGATGTAATCCGCCGCGGCCTTCGCCGCAGCCTGGCCGTCCCCCATGCAGATGCCGCAGCCGCAGAAGCGGAGCATTTCCACATCGTTGGGCCCGTCGCCAAAGGCGTAGGTATCCTCCCGAGCCATGCCCAGATGGGTCAGCAGGGCCTGGATGCCGGTGGCCTTGCTCAGCTCCTTTGGGACAAGCTCCGCCATCTGGTGGTTCTCGCCGTACCACAGCACCTGGAACCGCTGTTCCAGCGCCGGGACGCAGCCCCGCTCCTCCAGCAGCTGGCCGCTGGCGATGAACGCCTTCTGCACCGGCATCTGCCGGCCGGAGACGTAGGGCACCAGCGGCACGCTGGGGCCGAACACGTTGCCCCAAAGGGCCTGGACTGCCGCCGCCTGGGCAGGCTCGTAGTAGAGGCCCTCCGGCCCCTCCAGCACGAAGGTGCAGCCGCAGCCCCACAGCAGGTCGTGGAGCCAGACGGTTTCCTCCGGCTTCAGGGCGTCAAAGTACACTGTCTCCCCCTGGTAGACCACATGGCCCCCTGCCGCGCAGATAATACCGGCGAAGTTCAGTTCCTCCGCCCAGTCATTGGCCACCGCCACCCGAAGGGTGCGCCCGGTGCAGAGGATGGGCAGGTGGCCGCTCTCCCGCAGGAGGCGGAGGGCTTCCTTCGTCGGCTCCGGCACAGGGCTGCGGTAGGGTTTCAGGGTGCCGTCTATGTCAAAAAATACCAGTTTGGGTTCCATCGTCCGTTCCTTCCCCTCTGCGCCGTCTGCCGGAGGCGGGTGTTACGCCTCTTCGTCTGCCTCGTCCTCATAGCCCACGTCGATGGAGAACTTCTGCCCGCAGGCCCCGCAGACCACCTGGCCCCCCGCCAGGGTCTCCTCGTCCAGAATGATGGGAGCCTGACACTTGGGGCACTCCACCTCAAACTCGGTGTCGCCGTCCTCCTCGTCATCGTCCTCCTCGTCCAGGCTGTCGGACAGCAGGTCGCACAGCTCGGCCAGACCCTCGTTCAGGTCGTCCACCTGGTCGGCCATGGCGGTGATGCTTTCCTCGTTCTCCGTGACGTGACCGGCCATCTCCTCCACCACGTCGATGATGGCATTCAGCAGCTTGGCCTCCGCCGTGCTGGTGTCGGACAGGCCCAGGCCGTCATACAGGCCCCGCAGGTAGGCGGCTTTCTCCGATAATGTCATAGGGATACGCTCCTTTCCGGTTGAAAAAAGGCCGCATCGCAATGCGGCCTTTTCGATGAATGTGTTCTTACTTGCAGCGGCCCATATACTCGCCGGTGCGGGTGTCGATTTGGATGCGGTCGCCCTCGTTGATGAAGAGGGGCACCTTCAGCTCCGCGCCGGTCTCCACGGTGGCGGGCTTGGTGACGTTGGTGGCGGTGTCACCCCGGACACCCGGCTCGGTCTTGGTGACCTCCAGCTCCACAAAGTTGGGGATAGAGACGGAGAAAATCTTGCCCTTGTAGGACAGGAGGGTGCAGGGGTCGTTCTCCTTGACGAACTTGAAGTTCTCCGGCAGGGAGTCAGAGGCCACAGGCTCCATCTCATAGGTCTCCAGGTCCATGAAGTAGTACAGGTCGCCGTCGCTGTAGGAATACTCCACGTCCTTGCGCTCGATGAAGGCTTCCTCGAACTTGGCGGTGGGGTTGAAAGAGGTCTCGGTCACAGCGCCGGTGACGATATTCTTCATCTTCGTGCGGACGAAGGCGGCGCCCTTGCCGGGCTTGACGTGCTGGAACTCCACGACCTGCATCAGCTTGCCCTCATACTCAAAGGTCTTGCCGTTTCTAAAATCGCTGGCAGTGATCATAAATCAATTCCTCCAATAAACTTCAAATAGGCGCAATCGCCCTAATATTCACTATAATATTTTACATGATATTCCCCCTTTTTGCAAGGGGGAACCGCTAACTTTATGAAAAAACTTGCGCCTGTTCCCGTTCTTCCGTCGCCGTGAAGGAAAACCTGCACGAAATTTGGAATTTTCCTCAAACCACTCTTGACAAACTGGCGAAGCGTGCATATAATAATTCTTACAGACCCCAAAAGCGCAGAAGGGATGAAAGACCTGGCAGGCCAGCGCAGAGAGTCGGCGGATGCTGTAAGCCGATGTGACGTGCCCGGTGTATGACTGATCCCAGAGCTGACGGCCTGAATTTCGCCTGAGGGCGGATAGTAGGGCGGTACGGCAGGACACCGTTATCCGTCCGGGCCTTGTTGGAGGCCGCAGAGGGCCAGACCGTGATGTCTGGCTGAATCAGGGTGGTACCGCGTATTCTACGCCCCTGACCGGTAAACTGGTCGGCAGGCGTTTTTCTTTTTGCCCTGCGGCCGAATCCTGCGGCGCTGTGCCGCACACAGAATATGAATCTTGGAGGAATCACAATCATGCACGGTTACGAAAAGTATATCCCGTTCAAACCCCAGCCCATCGAAAACCGCACCTGGCCGGACAAGGTCATCACCAAGGCCCCCATCTGGTGCTCCGTAGACCTGCGGGACGGCAACCAGGCCCTCATCGACCCCATGAACATGGAGGAGAAGCTGGAAATGTTCCACATGCTGGTGGACGAAATCGGCGTGAAGGAAGTGGAAATTGGCTTCCCCTCTGCCTCCGACACGGACTACAGCATCTGCCGGGAGCTGATTGAAGGCGGCCACATCCCCGACGATGTGACCATCCAGGTGCTGGTGCAGGCCCGGGAACACCTCATCAAAAAGACCTTTGAGGCCATCCAGGGGGCCAAGCACGTTATCTTCCACTTCTACAACTCCACCTCCACCCTCCAGCGGGAAGTGGTGTTCCACACCGATGTGGAGGGCGTCAAGAAAATCGCCACTGACGCCGCCGACCTGATTTATGAGATGGCCCAGCCAGTGATTGCCTCTGGCATGGATTTGCGGTATGAGTACTCCCCGGAGTCCTTCATGGGGACGGAGATGGACGCGGCGGTGGACATCTGTGCCGCCGTGCTGGAGCACCTCCACGCTGACGCCGACCACAAGGTCATTCTGAACCTGCCCACCACCGTGGAGAACTGTATGCCCAACCAGTTCGCTGACGAGATGGAATACTTCATCCGCAAGCTGCCCGGCCGGGAGCGGGCCATCATCTCCCTCCATCCCCACAACGACCGGGGCTGCGGCGTGGCCACCACCGAGGCCGGCCTGCTGGCCGGGGCGGAGCGGGTGGAAGCCTGCCTCTTCGGCAACGGCGAACGCACCGGCAACGTGGATATGATCACCGTGGCCATGAATATGTACGTCCAGGGGGTAGACCCGGAGCTGGATTTCAGCCATATGGACCGCATCATCAGCATGTATGAGCGCTGCACCAAGATGAAGGTGCCGGAGCGCCAGCCCTACGGCGGCGACCTGGTGTTCACCGCCTTCTCCGGCAGCCATCAGGACGCCATCAACAAGGGCTTCAACTATATGGCGGAGCATCACTCTGAGAAGTGGATGGTGCCCTATCTGCCCATCGACCCCACCGACCTGGGCCGGGCCTATGAGCCGGTGCGTATCAACTCCCAGTCCGGCAAGGGCGGCGCGGCCTTCATTATGAACCACAAGTTCGGCTTCGATATGCCCAAGGCCATGCACGCCGAGTTCGGTGCCATTGTCCAGGCGGAGTCCGACCGTCAGGGTGTGGAGTTAAAACCGGATGTGATTTTCCAGCTTTTCAAGCAGGAATACCTGGAGGTGGACGGCCCCTATCGCCTCATCAGCAACAAGCTGCGGGCGAATGTGGAGAACGGCGTGGCCCACTCCTTCTTCTACGGCAAGCTCCAGCACAAGGATACCATCTTTGAGGTGCAGGGCGAGGGCAACGGCCCCATCGACGCCTTCTTCAACGCCATCGCCAATGAGCGCATGAGCCGCTACCAGTTCATTGACTACAAAGAGCACGCCATCAGCCAGGGCTCCGACTCCCAGGCCGTGGCCTATATCCAGCTGCGCACCCTGGACGGCCAGGACGTGTTCGGCGTGGGCATTGACCACAACATCTCCATGGCCTCCATCAAGGGCATCCTGTGCGCCGTGAACCGGGCCTGGGCTGCGGAGCGGAAGTAAGCCGCCGGAGACAGGCGGAGGGCGCTGTCCCCCAAACAGGAATGAAAAGTACGGGTGGATTGCCGGTAATCAGGCAATCCACCCGTTTTGCATCTGAAAACAGAAAGGTTAAGACGCAAGAGAAGAAAAAAAGAGGAGAGATACGTTCTCGTAAAGAAAATCAGATTAGTACGACCAAAGGGCAACAAAATTGCCGCCCGTTTCGCCGTAAGGCATAGGGAGCGCAGTGGAAATGCCGCTTGACGGCAGGAACGTGGGCGGCAATCCCCGCCAGCCGCCATCGGCGGCAGCTTTGGTGCGTAACAGGTTACATCGTCTGTTGCCTGATAGACTACTTGACGGTTGGACAGCGCGAAGCCCCAGCGGGATAGGAGAGGGGTTCTTAGGGGGGGAGCGAGGCCCCGAAGCTCCCCCCTAAGTCGTCCTCTTTTGCTACTTTTCTCGACGAATCGAGAAAAGTAGGCCCCGCCCTGGCAAGGGCAAACGCGCTATTTCCTTTCAGTATCCTCATCTAAGGAACGAACGGCCCTACACGGTCGGGCCGTGCCCAAAAGACCTCTCACGCCCGGTCGGCGTCACAGATGGCGGAGAACTTCTTCATCGCTCCGGGAATGTCGATGCGCTGGGGACAGAGCCGGGTGCAGCGTCCGCAGGCGATGCAGCGGTTGGGCAGCTTGTCTTCCGGCAGCTCCCGCACCTTGCCGTGGGCGCTGCCGCTGGCGTAGACGCTGATGTCATTGTACAGCGCCAGCAGGTCGGGGATGTCCAGCCCAACGGGGCAGCCGTCGCAGTAGTGGCACTTCGTGCAGGGTACGTTGACGGTGCGGTGGAACAGGTCGAAGGCGCTCCAAAGGGTGTTCAGCTCCTCCTGGCTCAGGGGTTCCAGGTTGGAGAAGGTGGCCACATTGTCCTCCGCCTGCTCCAGGGTGCTCATGCCGCTGAGTACCACCTGCACCTCCGGCAGCGTGCGGACGAAGCGGAAGGCCCAGGAGGCGATGGACTGCTCCGGCTCCGCCTCCTTCAGCATGGCGTCCGCCTCCGGACACAGGGAGGCCAGCCGCCCGCCCCGGCAGGGCTCCATGACCCAGACCTTCAGGCCGTGGGAGGTGATGATCTCATACTGGCGCTTGGCGTCCTGGAGGGTCCAGTCCAGATAGTTCAGCTGGATTTGGACGAACTCAAAGGTGTCCGGGTAGCGGTTCAGGAAGTCCTCCAGCATCTCCGGCGTGGCGTGGCTAGAGAAGCCCAGGTGATGGATGCGCCCCGCCCGCTTCTGCTCCAGCAGGTAGTCCACCACGCCCATCTTGGGGTCGATGTAGATGGGGAAGGAGCCGTCACTCATGTTGTGGAGGAGGTAGAAGTCGAAATAGTCCACACCGCAGCGGCGGAGTTGCTCCTCAAAGATGGCGGGCACGTCCTCCGGCTGCTTCACATCCCAGCCCGGCATTTTGTCGGCCAGATAGTAGCTGTCCCGGGGGTACTTGCTCAGCGCCTTGCCGATGAAGCACTCGGATTTGCCGCCGTGGTACATATAAGCCGTGTCATAGTAATTGACGCCGTGGCTGTAGACATAGTCAATGATTTCCTGAGCCTTTTCCTCATCGATGGGTGCGCCCCGTTCTTCCCCTGCCGTGGGGAGGCGCATATTGCCCATGCCCAGAATGGAAAGCTTCGTTTCCTGAAACGGGAGATAACGCATGGTTCTGTACACTCACTTTCTAAGTAGGATAGGGCCGGGCGGCTGCGGCGCGGGCCGCATTCCCAGCTAAAACAATATTATACCACAGACGGACAACATTTGCCAGAGCTGGAATGACAGTTGCTGTCAAAAAAAGTTTGCAAAATGGCAAAAAATAATTTCCATAAGTGGGCGCGGTATGCTATAATAGGGGGAAGAGGCAAGACGGTCAGCACTCAGGGGCTGCTGCGGCGCACGCCGCAGCCCCTCAGAAGGAACGGAGGCACAGCGATATGACGCATTTGAAGGTTGTGGGCGCGATTTTGATTTTTGACGGGAAAATCCTCTGCATGAAGCGGAGGAAGGGCCAGAACGAGGCAACCAGCCTGAAATATGAGTTTCCCGGCGGCAAAATCGACCCGGGGGAGACCCGCACCCAGGCCCTGGAGCGGGAGCTGGAGGAGGAGATGGATCTGCATCTGACCATCCGGGAGGAGGACTTCTACCAGGAGGTACACCACCAATATGCCAACTTCTTCATCACCATGTATGTGTATAAATGCTATATGCCCTCCCCTGCGTTCGTGCAGAAGGAGCACGTTGACCACCGCTGGCTGACTCCTTCGGAGCTGCCGGAGCTGGAGTGGGCTCCGGCGGACCGGTACGTGGTGTCCCGGCTGCAATATGAGACGGTGTAGCGCCCGGCATTTGGGAAAAGTCTACATAAGGCGCTGTCAAATTCCACAGAAACTAGTTGAATCTGCAAAAAGATAGTGCTACAATAATATTTGAACCTACCTGCCGCCCGGGGGCGGTGGGGCAACTGTGAAAATTGACAGAAGTAAAGGAGCGTAGTTCATATGAAACGAGTCGGTTTACTCACCAGCGGCGGCGACTGCCAGGCGCTGAACGCTACCATGCGGGGCATCAGCAAGGCCTTGTACAATATGTACGGGGATGAGGTTGAAATCGTCGGCTTTCTGGACGGCTACAAGGGCTTGATTTATGAGGACTATATCAAGCTGTCCCCCGCCGATTTCAGCGGCATCCTCACCAAGGGCGGCACCATTCTGGGCACCAGCCGCCAGCCCTTCAAGGATATGCGCACGCCGGACGCCAACGGCCTGGACAAGGTGGAGGCTATGAAGACCACCTACCGCCGCCTGCGGCTGGACTGCCTGTACGTCCTGGGCGGCAACGGCAGCCAAAAGACCGCCAACCTCCTCAGCGAGGAGGGGCTGAACGTCATCGGCATGCCCAAGACCATTGACAACGACCTGTGGGGGACCGATACCACCTTCGGCTTCCAGTCCGCCATCGACGTGGCTACCAACGCCATGGACGCCATCCACACCACCGCCGCCTCCCACAACCGCTGCTTCATCGTGGAGATCATGGGCCACAAGGCCGGTTGGCTGACCCTGAACGCCGGCATGGCCAGCGGCGCGGACATCATCCTCATCCCCGAAATCCCCTACGACATTGACAACGTCATCAAGGCAGTCCAGAACCGCAACAAGCGGGGCCGTGGCTTCACCATCATCGCCGTGGCGGAGGGCGCCATGACCATGGAGGACGCCGGGATGAAGAAGAAGGAGTACAAGAAGCGTGTGGAGGATATGCTGCGGAACTACCCCTCCATCTCCTATGAAATCGCCGACCAAATCAAGGCGGGCACCGGTCTGGAATGCCGGGTCACGGTGCCGGGCCATATGCAGCGGGGCGGCCAGCCCAACGCCTATGACCGGGTGCTGTCCAGCCGCCTGGGCACCTACGGCGCCATCCTGTTCAGCCAGGGCAAGTTTGGCGAAATGGTGGCCATCCGCGACCATAAAATCACCAGCGTCCCCCTCAGCGAGGTGGCGGGCAAGCTGAAAACCGTCCCCATCGATTCGGACATCATCACCGAGGCCCGTATGCTGGGCATCAGCTTCGGTGACCGGTAAGCTGCCCTGTTCCGTTCTAAATCGTAAAACCAGCGCCCCGCGTCAGGCAAATTTGCCTGTACGCGGGGCGCTTTTCCTATTGTTCGGGTTCGTCAAGTTCAAAGATGGCATAGCCACAGGCGTTGATGATGGTAGTATTCCCGTAAGGGGTGACCGCAGGGATTTTGACGCCGTAATTCTTGTGGATGTGGCCGTGGACGAAGTACCTGGGCTGGTACTTGTCCAGCAGGTCGCGGAAGGCCTCAAAGCCCTGATGACAGGGGGAGTCAAAATCGTTGATTTGGTAGGCGGGGGCGTGGGTCAGCAGGATGTCGAATCCCTTGTTCCGCCACAGGGGGTACCAGAGACGTTTCACCCGCCGCTGCATCTGCTGCTGGGTGTACAGGTAAGGCCCCTCCCGGTAGCGGTGGGAGCCGCCAAGACCCAGGATGCGCACGCCCCGGTAGCAGAAAATCTCATCCTCAATGCACTGGCAGCCCTCCGGGGGCTGGAGGTCAAAGCTGGCATCATGGTTGCCGTGGACGTACAGCACCGGACACCGGGCCATGGTGACCAGAAATTCCAAATAAGATTTGTGCAGATCCCCGCAGGCCAGAATCAGGTCAAATTCGGCCAGCGCCCCCGGCGTATAGTAGTCATAAAAGCGTGGGGCTTCCTCATCAGCGACGGCTAAAATTTTCATGGTTTTCCCGTTCTCTTCTTCTCTTTCAGTGTGGGGTTGGTGGCAGAGGTTCTTTAGAGCTGCGTTTCCTTGACCAGGCGGCTGATGCCCACCATGTCCACGGTGGCCTTGCTCTCATCGGTCAGCTCATCATAGGTGGGGATGGTGCCCACGATACCGTCCACCAGCCAGTCCATGTTGATGATTTGCTCCACGCTGAGCACATGGTTCTGGTTGCAGTCCCCGTCGATGATTTGGCCGTCCTGGGTGCGCAGCGGCCCCCGGAAGGGATGGAACTGGCCGCTGCAAACGCCCTGCCGCAGCAGGTCCACCAGCTGCTGGGTGCCGTGGGGCAGCTTATCAGAGCAGACTACCTCCACCACCCCGGTGGACATCCCCCAGTAGTAGTTCAGCGCCTTGGCCTTCTTTGCGTCCTCAGACTGGAAGGTGCCGGCAAAGATGCTGCGAAGGATGTTCTCATAGTAAATGCCCCAGTGCCACATGGGGGCGGCCAAGTTCACCTTGCTGTCGCCCTTCACCTGCACCAGCCCCAGGTCGGTCAGCTTGCCCGTTTGCAGCATAGCCATGTCCTGATAGGAAATCAGCTCGATGCCCTGCTGGGTCAGGCGCTGGGCGGCGGGAACGGGATTGTCTGTGGACGACCACTCCAGATACACCTTCGCCCTGGGATTCACCATCTGCACCCCAAGGGCGAAGGCATTGATCGCGGCCATCATGCCGTAAATGGGGTAGTCGCACAGGTACCCCACCCGTCCGTCCTGGGATAGTGTGCCCGCAATCGCCCCGATGATAAACTTCGCCTCGTAGATGCGGGCATAGTAGGAGGGGACATTGCGGTGGGACTTGTTCAGGGAGCAGTTCAGAATGGTGATGTTGGGATGGTCGATGGCTGCCCGAAGGCTGGCAGGCAACAACCGTGGGGAGGTGGTGAAGAGGATGGTGTTGCCGTCGGCGATGGCCCGCTCCAGCGTCTCCTCCGCCCCCTGCTCCATGGCGTTATAATAGGTGGTGGTGGTGATTTTATCCTGGAACACCCGCTGCACATGGTCCCGCCCCAACTCGTGGGCTCGGGTCCAGCCGGAGGTCTGGGCGTCCTTGTCGTGGATGAAGGCCACTTTCCGCTTCTTGGGGGCGGGGGTCAGCACCTTGGACAGGAGGCCCTTCTTGTCCTCCGTCGGGTTCAGCTTTACGTCGATGGGGTCAGGCTCCTGTTGGAGGGTGATTTCCTTCCACGCCTTGGCCACGGACTTCTTCAGCTCCTCCAGGCTCTGCTGGCGCAGCTGCTGATAGCCGAAAATCTTCATGTAGGCCAGCATGGCGTCCCCGGTGGTGATGCTCAGCTTCCCGCCGCCGCACTGGCGGAAGGCCTGGTCAAAGTAATAGTAGGTGGTGCGGAAGCTGACCATATCGTCCTCGTTCCACGCCTCATCGGGCTTCTTCCCCATCAGGCGCTGCAGCGTGGCATAGCCGCCGGGCTTGGTCAGCTCCAGGCAGTTGATTTTGCTGTATTTATAAAATTCTACAAATTCGTAATAAAGCTCTACCGCCTTGTCGCCAGTCCGGGCGGGCATGATGCGGGTGACCTTGGCGGGGATGTTCACAGCGTCAAAGAATTTCAGCACGCTGACCCGCTTGTTGCCCTCCTCCACATAGTAGCGGTTCATGTATTCATAGACCTTGATGGGCTCCCGGATGCCCTCCTTCAGGTGGGCGGTGCAGAGGGCGCGCCACTTAGTGGCGAACTCGGTTTGCCCGCCCAGCAGGGGCATAAAGTTCCGGGCGAAGGCGGCGGTGCGCCCGGCGGTCTTGGTGCCGACGATGTGGTCCGTGGGGACCTGGACAAGACCCAGCTCCACCCCTTTGGGGAGGGTGTCCTTGCCCAGCATCTCGTCCAGCGCAGGCAGATAGGGATAAACGCCGCTGCTGACGCAGGCGCGGTATTCCTTTTGGGCCAGCTTTTGCGCTTCCTTATAATACTGTTCAGGCATGAGGAATCGCTCCTTTCCGGTTCATGCGGCCAGGGCAAAGCGCCGGGGCCGTACTGCTTGGTACGGCATTATCATAGCGGCTTCCTCCAGCGCCGTCAAGAAGTGAATGTGGAAAATTTATCCTAAAATATGGCAAATACACCGGCATTTTTGCCATAGAAAAACGCATAACAGGGCAGATACCCCGTTATGCGTTTGAAATTGCGCGGTTATGCGTTTTGCGGTTCAGCGTCCTTCGGATTGTCGGAAATCAGGTAGCCCAGGGCCAGCAGGGAGTCGGCAAAGTGCACGCTCTCCACCGTGACGCCGCTGCCCCGCACGTCTAACTCCGTGTTGGTGAAGTTCCAAATGCCCTTCACCCCGCCGTCAATAAGCTTCTCCGCCATGGGCTGGGCGACGTTCCGGGGGACGGTCAGCACCCCCACCTGAATGCTGTTGGCGGCCATGTAAGTGGGCAGCGCCTCCAGGGCGTACACCGGCACCTCTCCGATGGTGGAGCCGATGAGGGCGGGGTCCACGTCAAAGGCCGCCCGGAGGGTGAAGCCGTTGGATGAGAAGGAGAAGTTCCGAATCAGCGCCCGGCCCAGGTTGCCTGCCCCCAGGATGATGGCGCTGTAGTGGTTATTCATCCCCAGGATGTCCGCGATTTCCCGCAGCAGACCGGCGATTTCATAGCCATAGCCCTGCTTGCCAAACTCACCAAAGCAGCTCAGGTCCTGGCGAATCTGGGAGGCCGTGATGCCCATGCTGCTGCCCAGCGCGGAGGAGGAAATGCGTTCATAGCCCTCCTGTTCCAACAGATAGAGGGTACGGTAATAACGGGGCAGGCGGCGGATAACAGCGTTAGAAACCTTCTCCTTTTTCATGGGTCGAACTTACACCTTTCTGCGGACACTGTACACCGCCCAGGTTCGGCGGCGTAGTGTGACACGATTCTTTTACGTTTATTTTAGCAGTTTTTAACAATCTCGTCAATATGTGAGAAGGGGAAACTTCTAGCAGAAAATAACGGAAAAGTGTTAAAAAAGTGCGCCGCCTGTGGGCGGCGCACTTTGGAAGCGAAGGCATAAATCAGAAGTAAACCAGCGCATCCTCCGGCGCTTTGGCGGGTTTGACCTCCGTGGTGTAGAGGACGGGGCCTTCGCCCCCCAGCACCTTCAAATTCTTAATGCGGACCTTTGCGGTGACGGTGACCCAGTCCCGGTTTTTCAGGTTCTTCTGCTCCTTGCCGTAGCACAGCATCCCCAGGAAGGTGGTGTCCTGGGCGCAGCAGACCATGGCGAACCGGCCCACGGCGTAGGAACCCCGGGGAAACTTCGCGCTCTGGGCCACCATGCCGGAGAAGCGGACGGTCTTGCCGTCGTAACGGTTGGGATGGTCCATGCAGTCGGTGTACCAATAGCCGTAGTCCTCTAGGGACAGCTCCAGCACCGGCGTGGACAGGTCGAAGGGGCAGACGCTGCCGTCGTCATACTCCTCCATGCGCTCGCTGTCGTACTCCAGGTAAATCTCCGCCCGGCGGTTCAGAAGCTTGATGTTCCGCTGGCGCAGAAGCTTCGCCAGTTCGTCGTTGCAGCGGTTAAAGACGATCAGGTCGGAGAACCGCAGCTTCTCCATCATTAGGCTGGCCATGTTTTTGGCGTAGGAGTCAAAGGTGGTGGCCTCGATGATGGCGACGATTTGATACAGGTCCCAGTTCTGGGGGAAGGCGTCCTGGGTGTCCGCCAGCTGCCACATACCGTTGTACTCCATGACGATTTGGGTGGGCTTATATTTGTTGAAAATCCTGGTCAGGTTCTCACGGTTGAAGCCGTCCTCGTCAATGCACTCCGGGAATACGCTGTATTTGCCCAGCTCGGCGGGGTCGTACTCTTCCTCCCCCTCCTCGGTGATGAGCAGCAGGGTGCGCTCCCCCTTGGTGAAGTCCTCGCCGGTGAGCATGGGGCGGATGAAGTTGGTCTTGCCTGCGTCCAAAAAGCCGCAAATCAGGTAGACAGGAATCGGATTCGTTTGCATAGCGGGCACCTCACTTTACAGCTGGAACAGGGCCTTGATGTCGTCCTCCTTCAGCTCAGAGCCAATGACGCACAGGCGGCCAGTGTAGTCCGCGCCGCCCCGGCGGATGTCGATTTCACCGGGGACAAAGTCGTAGTGAATCCAGCCGCCGTCGGTGGCAGGCACAATGCCCTTGGCCCGGAGGACAGCGCCATACTTGCCGGTGTCCAGCTCCTCCAGGGCGGTGCGAATCTCCGCCTCGGTGAACTTCCGGGGAGACTCCATGCCCCAGGAGGTGAACACCTCGTCGGCATCGTGGCCGTGATGGTGGTGATGATGGTGGCCGCAGGAGCAGGTTTCGCCGTCGTCGTGATGGTGCTGATGCTCGTGGTCGGCCTACTCCTCATCGTCGTCATGGTCGTGGTGATGGTGGTGCTCGTGCTCATCCTCTTCATCATCGTCATGGTCGTGGTGATGGTGATGCTCGTGTTCATCCTCATCGTCCTCATCGTGATGGTGGTGATGATGGCAGCACTCGTCCTCATCCTCATCCTCGCCGTTGTCGGCGGCGTGGAGCTGACGCATCAGCTCGTCGGCCAGGGAGTTGCCCCCGGCGATGGCGGAGAGCATCTGCTCGCCGGTCAGCTCGTCCCAGGGGGTGGTGATGATGGTGGCCTCCGGGTTCTTCTCCCGCAGCAGGGCGGTGACCTCGGCCAGCTTCTCCTCCGTCATGTCCTGGGTGCGGCTCAGGATAATGGTGCCGGCGTGGGCCACCTGGTCAATGAAGAACTCGCCGAAGTTCTTCATATAGGTCTTGCACCGCTTGGCGTTCACTACGGTGACGGCGCTGCCCAGCACCATGCCGGTCTCCTCGGCTACCCGGCCCACAGCGGTGGACACATCGGACAGCTTGCCCACGCCGGAGGGCTCGATGAGGATGCGGTCGGGATGGTACTGGTCCAGCACCTCCCGCAGAGCGGTGGAGAAGTCCCCTACCAGCGAGCAGCAGATGCAGCCCGCATTCATCTCGGTGATTTGGATACCCGCGTCCTGGAGGAAGCCGCCGTCAATGCCGATTTCACCAAATTCGTTCTCAATCAGCACCAGCTTCTGGCCTGCATAGGCTTCGTTGATCAGCTTTTTGATCAGTGTGGTTTTACCGGCTCCCAGGAAGCCGGAGATAATATCAATCGTGGTCATTGTAAAAACCCTTCCCTTTTAGTATGAATTCTACTCCTATTTTATCCCTTTAGAGGAAAAATGCAAGGGGCAGACTGTGAATATTTTGTGACAAAAAGTGAGAACTGTCGTGTAAGCTGCTGAATTTTCGCCCTTTCTCCGCCCTTATCCCTGGAACAAGGCGGTGACCAGCCGCTCCAGATGGTACTGGTCCTCCGCCCCCATCAGTTCCCGGGCGGAGTGCATGGCGGCGATAGCCGCCCCCGCGTCCTGCACCTGCATGGGCAGGTAGGTGGCGGCGATGGCCCCCAGGGTGGCCCCGCCCCGGATGTCGGCGTTGTTCACGAAGGTTTGGCAGGGGATGCCCGTCTGGGCGCACAGGGCCTGCACCACCGCCGAGGACTCGCAGCTGCCGATATAGGACTGCCGGGCCGCCTGCTTGATGGTGACGCCGCCGTTCATCTGCACCCGATTGGTGGGGTCGGCTTTCTCCGGGTAGTTGGGGTGACTGCAATGGGCCACGTCCAGGGACAGGGCGAAGCCGTCGGTCATATCCCGCAGATAAGCCTCCCGGCTCAGGCCGAAGGCGGCGTAAATGCGCTCGATGACGTTGGGGAGGACGCTGCCCGCCGCCCCCTGGCGGGTGCGGCTGCCCACCTCCTCATGGTCGAAGAGGACGGCCAGGTTGACGCCCCGCTCCCGCCGGGCGTGGGTCAGGCCGTAAATGCAGGCCTCCGCGGAGGTCTGGTTGTCCAGCCGGGGGGAGGACAGCATAGTCTCCTCCAACCCCACCAGACAGCCCTGCTCGCACTGGTAGACGTACAGCTCGTAATCCAGAATGTCCTCCGGCGCCGCGCCGCACTCCTCGGCCAGGGCCTTCCGGAAGAAGGCTTCCCCGCCCAGAGCCTGCTCCAGCACATCCACGATGGGGAGCATATCCTTTTGCAGGCTCAGATGCAGGTCGTCATTGGCGCTGCGGTTCAGATGAATGGCCAGGCTGGGGATGGTAGCCACCGGGCGGCCAAAGTCCACAAAGACCCGCCGGGGGTGGAAGGGGTCTTTCCCCTTCAATGCCACCTTGCCCGCGATGGACAGTGGCCTATCCAGCCAGGAGTAGCGGAGCATCCCGCCGTAGCCCTCCACATTCAGCTTGCCGCAGCCGCCCCCGTACATCTCCGGGCTGGGCTTCACCCGGAAGCAGGGATAGTCGGTGTGGGCCAGGGCCAGGCGCAGGTTGCCGGAGTCCGCCATGGCGGAGCCGACGGTGAAAGCAATCAGGGTGGAGTCGTGAACGGGGACGTAGTAACGCTTCCCGTAGTCCAGCTGCCACCGGTCGGAGAAGTTCAACGGGGTAAAACCGGCCTCGTCCAGCGCCTTCTGTGCGGTCAGCACGGTATGAAATGGGGTGGGGGAATCCCCAATCCAGGTGAGCAGCCGTTGGGCGGCGTCGAGACAGGGGAGATAGGTTGACATAAAAGATCCTCCTTGTATGCAAGATTTCCGTCAGCGCCCATTATACCCCGTTTCGACCCAAAAGGCAACCGTTGCAAGGGAAGCCTATGCTTTTGGGCATCCCTCCGCCGGAAATGTAGAAATTTTAAAAATAACGCTGTTTTAGAAGATTGGGGCTGGAAAAACGGCTCCACATCCTGTATAATAAAAATTAGCTTTGTAGCGCCGTTACGGCGTACTAAAATTTGACAAAGGAGTGCATCGCGAATGAGAACGTATGCCTTTGGCGTAGACATTGGCGGAACAACGATTAAGATGGGCCTGTTTAAGACGGACGGCACCCTGCTGGAGAAGTGGGAAATTCCCACCCGCACCGAGCTGGACGGCGTGAACATCCTGCCGGACATCGCCAAAGCCGTCACCCTGAAGATGAAGGAGCAGAACATTCCTACTTACGAGGTCAAGGGAATCGGCATCGACGTGCCCGGCCCGGTGAGCGAGGACGGCACGGTGTACAAGTGCGTCAACCTGGGCTGGGGCATCTTTAATGTGGTGGACCGGATGAACGAGCTGCTGCCCACCATCCCCAACGTAGCCTGCGGCAACGACGCCAATGTGGCCGCCCTGGGCGAAATGTGGATGGGCGGCGGCAAGGGCCACGACAGCATCGCCATGTTCACCCTGGGTACCGGCGTCGGCGGCGGCATTGTGATGAACGGCAAAATCGTAGCCGGCAGCAACGGCGCCGGCGGCGAGGTGGGCCATATGTGCGTCAACCCGTCGGAGACGGTGCCCTGCGCCTGCGGCAACTACGGCTGCCTGGAGCAGTACGCCTCCGCCACAGGCATCGTGCGGATGGGCAAGCTGATGCTGGAGGAATCTGACAGCCCCTCCATGCTCCGGGAGATGGAGGACATCTCCGCCAAGGACATCTGCGACGCCGCCCGCGAGGGGGACGAGGTGGCCCTGAAAATCGTGGACCGCTGCGGCGAGTATCTGGGCCGGGCCATGAGCGCCGTGGGTGTGACCATGGACCCGGAGGTCTACGTCATTGGCGGCGGCATGAGCCGGGCCGGGGCCGTCCTGATTGACGCCATCGTGAAGTATTTCGAGCGCTACGCCTTCCACGTCTCCAAGTCTACCCCCGTGGTGGTGGCCGAACTGGGGAACGACGCCGGAATCTACGGCTGCGCCCGGTTGATTCTGTAATCAAATCCAACCGCGTTTGGGGCGGCATGGCAAACTGCCATGCCGCCTTGTGCTATCCTTCGGCAGACGATTCCACTTCCAGGATCCGGGCACGGATGGAAAAATAGTCCTCCTCCTGACCGCAGCTCCGGGCCAGGGTGTCGTTAAACTCGACGTAAAAACAGTCTTCCAGCCGGAGCTGCCGGACGGCGGCCTGCGTCCGAAGGGCCTCCGCCTGGCGGTTCACGCAGACGGTCTGATTTTCTCCTGCCGGAATCCGGCTGTACCGGCAGAGGTAGTCTCCGGCGGGGATGCATCCGCCGCCGTCCCTCCGTTTTTGGAACAGGAACCGCCTGCCCTGCCGGATGCAGAGGCCGGTATAAGGGCCGTCCGTCAGGTAGTTCACCACCACCATCTCCCCCGGCGCTCGGGACGGCTCCGCCTCAAAATCCAGCAGAAGCTCATATGCCTCCTCCGGGAAGGTGAGAACGGGATACCCCTTGTCCAGGTACCGCTGAAAGACCCGGTTGCTGTCCAGTACGCTTTGGAGCAGCCCCTTCCGCTGCTCCAGCTGCCGGATCAGCCGGTCGATCTCCCGATTCTGCTCCGCTAAAAACCGGCTGAAAAGCGCAGGGTCCCTGCTCTCCAGGCAGGTTTTGATGTCCTTTAGACTGACCCCCAGATCCCGCAGCGTCACGATCAGCGCCAGCTGATCCAGCTGGTTGACGGCGTAATAACGGTAGCCGTTTTCCCCGACATGGTTGGGATGGAATAATCCTATCTCATCGTAATAGTGCAGGGTGCGCTTGTTCACCCCGGCCAGCTCCGCAAAGTCGCCAGTCTTGAAATAGAAGCCGGAAATTTTTTTCACGATTTGTCCACCGCCCCTTGACCTTACAGTAGCTGTAGGGTTTATACTCTCATTGTAGAGGGAGGCGCTGGAAAATGCAAGAGAAATCATTGACAGAGGGCCCCATCGGCAGATCCCTTCTGGGTTTCGCCCTGCCGGTGGTGCTGAGTATGCTGGCCGCCCAGTGCTATACCATTGCGGACACCATGATCGTGGGGCTAAAGCTGGACGCCAACGCGCTGGCGGCGGTGTCCAACGCCTCCACCCTGCTGATGTGCTTCCTGTTCCTCTCCGGCGGCATGGAGCTGGGGGGCAACCTGCTGGTGGCTGCCCGCAAGCCAGTCTCCACCAAAGAGGAACTGACCAGGGTGGTGTACAACTTGCTCTTTGTGGATGCGGTCATTGGCCTGGTCATGCTGTCCCTGGGGCTGGCGGCTTTCCGCCCCCTGCTGCTGCTCATCAACACGCCGGAGGAAATCGTGGCCCAAGCGCTGCTGTACGGCAGCATCTACCTCATCGGCCTGCCCTTTCAAATGGTCTACGACCTCTCGCGGCAGATCCTCATCGGCTGCGGAGACTCCAAACTGCCGCTGTACCTCGTCCTGTTCACCTCGGCGCTGAACATCGGGCTGGATCTCATCCTGGTGGCGCGGCTGGGGGTGGCCGGTGCGGCGCTGGCTTCCGCCCTGGCCCAGCTGACGGGCTGCGCGGGGGTACTGCTCTGGCTCCGGCGGTCTGTCCTGACCTCCGGCTTCCGCCGCTCCATGCTGAAGGTCAGCTATATGAAGGAAATTGGCCGCCTGGCGCCTCCCAACACCCTCCAGCAGATGTCCGGCGCCATCGTTTCCGTCCTGAAGCAAAGCCTGCTGGGCGGGCTGGGCGTGGCCGCCATTGCGGGATTCAGCTGCGCCAGCAAGGTGTCCACCTTTCTGATGATTTTCGTCTATGGCACGGCTCAGGCGCTGGTCACCTTTATCGCCCAGAATGCCGCTCTGGGCCGGACGGAACGCATCCGCGTGGGCATCCGGGCGGCGTATCGCATCCTCTTTGTGCTGACCGGAGGGCTGGTGCTGCTCTGTGTGCTGCTGAACAGGCCCATCCTCCGGCTGTTCTCCGGGGACAGCCAGGTCGTCGCCTACGGCTCCGCCCTTCTGACCTTTGAAGCGCCGTCCTATCTGTTCGCCGTGGTGCGGCACGTCCAGGAGGCCCGGCTCCGGGGGCGGCAAAAGATGCTGCTCTACCTGGTTTCCAGCATCTCCACCATGGCGGTGAATGTTGCAGCCTGTATGCTCCTGGTGCCACGGGCAGGATACGCCGGGTTTTACCTCGCTACCTACATCAGTACGGCGTGGAGCGTGGCGTTGTCCGTCCTGCTGGTGCGGCGAGCCAGGGCGTGAAGCGATGCTGTGATTTGGCCGGAACCCTGAACCGCACCTGTCATAAAACATAAAAAGCGGGAGGAACGCCCATGCAGGGCGTTCCTCCCGCGCTTTTTTGTTGTGGAAGGAAAGCGTGAAAACGCAGCGTTTGTTCAGCGGTTCCCCAAAGTTCTGTCACTGTAGGCCAGGGTGCCCAGGCCCTCCACATACGTCTGGTACTGGATGCCGCGAGGGGTCTCCTCTCGGCTGACCCAGCCATGCTCCGGGTCAGATAGGGCCCGTGCGCAGGCGTCTGCCATATGCTGAACCGCGACATTTTCCAGGTCGGTGACGAAGTGGCCGCTGAACACATGGTCGAACTCGTCCATCCGGGCGGCCAGACGCTGCATGGCGGCCCCCATGGTCGCCACAGAGGCGCAGGCGCTGTAGGGATTGTCCGGCCCGACGCTGCCGACGCCCACCCGCATACTGACGATGTCGTCACCGGCGAAGAACACCTTGTCCTTTTTGTCCAGATAACCGGCGTGGCCGGGGGTGTGGCCCCCCAGGTGAACGAGTTCCACCTCATGGCCGCCGCCCAGGTCGAAGGTGTAACCGTCCGGGCAGCCCACGATTTCATAGGGCCGGAAGCCAATCAGGTCAGAGCGGTCAAACTCCGTCCAAATGCAGCGGCCGGTGCCCTCCTCAAAGAGGTAATCCCACAAATGCTCATCCAGGGCCTGCATACTGGGCACTTCATACTCGTGGCAGTAGATGCGGTCAAACTGCGAATTGCCATAGGCGTGGTCAAAGTGGCAGTGGGTGTTGACTACATAAAGCTCCTTCCCGCCGGTGAGCTTGTCGCACAGCCCTTTCAGGTCGCCCAGGCCGAAGCCGGTGTCCACCAGCAGCGCCCGTTCCGGCCCCACCACCAGGTACATCCACACATCGCCCATGCCGTCCAGACTCTCCATCAGGAAGCCGTAAATGTTCTCCCGGAACTGGTAGACCTCCACATAGGGGTCAATGTCATAGACTGTTTTCGTCTTGTCCCGCTCCCGCAACAGCTTCATGTAGGCCCAGCAGGTGTCGGAAATAGGGTCGACCTGATAGATTCTCTGGGTTCGCACCTCGGAACGGATGGGGAAATTCTGACGGCACCGCTGCTCCTCCGGAATGCGGAAATGCTCCTTTTCAAAGCCGGGCTGTTTCGCTTGCTTGCTCATGCTGCTACCTCCAAATCATGATATTACATCCTGTATAACTTCATTCTACACGGATTTCCCGGGGGTTGCAAGCTGTTTTTGAAAAATAGCGCTCAGGCAGGATTACTTCATAAACTGGTCGATGGCCTTTTCCAAATCCTCGATGGCCTGGAGGTTGCCCTCCTCCACCGCATCCACGATGCAGTGGTCGATGTGGTCCTTCAAAATCACCCGGCTGGTGCTGGTCAGGGCGGAGCGGACGGCGGCCAGCTGAATCAGCACCGCCGAGCAGTCCTCCCCGTCCTCCACCATCTGCCGGACGTGCTCCAGATGGCCGATGGCCCGGGAGAGGCGGTTCAGGACGGCTTTCGTGCTGGTATGCTCGTGCTTGTGGGGAACGCCCGCCTCGTGCAGCTCTTTGTGTTCTTCCTCTGTCATTTCAGCACCTCCCGGGATGATTTGCAACATTATTGTATCAGAATCCGCGGATTTTGCAAGCCCCGGCGGCTTAGGCGTCCTCCGCCATCAGCCTGGCCCGGAGGCCGCTGTACCGCCGGGTCTGTCGGTCATTGGCCACCATTTTGGCAATGACGCCCTCTTCCCCCACGATGATGAGCAAATCCTTCGCCCTGGTGATGGCGGTGTAGAGGACGCCCCGGGTCAGCAGCTTGGGGGCCCCGTTGACGGCGGCCAGGATGACCGCCCGGTACTCGCTGCCCTGGGCCTTATGTACCGTCATGGCGTAGGCCGGCTCCAGCTCGGACAGCATATCGGAGGTGTACTCCGCTACCCGGCCCTCAAAGTTGATGGTCATTAACTCGGTGCGGCTGTCAATGGACTCTATCACGCCGATGTCCCCGTTGAAAATGCCCATGCCGCCCTTACCGCCCCGGTGCTCCCGCCACAGGATGTCGTAATTGTTCCGAATCTGCATGACCCGGTCTCCCTCCCGGAAGGTGAAGCCGCCGTACTGCTTCTCCCGCTTGTCCGCCCCCGGGGGATTCAGCGCCGCCTGGAGGGCCGTGTTCAGGTTAGCAGTCCCGGCGATGTACTTGCGGGTGGGGGAGAGCACCTGGATTTGGTCGGCGGGGATGCCCATATTCTGGGGCAGCCGCCGGACGCACAGGTCCACGATGGTCTCCACCGCCTGCTCCGGGTCGGGCCTGCGGAGGAAGAAGAAGTCCTTCCCCCGGTTGTGGAGGTCTGGGCACTCCCCCTGGTCTACCGCATGGGCGTTCATCACGATGGCGGACTCCCGGGCCTGACGGAAAATCTCCGTCAGCCGCACCAGCGGGATTTTGCCGGAGCGAATCAGATGGTCAAAGAGCTGCCCCGGCCCCACGCTGGGGAGCTGGTCCGGGTCGCCCACCAGCACCAGGCGGCAGCCTCCTTTCAGCGCCCGCAGCAGGGAGGCCATCAGGGGGATGTCCACCATGGACATCTCATCCACGATGACTGCCTCCGCCTCCAGTGGGTCGTCCTCATCCTTGGAGAAGGCCAGCTGTCCGCTGGCCGGGTCGTACCCCGCCCCCAGCAGACGGTGGATGGTGGTGGCCTCCACGCCGCACAGGTCGCTGAGCCGTTTCGCGGCCCGGCCGGTGGGGGCGGCCAGGTCGGTTTTCACCCCAGTGGCCTCGAAGAGGCCCAGAATCCCCCGGAGAGAAGTGGTCTTGCCGGTGCCGGGGCCGCCAGTCAGCAGCATGACCTGGCTCCGGGCCGCCAGCCGCACCGCCTCCCGCTGCTGGGGGGCGTAGGTCAGGTGCTGCCGCTGCTCCACCTGGTCGATCAGCTCCTCGATGTTGGCAGGGGGGAGCAGCTCCCGGCCCAGCATCTCCTTCAGGCGCAGGGCGATGTAACACTCGTCCTCATAGAGGTCGGCCCGGTAAACGGCGGTGAGCCCGGCGATCTCATCAATGACGATTTCGCCCCGCAGCTGCAAGGCCTCCAGCGCCTCCTCCATCGTCTCCAGGGAAGGGGTGCCCTCGCTGCTGCGGAGCAGGCGGGCGGCCACCGGCAGCAGCTTGTCTCTGGGCAGAAACACATGGCCCACGTCCAGGTTGTGGGTCAGGGTGTAGAGGATGCCCGCCTCCACCCGCTGAGGGTCGTCCGCCCGGATGCCCAGCTGGGCGGCCAGGCGGTCGGCGTCGGCAAACCGCACCCCCCACTCCGGGTCCACCAGAAGGTAGGGGTCGCCCTGCACCATCTCGATGGCCTTTGGCCCGTAGTCATGCCACAGGGGCAGAGCCAGCCCGGCGGGCAGGCTGTGCTGGGACAGGAACTCCAGCAGCGTGCGCATCCCCGCCTTTTGCAGGAACTCCGACTGGATGGCCCGGGCCTTTTTCAGGGAGAGCCCCTTGATTTCCGCCAGCTTTTCCGGCTGGGATTCCAGCACCTCAAAGGTGCGCGCACCGAAGGTGCTGGTCAGCGTTTGGGCCAGCTTGGGGCCGATGCCCTTGATGACCCCGGCGGAGAGGTAGGCCAGGATGGCGTCCGTCTCGGTGGGGAGCTGCTGTTCCCCACGCTCTGCCCGGAACTGGCGGCCGTAGCTGGGATGGCTTTGCCAGCTGCCCTCCA
Organism: Clostridiales bacterium; assembly: GCA_020860385.1. Taxonomy (GTDB): domain Bacteria; phylum Bacillota; class Clostridia; order Oscillospirales; family Oscillospiraceae; genus Onthomonas. The sequence goes on from JAJBUK010000057.1 coordinate 35,060, forward strand.
GCAGCAGGTGCATTCCGGTGCAGACCCCCGGCAGGACGCCCACCACCGTCACCGCTTCCCCGCGGCCCGCCTTGAGCCGCAGCACGGAGTAACCGTTCTCCTGATTCTGGAAAACCACGGCGGAGACGGTCCCCTCCAGCTGCTCCAGCTCAGTTTTCTCCATTGCGTTCACCATCCTAACCAGCCGCGCCGGGGATTCAGCGGCGCTCCGAATCCGCCTGCGGCGTTCGTATCGTTATATGGGGCTTCCCCCGGACGGCCCGCAGCAGGCGGGCGCGCCCCTCCTCCGTCAGCCCGTCGTCCGTCACTTCAATGCGAGCGTCCAGCAGCCGGTCGGCGGACAGCCAGCCCAGGGCGCGGAGCGCGGCCTCGGCTTCCGCACCGTCTCCCGCAGCGGAGAGCCGGACGGAGATACCGCTCCCCCGGGCCCCGCTCAGCACCAGCCAGCCGTAAATCATCCACGCCAGGCAGCACAGCCCGAAGGCCGCCCCCAGCGCCAGCAATGCAGTCAGCATAAATCGTCACCCCCAAAGCATCCTATGCACTCTGGGGGCGGATTGCGCGTGGGTTGAAGGAAGAAGGTTCCTTAAAACAGCGACGCCACGCCGTAGCTGACGACGCTGACAATGGCCCCGGCGGCCAGCACCCCCAGGGTGATGGCGGGAGCCGCGTTGCGGATGCGCACCCCGGCCAGGGCGGCCAGCATGGAGGCGGTCCAGGCCCCGGTGCCGGGCAGCGGGACGGCGGTCAGAACAAACAGGGCGGCCCCCGCGTAGCGGTCCAGGAAGCCCCGGTGCTTTGTGCAGTGCCGTTCCAGCCACAGGGCGAAGCGGCCCACCACGCCGCCCCGGTGGCGCATCCACCGCAGCACCCGCTGGAACAGGATCAGGATGGGGATGATGGGGATGCAGTTGCCGATAATGCAGATGGGGATGGCAAGCTTTGGCGCGAGGCCGAAGCCCACCGCGATGGGGATACCGCCCCGCAACTCCACCACCGGCAGCATGGAGACGAAGCAGGAGATGAGCACCTTACCGGCGATGGTAGAGGTGAACCAAGCCCACAGGCTCTGGAGCGCAGCGATCATAAACGTGTGACCCTTTCTTTCTGTAATGCGAATACGCGACGGAAGGAGCAGAAGTGCTTTCTGGTTACGCCAGGCTGGGGAAGGCCCGATGGAGCTGGGCCTGGCAATGCTCGATGGCGCAGTGCAGCGTCAGAGGGGACAGGCCACTGTACTTGTTCTTGCAGTCCTGCTGGGCATAGCTGTCCTCGTAGCCCATCAGCCTGTCCAGGGCGTAGGTGCTGTAGAACTGAAAGCAGGTCTGGTAATGCTCCGCCACCCAGTCGGTGTTGGGGAACAGCAGCGGGGCCAGCCGCTTTGCCAGCTCGGCAGCCTCCTCCAGCCCGCCGGGGAACAGCCTTGCGGCAAACTCCGGACGGAAGCCGTCATAGGCCAGGCTGATTTGCTGCATCTGAAATTGTTCCATATAATTCATAGCTTACTCCCTGTCCCGCTGTAAAATCGGCGCCAGATACTGCCCGGTGAAGGACGCCGGGCAGGCGGCCACCTCCTCCGGCGTGCCGGTGCAGACGATTTGCCCGCCCTGGTCGCCCCCCTCCGGCCCCAGGTCGATGAGGTAGTCGGCGCACTTGATGACGTTCAGGTTATGCTCAATGACCAGCACCGTGTTGCCCCCGTCCACCAGCCGCTGGAGCACGTCGATGAGGCGGCGCACATCGTCGGTGTGGAGGCCGGTGGTGGGCTCGTCCAGAATATAGAAGGTCTTGCCGGTGGAGCGCTTGGAAAGCTCGGTGGCCAGCTTCACCCGCTGGGCCTCGCCGCCGGACAGGGTGGTGGAGGGCTGACCCAGCTTGATATAGCCCAGCCCCACATCGTACAGGGTCTCCAGCCGGTGGTGGACTTTGGGCAGTGCCTCGAAAAAGCCCATGGCCTCCTCCACCGTCATGTCCAGCACCTCATAGATGTTTTTGCCCTTGTAGCGCACCTCCAGTGTCTCCCGGTTGTAGCGCTTGCCCTTGCAGACCTCACAGGGGACGTACACGTCCGGCAGGAAGTTCATCTCGATTTTAATCAGGCCGTCCCCCTGGCAGGCCTCGCACCGTCCGCCCCGGACGTTGAAGGAGAAGCGGCTGGCGTTGTAGCCCCTGGCCTTGGCGTCCGGTGTGGCGGCGAACAGGTCGCGGATGTCGGTAAACAGGCCGGTGTAGGTGGCGGGGTTGCTCTTGGGGGTGCGGCCAATAGGGCTCTGGTCGATGCAGATGACCTTGTCCAGATACTCCTCCCCCTCGATGGCCTCATGCTTCCCGCTGCGGCATTTGGCCCGGTTCAGGTCGGCCGCCAGCCGATGGTGAATGATGTCGTTCACCAGGGTGGATTTGCCGCTGCCGGAGACGCCGGTGACTACGGTGAAGGTGGACAGGGGAACGCTCACGTCGATATGTTTCAGGTTATGCTCTGTGGCCCCCCGGACGGTGAGCCATTTGCCGCTGCCGGGGCGGCGGGCGGCGGGGAGGGGGATTTTCTTCCGCCCCGCCAGATAGTCGCCGGTCAGGCTGCCGGGGGTGTTCATCACCTCGTCCACCGTGCCGGCGGCCACGATTTCGCCGCCGTGGATGCCGGCCCCCGGCCCCACGTCGATGAGGTAGTCGGCGGCGCGCATGGTGTCCTCGTCATGCTCCACCACCAGCAGGGTGTTGCCCAAATCCCGGAGGTTTTTCATGGTGCCCAGCAGCAGGTCGTTGTCCCGCTGGTGGAGGCCGATGGAGGGCTCGTCCAGAATGTACAGCACCCCCATCAATGAACTGCCAATTTGGGTGGCCAGGCGGATGCGCTGGCTCTCGCCGCCGGACAGGGTGGCCGCCTTCCGGGACAGGGTCAGGTAGCCCAGCCCCACGGAGTTCAGAAAGCCCAGCCGGGTTTGAATCTCCTTCAAAATCTGTGCGCCGATAAGCTGCTGCTGATGGGTCAGCTGCAAGTTCTGCATGAATTGCAGTTCCTCCTTCACCGGGAGGCCGCAAAACTGGTCAATGCTCAGCCCGCCCACCGTCACCGCCAGCACCTCTTTCCTGAGGCGGCGGCCCTGGCAGTCAGGGCAGGGGCACTCGCTCATGCAATCCTCAATGTCGGACTTGGAGGCGTCGGAGGTGGTCTCCTGATACCGGCGCTCCAGGTTGGGCACGATGCCCTCCCAGGGCTGGAACAGGGTGCCCTTGCCCCGGGCATGGTCATAGTGGAGCTTCAGCTTCTTGCCCTTTGAGCCGTACAGCACCACGTCCATAATGTTCTTCGGCAGCTTCTTCACCGGGGTGGCCAGGTCGAAGCCGTACTCCTCGCTGAGGGCGTCAAAGTACATCTTGGCGATAGAGTCCCCCTTCACCTTGTTCCAGCCGCTGGCCTGGATGGCTCCGTCCGCAATGGACAGCTCCTTGTTGGGAATCACCAGGTCAGGGTCTACCTTCAACTGGCTGCCCAGGCCGGCGCAGGTGGGGCAGGCCCCATAGGGGGCGTTGAAGGAGAAAGCCCGGGGGGACAGCTCCTCAATGGAAATGCCGCAGTCCTCACAGGCGTAGTTCTGGGAGAAGGTCAAATCCTTGTCCTCCCGCACCAGGTTCACCACCACCAGCCCGCCGGACAGCTTGCTGGCGGTCTCGCAGGAGTCGGTAAGCCGCTGGGTGATGTCCGGGCGCACCACCAGCCGGTCTACAATGACGTCGATATGGTGCTTCTGGTTCTTGTTCAGGGGGATGTCCTCAGACAGGTCGTACAGGTTGCCGTCCACCCGCACCCGGACATAGCCGGACTTGCGGGCGTCCTCAAAGACCTTGGCGTGCTCCCCCTTCTTCCCCCGAATGACAGGGGCCAGGATTTGGATGCGGGTGGCCTCCGGGAGGGCCATCACCTGGTCCACGATTTGGTCAATGGTCTGTTGCTGAATCTCCTTACCGCAGTTGGGGCAGTGGGGGGTGCCCACCCGGCTCCAGAGGAGGCGCAGATAGTCGTAAATCTCCGTCACCGTGCCCACGGTGGAGCGGGGGTTCTTGGAGGTGGTTTTCTGGTCGATGGAGATGGCGGGGGAAAGGCCGTCGATATAGTCCACATCCGGCTTGTCCATCTGGCCCAGGAACATCCGGGCGTAGGAGGACAGGCTCTCCACATACCGCCGCTGGCCCTCGGCGTAAATGGTGTCAAAGGCCAGGGAGGACTTTCCGCTCCCCGACAGACCGGTGATGACCACCAGCTTGTCCCGGGGGATGGAAACGTCCACGTTTTTTAAGTTGTTGGCGCGTGCGCCCTTCACATAAATATGGTCTTGCATGAATGGTGAAGCTCCTTACTGCCCCCGCCGTGCGGGTCAGTTCTTCTTCAATTTCCCCCGCAGCTCGATGATTTGGTCCCGCAGCGCGGCGGCCAGTTCGAACTCCAGCTGCTGGGCGGCCTTGCGCATCTGCTTTTCCAGCTTCTCGACGGCGGCCTTTATCTCGGCCTGGGTCATCTGTTTGCCGCTGAAATCGTCGGTGTCCTCCACCGCCTTGGAGATTTCCAGCAGCTCCCGCACATCCTTCTTGATGGTTTTGGGGACGATGCCGTGAGCCTTGTTGTAGGCGTCCTGAGCCTCCCGGCGGCGGGCGGTCTCGTCCATGGCGTAGGCCATGGAGGGGGTGACGGTGTCGGCATAGAGGATGACCTTGCCCTGAGCGTTCCGGGCGGCCCGGCCGATGGTCTGAATCAGGGAGGTGCCGGAGCGCAGAAAGCCCTCCTTGTCCGCGTCCAGAATGACCACCAGGCTAACCTCCGGCATATCCAGCCCCTCCCGGAGCAGGTTGATGCCCACCAGCACGTCAAAGGTGCCCAGCCGCAGGTCGCGTATCATCTCCGTCCGCTCGATGGTTTCAATGGAGTGGTGCATATACTTCGCCTTGATGCCGGAGGAGCGGAGGTATTCCGTCAGGTCCTCCGCCATTTTGATGGTCAGGGTGGTGACCAGCACCCGATCCTTCCGCTCGATGCGCAGGTTGATTTCCCCGATCAGGTCGTCGATCTGACCCTCCACCGGGCGCGCCTCGATTTCTGGGTCCAGCAGGCCGGTGGGCCGGATGAGCTGCTCCACCACCTGGCCGGAGCGCTCCTGCTCGTACTTGCCGGGGGTGGCGGAGACGTAAATCACCTGGTTGATGCGCTCCTGAAACTCGTCAAATTTCAGGGGGCGGTTGTCATAGGCGCAGGGCAGGCGGAAGCCGTAGTCCACCAGGGTGGTTTTCCGCTGATGGTCGCCGTTGTACATGGCCCGCACCTGGGGGAGGGTGACATGACTCTCGTCAATGAACATGAGGAAATTCTTCGGGAAGTAGTCCAGCAGCGTCAGGGGCGGGGAGCCTTCAGGCCGGTCTGAAATCACCCGGGAATAGTTCTCGATGCCCTGGCAGTAGCCCAGTTCCCGAATCATCTCCATGTCGTACTGGGTGCGCTGGCGGATGCGCTGGGCCTCCACCGCCTTGCCCTGGGCCTCGAAAAAGGCCACCCGCTCCCACATCTCACGCTCTATCTCCACCAGCGCCTTCGCCAGCTTCTCCTTGGAGGTGACATAGTGGCTGGCGGGATAGATGGCCACATGGTTCAGGATGCGGGTGGGGGTGCCGGTGACCACGTTGACCTCGCTGATGCGGTCGATTTCGTCCCCCCAGAACTCCACGCGGATGGCGTGGTCTTTCGCGTACACTGGGAAAATCTCCACCGTGTCCCCCCGGACGCGGAACATATTGCGCTCAAAGGCGATGTCGTTGCGCTCGTAGCGTATCTCAATCAGCTTGCTCAGCAAAGCGTCCCGGCTATACTCCATGCCGGTGCGGAGGCTGATGACCATGTTTTTGTAGTCGATAGGGTCGCCCAGGCCGTAGATGCAGGAGACGGAGGCCACCACAATCACGTCCTCCCGCTCAAACAGGGCGGAGGTAGCGGAGGAGCGGAGGCGGTCAATTTCATCGTTGACGCTGGCGTCCTTCTCGATGAAGGTGTCCGTGTGGGGGATATAGGCTTCCGGCTGATAGTAGTCGTAGTAGGAGACGAAGTACTCCACCGCGTTCTCTGGAAAGAACTCCTTGAACTCCGCGCAGAGCTGGGCGGCCAGGGTCTTGTTGTGTGCCAGCACCAGGGTGGGGCGCTGCACCTGCTCGATGACCTTGGCCATGGTAAAGGTCTTACCGGAGCCGGTGACCCCCAGCAGGGTCTGCTCATCCAGCCCCAGCTCCACCCCCTGGGCCAGGGCGGCAATGGCCTCCGGCTGGTCGCCGGAGGGTTCAAAGGGGGCGTGTACTTTGAAAGGGGGCAAGGGGATTCACCTCCCGTGGTGAAGTGCGTGGGTGCGCGGACGGCTTACGCCTTTGCGCCGTACTGCGCCAGATAGGCTTCCATGCTGGCCTTCATGGCGTCGTCAATGTAGACCTTCCCGTCGATGGGGCGGTTGTGGAGGAAGGCAATGATCTCCTTTACGGTGACGATGGGGCAGACCTTGATGCCGTAGTCCTGCCGCAGCTCGTCCAGGGTGGAGCAGTCTCTGGTGCCACGCTCCATCCGGTCTACGCTGACGAACAGGTAGGCCAGCTTCGCGTCGGCAACGTGCTTGAACAGCTCGATGCTCTCCCGGACGGCGGTGCCGGCGGTGACTACGTCCTCCACAATGGCGATCACGTCCCCGTCCTGGGGCTTGTAGCCCACCATGCTGCCGCCCTCGCCGTGGTCTTTGGCCTCCTTGCGGTTGAAGCAGTAGGGCAGGTCGATGCCATAGTTGCGGTACAGGCTGGCGGAGGCGGTGACCACCAGAGGGATGCCCTTGTAGGCAGGGCCGAACAGGGCGGTGACTTCCTCGCCCAGGTTCTCCTTCAGGCAGGCGGCGTAGTAGTCTCCCAGCTTGGCGGCCTGGGCGCCGGTTTTATAGTTGCCGGTGTTGATAAAGTAAGGGGTTTTGCGGCCGCTCTTTGTGGTAAAATCACCGAAGGTCAGCACGCCGGAGCGTACCATGAAGGTGATAAATTCCTCTTTGTAGGTCATAACGAAGCACTCCTTCTCAATTCATCCTGGTCGGGAAATTCACATCGGGTACAGTATAGCACATTTGTTCCCAAGAGACAAGCGGTTCCTGAAAAATGCTCCCCCGGTTTGGCAGCGCTTCACACCCCGGCAGGCTCCTCTGCGGCGGCGGTCACGTCCGCCCAGTGCCGCTCCTCCAGCGGCTCATAGGCCGCCGTCTTGCGGATGATGGCCTTCAGCAGGCTGTCCAGCTGGGAGCCCTCCCGGTAGTCGGCGGGGGCGAAGTAGCGGATGCGGTCGTCCTTCATCATCTGGAACACCCTGGCCCGGTCGCCGGTGTCCGGGTCGTAGACGCCGATGGCGTGGCCGCCGTAGGAGTTCACCAGCTTCATACAGGGGATGTCCGTGATGCTGTCCCCGATGTAAACCATGTTGCGGAAGGGCACCCGCACATTCTCCGGGGGGAAGTAATCGTTCACAGCGGCGTCGTTCACGTCCAGCACCCCCTTTTTGATGCGGAAGAGGAACTGGGTCTTGCTGGTGTAGTTGATGGCCTGGGCGGGCCACTCCGCCTCCCCCTGCTCATTAAAGTAGAAGGAGCTGGCGTAAATCTTCTCAAAAGCACCCTGCCGGGCGATGGAGGAGCCTTCTATCATCTCCTTGAGCCCTGAGGAGATGATGTAATGCTCCACCAGGACGCCTTGGGCCTGGCCGTAGGCCCGCATCCGGTCAAACCAACCCTCCACGCCGGGGAAGAGCTGCACCTTCGCCCCGTACTCCATCAGGGATGCGCGGGTGAAGGGGAGCTGCTTCTCCCGCGCCTTTTGCACCATCTTGTACATATAGGACAGGTTACTGTCCATATCGTACTTCTGGGCGAAGACGTTTGTCTCCTCCCAGAACTGCTCTACATCGTAGCCCACCGACTGAATGTAGCCCTGGGCCTGCATATCGTCCGGCGACAGGGTCTTGTCAAAATCGTAGCAGATGGCCAGCACGGGCCGGGATTCCTTATGGCGGCGCTCAAACGGCTTCATTGCGGTACCTCCTGGAAAGCGTAGTCTTTCCTCCACTATACCCGCACCGATTGGGAAAGTCAACGGTTTTCCAGCGCACTTTGTTTTTGCAGGTTTTTCAATTTGCGGTTGACAAAGCCGAAGCGATGTGTTATTGTATTATTAACCTAATACAATAAGGAAGTGGGACAATGGAGTGGAAGCTAACCTCAGACCGACCGATTTGGCTCCAGTTGAAGGAGGAGTTGACCCGGCGCATCGTCACCGGCGACTATCCTATGGGCAGCCGGGTCCCCACCGTGCGGGAGCTGGCGGCGGAGGCGGGGGTCAACCCCAACACCATGCAGCGGGCCCTGTCGGAGCTGGAGAAGGACGGCCTGGTGGAGAGCAACCGAACCGCCGGGCGGCTGGTGACCTCTGACGCCCAGCGGGTCGAGGAAGTCCGCAGCCAGCTGGCAGAACAGCTCATGGAGGCGTTCTGCCGGGGCATGGAAGGGCTGGGGTATACCCCGGCTCAGATACAGCAAAAATTGAAGGAGGAGAATCCCTATGAATGAACTGGTACACCTTTCCGGCGTCACCAAAACCTACGGCAGGCAGCCCGCCCTTCTGGACGTGGATCTGGACTTGCAGCCCGGCCGCATCGTGGGCCTGCTGGGCCCCAATGGGGCGGGCAAGACGACGCTAATCAAGCTCTTAAACGGTCTGCTCCAGCCCGACGCGGGGGTGGTGGAGATCGACGGCACAGCGCCAGGGGTCTATACGAAATCCATCGTCAGCTATCTGCCCGACCGCCCCTATCTGGCGGAGTGGATGAAGGTGGGGCAGGTGCTGGATCTGTTCCAGGACTTTTACGCCGACTTTGACCGGGCCAGGGCGGAGGCTATGTGCGGGAGCCTCCACATCGCGCCCACCATGCGCATCAAAACCATGAGCAAGGGGACGCTAGAGAAGATGCAGCTGGTGCTGGTGATGAGCCGCCGGGCCATGCTCTACCTGCTGGACGAGCCCATCGCCGGGGTAGACCCCGCCGCCCGGGACTATATCATGGATACGATTCTGTCCAACTACAACCCGGAGGGCACCGTCCTGATTTCCACCCACCTGATTGCTGACGTGGAGCGGGTGCTGGACGAGGCCGTGTTCCTCCAGGAGGGGCGCATTGTCCTCCACGACACGGTGGACAATATCCGCGAGCGGGAAGGCAAGAGCGTGGACGAGGTGTTCCGCGCCATGTTCCGCATGGTCTGAGAGAGGGGAACCGATATGTTTGGAAAACTATGTAAATTAGAGCTGCGCTACATGATGCGCAACTTCCTGCCCCTTTGGGGCGTCGCCCTGGCGCTGGCGCTGGTGAACGGCCTCCTGCTGCCCGCCACGGATTGGGAGGATAGCGGCCTTCTGCCCGGTCTGCTGCTGTTGGTGCTGGTGTGCGTGATGATTGCCATGGCTGTCCTCTGCGTGGTGCTGATCGTCCAGCGGTTCTACCACGGTCTGCTGAAAAACGAGGGCTACCTGATGTTCACCCTGCCGGTGAAAACCGGCTCCCTCATCCTGTCCAAGGGGCTGGCAGCCCTGGTGGCCATGGTGGGCAGCGCCCTTGTGGGGGCGCTGGCGTTCCTGCTCCTGATGGGTGAGGTGCTGCTCGGTTCGGGCATAACGGGCGTGTTCCATAACCTGTACTTGGCCAGCGGTATTTCGGCAGGGGCGTGGGCCGCCATCCTTGCCTCCGGCTTCCTCTACCTGCTGGCCAGCGTGGCCTTTGGGATTCAGACGATTTACCTGGCCCAGGCCATTGGCCACATGGCCAGCAGCCATCGGGTGGGTGTCAGTGTGTTGGCCTACATCGGGCTGTCCATGGTGCTGTCTATCCTCAGCGACCTGGCAAGCAGCGTGCTGACGGCTTTCATCCCAGACGACTTCCTGGTGGAAGCGACGGTTGAGGTGGAGACACTGGCGGAGGCAGTGATTGAAGTGGAGACGCTGGCAGAGGCCGTGCCGCTGCTCACAGGGGGGATGCTGGTGGATGCCGCTCTCCAAATCGTGGGTACAGTTATTTTCTTCCTCCTCACCCGGTACATCCTGGACACCCGGCTGAACCTGGAGTGACGGGCCGCTGATTTCCCCGTTGGAACGGCGCTTTCTGCTTGACAGAAGGGGTGCCCTGTGCTACTATAATAAAAGATGCATACTGAAAGAAGTATGCTCGGAGGGTACCTCATCCCCGGTAAAAAATAACCCCGTATTTTTGACAAAGGCAGAAAGGATGTAATCACTATGGTCAATCGTTTCGTACTCAACGGCATTTCCTATCACGGCAAGGGCGCTATCCAGGAGATCCCCGGCCTGGTCCAGGCCAAGGGCCTGAACAAGGCGTTCATCGCCTCCGACCCCGACCTGGTCAAATTCGGCGTCACCAAGAAGGTCACCGACCTGCTGGATGCTGCGGGCATGGCCTATGAGGTCTATTCCGACATCAAGCCCAACCCCACCATTGAGAACGTCCAGACCGGCGTGGAAGCCTACAAGGCCTCCGGCGCGGACTATATGATCACCATTGGCGGCGGCTCCTCCATGGACACCGGCAAGGCCATCGGCATCATCATCAATAACCCCGAGTTCGCGGACGTTCGCTCCCTGGAGGGCGTGGCTCCCACCAAGAACCGCACCGTCTACACCATCGCCGTCCCCACCACCGCCGGCACCGCCGCTGAGGCCACCATCAACTACGTTATCACCGATGTGCAGAAGAAGCGCAAGTTCGTCTGCGTGGACGTGAACGACATTCCCGACATCGCCATTGTTGACCCCGACATGATGTCCACCATGCCCAAGGGCCTGACCGCCTCCACCGGCATGGATGCCCTGACCCACGCCATCGAGGGCTACACCACCAAGGCCGCCTGGGAGCTGGCCGACTGCCTGAACCTGGAGGCCATCAAGCTCATCTCCAAGAACCTCCGCGCCGCCGTCAAGAACGAGCAGGAGGGCCGTGAGGGCATGGCTCTGGGCCAGTTCGTCACCGGCATGGCCTTCTCCAACGTGGGCCTGGGCATTGCCCACTCCATGGCTCACACCCTGGGTGCTGTCTATGACACCCCCCACGGCGTCGCCTGCGCCATGATGCTCCCCATCGTCATGGAGTTCAACCAGGAGGCCACCGGCAGCAAGTTTAAGGACATCGCCGAGGCTATGGGCGTTGACACCACCGGCATGGATCAGGCCACCTATCGCCAGGCCGCCATTGACGCCGTCAAGCAGCTCTCTGCCGACGTGGGCATCCCCACCAAGCTGCCCGCCATGAAGGAGGAGGATCTGGACTTCCTGGCCCAGTCCGCCGCCGCCGACGCCTGCGCCCCCGGCAACCCCAAGGAGGCCAGCATCGAGGACTTCAAGACCATGTTCCGCAAGCTGATGTAATCTCCGTTTCTCCAAGGGCCGACCTGCCTATGGCAGGCCGGCCTTTTTTGCCCGCCGGAGGCGGTCAGCTGAGCAGCGCCTCCAAATCCTCCAGGCTCAGACCCGTTTGCAGGGCCATGCTGATGCCGTAGCCCAGCAGCTTGGACACGTCGGCCACCAGCGCGTCGATTTCCTTGGGAGTCACCAGCAGGGAGGCCAGGTCATCCTGCCCCTCCGGCTGGCCGCCCCACTGGGCGGCCAGCACCTCCGCCCGCACCACGGTAGGGACGCCTACCGCCACCACCGGCACCCCCAGGGTCTCCTCCGTCAGCGCGAAGCGGGCGCTCCCTATCCCGCTGCCCGGAGCGATGCCGGTGTTGCTGAACTGCACCGTGGAACCCAGCCGCCGGACGCTGCGGGCGCACAGGGCGTCCACCGCGATGACCGCGTCCGGCTTCAGCGCACCGACCACGGCCTGCACCACCTGGCCGCTTTCCATGCCGGTGTTCCCCAGCACCCCCGCCGCCATGGCGGAGACCGGGCGGAAGGCTCCAAAGACCTCTGGCACCTGGTCCACCAGGTGCCGGGTCACCAGCACCGTGTCCGCCGTGCGGGGGCCCACGGCGTCCGGCGTCACCGCTCGGTTGCCCAGGCCCACCACCAGCACCTGCTCCGCCTCCGGCGGCAGGAGCCGGGCCACCTGCTCCGCCACGGCCTCCGCCGCCGCGGAAAACCGGGCGGTGCGCCGGTGCAGCAGCGCCTCCAGCGTCAGGGTCAGGTACAGCCCCTCCGGCTTGCCCACCTGTTCCGCCCCCTGGGGGGTCAGCACCTCCACTTCACTGAGGGAGAAGGGGCCGCAGGAGCGCTCCTCCGAGCGGATGCCGGGCAGGTCGCCGGGGTCGCCCCGTTGGGCCTGCCAAAGCTCCCTGGCCTCGTCTATCAGGTCTGAATCATGCGTTCGCATCGTCAAAGTCACCTCAAACTAGCCTTGCCCGCAGCGGAGAAAATTATGAAATCTCCCAACAAAAAAACGAAAAAACCAGTTGCAAAGGGTATCGTTTCATGGTATAATATGTGACTGCGCAGGTGTAAATTTGGCGTGCCTGCGATGCTGGTACAGGAGGTGTTAGATTTGCCGAATATCAAGTCCGCGAAGAAGCGTGTTCTGGTTGCGCAGACCAAGACTGCACAGAACAAGGCTGCAAAGTCTGAAATGAAGACTCTGATCAAGAACTTTGATGCCAAGGCTGACGAAGGCGACCGTGCCGAGGCCGCCACCGCCTACAAAGCCGCAATCAAGTGCGTTGACAAGGCTGCTGCGAAGGGTCTGATTCATCGGAACAAGGCCGCTCACAAGAAGAGCCAGATGACCATTAAGTTGAACGCAATTGAGTGAGCATGAGCCATTGATTGGTTAGCATAAGCCGTCTGCCCGATTTGCAGGCGGTTTTTGCTTTTTCTGCCGCCCGGTGCTAAACAGGGGGCGGGGCGCATACCATACCTGTGCAGGTTTCCCGGAAAAGAGGTGCTGATATGGAGAAAAAGGTGAACAGCTGGCTGGAGCGGATGTCCGCACGCTTTTATCCGGTGCGGTTCCTCTACTGCGTGGCTAACGTATTTCTCGACCGGCGCATCTCCCGCTCCGGCGCGGAATTTGCCTACTACGCCCTGGTGACGGTATTCCCCCTCTTGATCATGGTGATTGGCATCATCGGTGTGCTGCCCATCAGCGACACCCAGGTGCTGGACGTTATGGAGGCCGTCCTGCCGGAACAGATCTATGAGCTGTTGGAGGAGTATGTGGCCTACGTCCTGAACAACCTGAGCATGGCCCTGCTGATTACGGGGCTGATTTCCATGCTGACCGCTGCCTCCGCTGCCTTCCGGAGCCTGATTTCCATCTCCGGCGAGATATATTGCCGGAAGGTGTTCCGCGGCGTGAAGTATTTCCTGTTCTCGGTGCTGTACTCCATCCTGCTCATCGTGTTTATTTACTTCACGATGGTCATTGTCTTTACCGGCAGCTGGTTCATTCAAATGGTCAACGATATCTTTTCCATCTCCATCCCCACCAAGCTGTGGAACTGGTCCCGGGCAGGCATCATGTTCGGCCTGGCCATGCTGCTGCTGATGCTCATTTACCGCATCACCTCTCCCGGCGGGAAGGACCGCCCGCCAGTGGCCAGCGGCGCGCTGTTCGCATCGCTGGCGCTGACGCTGTTCACTTGGCTGTTCTCCTTCTTCATTACCCTGTCCAACCGCTATTCCATGATTTACGGCTCCCTGGCCTCCATCGTGCTGCTGATGATGTGGCTGTACTTCTGCGGCACCATCGTGATTTTGGGGGTCGTGGTGAACTATGTGCGCTGGCAGCACAAGCGGGGCCTTGAGGTGCGCTATATTTTGGAGCATATTCTTTAATACGAACCAACTCGGGCAGGAGACCGCGCTTCGGTGGAGCGGTTCCCTGCCCGAATTATTTTTACACAATCGGACGAAATTTTACAGCATTAAGAGTTGTTTCCCGCTTGTCCCCATGGAAGGAATATGCTACAATAGGGCTACAGCGAACAGCCCCCAGGCAAGCGGCAGGTGGGGGAAATCAGGAATGACAACCGCTTGCGCAATCATGATACAGGAGGAACAGCTATGTTGACAATCCAAGAGCTGCGGGAGCAGTTGGCAGGCGGGGCATATGACGAGCGCCTGTCCTATCTCTATTGTCGGCCATCCGGGGAGGTGGCCGACTTGCGGCAGCGCATCCTGCATGTCACGGAGGGCTTCCAGTCCGCCTTTTCCAGAGGGGATGAGACAGAGGTGGCCGTCTACTCCGCTCCGGGCCGGACGGAGTTGGGAGGCAACCACACCGACCATCAGCGGGGCAAGGTGCTGACAGGCAGCGTGGACCTGGACGCCCTGGTCTGCTGCGCCCAGAACGGCACCTCCCTGGTCAACATCCAGTCGGAAGGCTACGGCCTGCTCACGGTGGACACCGACCATTTGGAAAAGGTGTCGTCGGAGGAGAACACCACCCAGGCCCTGATACGGGGCATTTTGGCCCGGGTCAGCCAGCTGGGGTATTCCGTCAGCGGCTTTGACGCCTATGTGATTTCAAGCGTGCCTGGGGGCAGCGGCCTGTCCTCCTCCGCCTGCTTTGAGGTGCTGGTGGGCGTGGCGGTGAACGCGCTGTTTTGCGGCGGCGCCCTCTCCATGGCCCAGGTGGCTCAAATCGGGCAGTATGCGGAGAACGTCTACTTCGGCAAGCCCTCCGGCCTGCTGGACCAGATGGGCTGCGCCATCGGCGGCGTTGTCACCATTGACTTTGGGGACGCCGATAAGCCGGTCTATCATGCGGTGGACTTTGACTTCGCCAAGGAGGGCTACGCCCTCTGCATTGTGGACACCGGCGCGGACCATGCGGACATGACCGCCGACTATGCGGCGATGCCCGCCGAGATGCGGGCTGTGGCGGCCTGCTTCGGCAAGGAAGTCCTGTCCCAGGTGGAGGAAGAAGAATTTTACCAGTCCATCCCCGCCCTGCGGGCGCAGTGCGGCGACCGGGCGGTGCTGCGGGCCATTCACTACTTCTCTGACTGCCATCGGGTAGAGCAGCAGGTGGCCGCCCTGGAGGCGGGGCAATTTGACCGGTTCCTGGCGCTGGTGTCGGAGTCCGGCCGCTCCTCCTTTATGTACTTACAGAATGTCTCCACCTTCCGGGACAGCGCCTCCCAGCCTGTGGCGGTGGCCCTGGCCATGGCGGAGCATCTGCTGGCAGGGAAGGGGGCCTTCCGTGTCCATGGCGGCGGCTTTGCCGGCACCATTCAGGCTTTCGTTCCGGTGGAGCAGGTGCCGGACTTCCAGGCGGGCATGGACGCCCTGCTGGGAGATGGGGCCTGCCGGGTGACGGCCATCCGCCCGGTGGGCGGCTGCACCTTAATCGGCGACGCGGAATTGCGATAAGATAATCAGGAGGGTATCACAATGCTGGAACTTGAAATTTCTCAGTTGGTAGAATACGCGGTGCAAAAGAACTGGCTGGAGGAGGTAGACCGGCTCTGGGCGGCGAACCAGCTCCTGGCCGCCCTGCACCTGGACGGCTTTGACGGCCTGGTGGAGGTGGACAGCCTTCCCCCCATCCAGAGCATCCTGGATAAGCTCTGTGACTACGCCTATGAAACCGGCGTCATCGAGGGCAACTCCACCACCTATCGGGATTTGTTTGACACGAAGCTGATGGGCCTGCTGACCCCCAAGCCCTCCGAGGTCATTGACGAGTTTCTGAACTTCTATGACGAGAGCCCGGAGGCCGCCACGGATTGGTATTACGCCTTCTCCGGGGACACCAACTATATCCGCCGGGACCGCATCGCCAAGGATCAGAAGTGGACGGTGGAGACGGAGTACGGCACCATTGACATCACCATCAACCTGTCCAAACCGGAAAAAGACCCCAAGGCCATCGCGGCGGCGGGCAAGGCCAAAAGCACTACCTACCCCAAGTGCCAGCTCTGCGCGGAGAACGAGGGCTACCAGGGTCGGCTGAACCACCCCGCCCGGCAGAATCACCGCATCATCCCCCTGGAGCTGGGGGGAAAGGACTACTTCCTCCAGTACAGCCCCTATGTCTATTATAATGAGCATTGCATCGTCCTGTGCAAGGACCATGTGCCGATGCACATTGACGCGGACTGCTTTACCAACCTGCTGGACTTCGTCACCCTGTTCCCCCACTACTTTGTGGGCTCCAACGCCGACCTGCCCATCGTGGGCGGCAGTGTGCTGAGCCATGACCACTATCAGGGCGGACACTATGAGTTTGCCATGGCCAAGGCCCCCTGTGAGGAGCTGTTCACCGTCTCCGGCTATGAGGAGGTCACCTGCGGCCTGGTGAAGTGGCCCATGAGCGTGATTCGCCTCAAGGCGGCAGACCCGAAGCAGCTGGTGGCCCTGGCCGACCACATCCTGACGGCCTGGCGGGGCTATGACGACCCGGAGGCCGACATCCTCCATGAGACGGAGGGAACACCCCACTCCACCATCACCCCCATCGCCCGCCGGAGAGGGGCGGACTTTGAACTGGACCTGGTGCTGCGGAACAACCGCACCACGGAGGAGTATCCCCTGGGTATCTTCCATCCTCATGATGAGAAGCACCACATTAAAAAGGAGAACATCGGCCTCATCGAGGTGATGGGTCTGGCGGTGCTGCCCGCCCGTCTGAAGGACGAGCTGGAGGTGCTGGAGGATGCCATCTCCGAGGGCAGAGATTTGATGGCGGACGAAAAAACCGCCAAGCACGCGGTCTGGGCCAACGAGGTGCAGGCCCGCCACCCGGAAATGACCGACGGCAACCGGATGCGTATCCTGCGGGAAGAGGTCGGCCAGGTCTTTGTAGGCGTACTGGAGGACGCGGGCGTGTTCAAGCGGACGGATGCGGGGAAGGCCGCCTTCCACCGCTTCCTGGAAACCCTGTGAGGCGGCCCATGAAGAGGCGTGTATGCGCGCTACTCCTGGCCCTGTGCCTGCCGATGGGCACCCTCACCGGCTGCGGCGGCGGAGATGAGGCGGAGCAATCCGTTGTCAGTGCCGAGACGGTTTGCGCCTCTGCGGAGGCCATCAGCGAAGCCACTGGCTTTGTCATGCAGGAGCTGTCGGTGGCGGGGGCAGAGGCTACCAGCTATACTGTCCTGAACGGCACCATTGGGCAAATCGACTATGACTATGACGGCACCGTGATTGAGCTGCGGATGTCCGTGCAGGAGAAGGACTATGAGGGTTTGTCCGGCCTCCTGAACGGCAAAAGCGCCGGCGGCATCCAGTATGCGGACAGCAAGTTCAGCGACCTGGACGTGTGGCTGCTGGAAGGCACCCATTACTGCGAATTCAGCTACGACGGTGAGGACGGCACACTGTACTTCTCCCTGTCCCAGACGGACAGCAGCTTCACCGGCTTTGCGGACATCCTCCTGACCCTGGTGGAGCAGATCGTGCCCGCCGCAGAGGAGGAGCCGGAGGAAGCGGCCGCAGAGTGACGGCCGGATATGCCTTTGACGGCGGCTTGCGTTTTGGCGCTGTCTATGCTAAACTGTAAGAACGGAATGAGTGAAACGATTTTTTGGATGAGAAGGGGGTGAATGCCGTGCTGCGGGTTGCTATTGCAGAGGATGAAGCGGAATCCCGTGGGCAGCTGACAGAGTTTCTGCGGCAATATGGGGAGACCTACTCCGTGGAGATGGAGGTCTCCTGCTTCTCCAGCGGGGTGGACCTGGTACAGGACTATCGGCCGGAGTATGACATCATCCTGCTGGACATCGCCATGCCGGATATGGACGGCATGGAGACGGCCCGACGCATCCGGCAGGTGGACGAGCAGGTGGTGCTGGTCTTTATCACCCAGATGGCCCAGTACGCCATCAACGGCTACGAGGTTGGGGCCTTGGACTTTATCCTGAAGCCGGTGAACTATGACGTGTTCGCCATGAAGCTGACCAAGGCCATCCGCCGGGCGGAGAGCCGGGAGGGGAAGCGCATTGTGCTGGCCCTGCCCAGCGGCGTCCAGGTGCTGCAAACCAGGGACATCTACTCAGAACCATGTCCTGCATTACCACACCAACCAGGGCGAGTTTGCCCTGCGTGGGACAATGCAGAAGGCGGAGCAGGAGTTGGCGCCCTACCATTTCAGCCGGTGCAGCAACTGGTGCCTGGTGAACCTGGCCTATGTATCTCAGGTGGATAAGAACGTGGTGACTGTGGCGGGGACGCCCCTGGACATCAGCCGCCGGAACCGGACGGCCTTCATGGCGGCGCTGACGCGGTACATGGGGGGCAGCACATAATGGAGATGCAAGCCTACTGGACAAACTTTTGCTCCTATGTGTTTTGCTGGGGGTTCTGCCTGGTGTTCCTGCTGCCCCTGCCCCGAAGGAAGGGGTTCCCGCTGTGGGCTGCGGCGTTTCTGCTGTTGGACATCTTACTCTGCTTTTGTACGATGTATCTGGCGGCGGAGCAATGCAGATGGCTCGCCTCTGTGGAGCTGCTGGCCTCCGCGACGCTGATGGCGCTGGCCTGCTGCAAGGTGAAGGCCAGCATCGCGCTGTACTTCGGCATCTGGTCGGTGCTGTGCGTGGCGCTGCTGGAGGAGCTTTACGACCTGCCCTACCTCCATCTGCGCTTCCCGGTGCTGGACGGGGTGCTGTACCGGGTGTTGATTTTGATGGCGGTCATCTGCATTGTCGGCGGGGCGCTGGCCCTGACGGAGCGGAAATGGATGCCGGTGTACGGCAACGACCATGTGGGGCCCCGGCAGCTGACCTCCGCCGTCATGCTCTACATGATATTCATGGTGCTGCTGGTCATCTTCTGCAACCATCCGGAGCTGACCCCCAGCAGCCTGTTGATTCTAATCGGGCAGGCGTACTGCATCACCCTGCTGTACCTGCAAACGGCCCTGTTCAAGAAGAGCGCCCTCCAGCAGGAGGTGAACACCCTGAACCTGCTGTGGCAGCAGCAGAAGCGGCAATATGAGCTCTCGAAGGAAAATATTGCCCGGGTAAACCAAAAGTACCACGACCTGAAGCATATGCTCTCAGCCGTCCGCAGTATGGAGAGCAGCGAGCGCCAGCGCCAGGCCCTCCAGGAGATCGAGGACTCCGTCCACGGCTACGACCTGAGCGTCAACACCAACAACGAGACGCTGAACACCGTCCTGACGGAGAAGCAGCTGGAGTGCGACCGGAAGGGCATCACGGTGAACTGCGTGGTGGACGGGGCCAGCGTGGACTTTATGAACCCCGTTGACCTGTATACCATTATGGGCAACGCCATGGACAACGCCATGGAGGCCGTCTCCAAGTTCGAGCGGCCCCACCTGCGCATCATCGACGTGCTGGTACACGTCCGGCAGCGCTTCCTGGTCATCAGCATCACCAACCCCATGAAGGAGCCTCCCAGCTTTGAGGACGGGCTGCCCGTCTCCACCAAGGAGCCGGACGGCTTCCACGGCTTCGGCATCCGCAGCATCCGCTCCACCGTGCAGAAGTACGGCGGCGAAACGGTGATAGACACCAGGGATGGCTTCTTTTGCCTGAGCATCACCATCCCCCTGCCGGAGGAAACGCAGGACACATAGAGAAAACAGCTTTATTGTCGGTAAGGAAGAATTACCCTCTTCCTTACCGTCTTTTTTGTGCAATGCGACCACTTACGCCGCAAAAACGACCACTTCGGGCAACGACCTTGAAAAATTTTAAGGCAAAAGGTATAATTTTTTTACAAAAGCCTTACGATGTGGAACATCAGAAAAAAGGATTGGAGAATCGATATGAAAAGAACCATCAACCTGAATCAATCCTGGCAGTTCACCGGGAAGGACGGCGTTGCCGTTTCGGTGGACGTTCCCCATACCTGGAATAACATTGACGGACAGGACGGCGGGAACGATTATTATCGCGGCACCTGCGTCTACGAAAAGCGCTTCCCCAAACCGGACTTTGACCCGGACACCGAGCGAGTCTATCTGGAGTTCCGGGGGGTCAACGCCTCGGCGGAGGTCATTCTGAACGGGGCCACCGTCATGACCCACGACGGCGGCTACTCCACCTTCCGGGCGGATGTCACCGACGCCCTGGCGGCGGACAACGCCCTGACCGTCAAGGCGGACAACAGCGTCAATGACCGGGTCTATCCCCAGAAGGCGGACTTCACCTTTTACGGCGGCATCTACCGGGACGTGCTGCTGCGGGTGGTGAACAAGGTTCACTTTGACCTGGACTACTTTGGCGGCGAAGGGCTGCAAGTCACCCCCAAGGTGGAGGGCGCTGACGGCAAGGTGCAGGTCAAGACCTGGCACAACGGTGAGAACGCCGCCGTGTCTGTCCGGCTGCTGGACGGCGCAGGGGCCGAGGTGGCCTCCGGCGCGGGGGATGACGTGACCCTGACCATCCCCTCCGTCCACCTGTGGAACGGGGTGAAGGACCCCTACCTCTATACGGCGGTGGCCACCCTGACGGTGGACGGCGAGGCCGTGGACGAGGTCAGCGCCCGCTTCGGCGTGCGCACCTGCCGGGTGGACCCCCAGGAAGGCTTCTTCCTGAACGGCAAAGCCTATCCCCTCCGGGGCGTCAGCCGCCACCAGGACTGGAAGGGCTTGGGCAACGCCCTGACGAAACAGCATCACGAGACGGACATGGCCATCATCCGGGAGATGGGGGTCAACACCATCCGCCTGGCCCACTATCAGCATGACCAGTACTTCTATGACCTGTGCGACCAGTACGGCATGGTGGTGTGGGCGGAGATTCCCTACATCTCGGAGCATATGCCCAACGGCCGGGCCAACACCATCAGCCAGATGACCGAGCTAATCGTGCAGAACTACAACCACGCCTGTATCGTCTGCTGGGGCGTCTCCAATGAAATCACCATCAGCACCAAGGACAAGGCGGATATGCTGGACAATCACCACGTCCTGAACGACCTGTGCCATAAGATGGACCCCACCCGGTTCACCACCCTGGCCTGCTATGCCATGTGCGGCCCCTTCAACAAGGTGGCCCACATCACCGACGTGGTCAGCTGGAACCTGTACCTGGGCTGGTATGTGCCGGGGATGTTCCTGAACGATTTGTGGATCGACTTTTTCCACTGGAAGTATCCCAACCGCTGCCTGGGCTATTCGGAGTACGGCTGCGAGGCCATGCCCAACCTCCACAGCGACCATCCCAAGCGGGGCGACCAGACCGAGGAATACCAGGCCATCTACCACGAGTATATGCTCAAGTGCTTTGAGAAGCGGCCCTTTATGTGGGCTACCCACGTCTGGAATATGTTTGACTTCGCGGCGGACGCCCGGGACCAGGGTGGCGAGCCGGGGATGAACCACAAGGGCCTCGTCACCTTTGACCGCAAGACGAAGAAGGACAGCTTCTACCTCTATAAAGCCTATTGGAGCGACGAACCCTTCGTCCACATCTGCGGCAAGCGGCAGGAGGACCGGGTGGGTACACAGACAGAGTTGAAGGTCTACTCCAACCAGCCGAAGGTGGCCCTCTATGTGGGGGACAAGCTGATTTCCGAGACCCAGGGGGACAAAATTTTCCGCTTCACCGTGCCAATGGACGGAGACGTTTCCGTCCGCGTGGTGGCCGGGGCCTGTGAGGACTCCGCCGCCTTCCACAAGGTGGACACCCCCAACCCCAAGTATAAGCTCCAGGCCGGGGACGGCAACGGCGGCAACTGGGTGTAATGGAACCCCGCAGCATCGTCTATTTTACGCACCTTTTTAAGGGTTGTTTGGGTGCGTGTGAATAGAATGCGGCGGCCTCTGTATACGGGGCGGAGGCCGCCGCCCAGCAGTCGAAAGGAGGATTAGTTCCCGGAAACACACAGATAACTTTCATATTATGATTAGGATTGGAGGAATCCAAACATGGCAAAAAAAGAAAAGAAGAAAGGTACTGGCATCGTCAAGTGGTCTGTGCTGACCGCAGTAATGGCAATCATTATGATTGGCGGCTTTGTTGCCAACTATTTTGGCGGTATTTATGCCACGACGGTGAATATTTACCTCGGCACGTCCACCTATAAGGTGGTGAACGGCAACGACGAGGCCGTGTACTTCACCAGCGACTTCTCCAGCCAGGAAGAGCTGGAGGCTTACGAGGCAGAGCTTTGCGCTACCGTGGAAGCGGAAGGCGCAGCCCTGCTGACCAACGAGAACAGCGCCCTGCCTCTGGCCTCCGGGGCCAAGGTCAGCCTGTTCGCCCGTGGCTCCGTGGATCTGATGTACGGCGGCACCGGCTCCGGCTCCGTTGACACCAGCGCTGCCCCCACCCTGCTGGAGGCCCTGACCGATTACGGCATTGAAGTCAACCAGACCCTGTGGGATTGGTATGTGTCCGTAGCGGACAGCTATAGCCGCGTGACCCCCGATGCCATCTCCGATGTGCTGGAGGCCAACACCCAGTATGCCGTCAACGAGGCTCCCTGGTCTGAGGTAGAGGCCGGCGCAGGCGACTCCTTCGCCGAGTACGGCGACGCCGCCATCGTGGTGTTCTCCCGCTCCGGCGGCGAGGGCGCTGACCTGCCTGCCGGCGACAACGGCGCTGACCTGTGGTACAGCTCCGGCACCGAGGGTGACGGCAACTACCTGGCCCTCTCCGCAGAGGAACTGGAACTGCTGGCCGGCCTGAAGGAGTTGAAGGATGAGGGCGTGTTCCAGTCCATCATCGTCCTGCTCAACACCTCCAACGCCATCGAGCTGGACTTCCTGGACCCCGATGTCTGCGGCGTGGATTACGGCGTGGACGCCTGTATGTGGATTGGCGACGTGGGCCAGACCGGCGCCAACGGCGTGGCGCAGCTCCTGTCCGGCGAAGTGTCCCCCTCCGGCAGCCTGGTGGATACCTATTGGTATGACAACCTGGCCAACCCCGCTGTGACCAACTTCTACGCCAGAGAGTATTCCGGCGCCTCTGACTACGGCTTCTCCTCTGACGATGCCGACTATGGCAACCAGGCCATGTACAGCGTCTACCAGGAGGGCATTTACCTGGGCTACCGCTACACCGAGACCCGCTATGAGGACGTGGTGATGGGCACCGTCAATGCCGGTGACTTCGACTATGCCTCCACCGTGGCCTATGCCTTCGGCTATGGCATCAGCTACACCACCTTTGAGTACAGCGATTACACCATGACCGCCACCGACGACGGCTTTGAAATCTCCGTCACCGTCACCAATACCGGCGACACCTACTCCGGCAAGAAGACCGTTCAGGTCTACTTCCAGAGCCCCTATACCGACTATGACAAGGCCAACGGCATCGAGAAGGCCAGCGTGGAGCTGTGCGGCTATGCCAAGACCGACACCCTGGCCCCCGGCGAGTCCGAGACGGTCACCATTACGGTGGACAAGTCTGAGTTGCGCACCTATGACTCCAACAACGCCCAGACCTACATCCTGGATGCCGGTGATTACTACTTCACCATCGGCAACGGCTCTCACGACGCCATCAACAACATCCTGGCCGCCAAGGGCTACACCACTGACGATGGCATGACCGCCGACGGCAACGCCGACCTGGTCGCTACCTGGACGCAGGACACCCTGGACACCGAGATTTTCGCCACCTCCGAGGCCACCGGCACCGCCATCACCAACCTGTTTGACGAGGCCGACCCCAACAAGGCTTCCTACAGCCCTGGCGAAGTCACCTGGCTGTCCCGCTCTGACTGGGAGGGCACCTATCCCACCGGCACCTTCGACCTGACCATGAACGACGAGCTGGCGGCTGCACTGGCCACCACCCGTTACGATTCCTCCGAGGTGGAGGAGATGGATATGCCCACCCTGGGGGCGGACAACGGCATGAACCTGTCCTCCATGATCGGCAAGGACTATGACGATGAGGACTGGGACCTGCTGCTGGATCAGCTGACCTATTCCGAGATGGTGGAGACCATCACCCTGGGCTTCCACAACACGAAGCAGGTCAACTCCGTCTCCAAGCCTGCCACCAGCGACGAGAACGGCCCCCAGGGCCTGACCGCCTCCCTGACCGGTGGCGACTCCGCCATGTGCTACACCTCTGAGGACGTGATGGCGGCCACCTTCAACGATGAGCTGATTTATCAGGTGGGCCTGTGCATCGGCGAGGACTGCCTGGGCCACGGTTACTCCGGCCTGTACGGCCCCGGCATCAATATGCACCGCACCGCCTACTCCGGCCGTAACTTCGAGTATTACTCCGAGGATCCCTTCATCGCCGGTACCATCTGCGCCAACGAGGTGCAGGGCATCCAGTCCAAGGGCGTCTATGTCTACCTGAAGCACGTCGCCCTGAACGACTCTGAGACCAGCCGTGAAGGCGTCGGCACCTGGATTAACGAGCAGGCCGCCCGTGAGATCTATCTGGAAGTGGCCGACAAGGCCATCGTGGACGGCGGCGCCTGGTGCGTCATGTCCGGCTTCAACCGCTGGGGCGCTTACTGGTGCGGCGAGTACTACAACCTCCAGACCGCTTACCTCCGGGACGAGCTTGGCCTCCAGGGTATGTCTCTGACCGACTTCTCCGGCTATAGCCACTACATGGATCTGCCCGACGCGCTCATCGGCGGCACCGACATCTATGACAGTCCGTCCACTCAGATTCACACTGCGGACGCCTATGCAGCTGCCTATGACGAGAATGACCCCTACATGATTCAGGAAATGAAGGACGCCATGCACCGCATCCTGTACACCGTGGCCAACTCCAACGCCATGAACGGCTGGGATGAGAATACGTACATCAAGACCGTCACCCCCTGGTGGCAGATTGCCGTCTATGCAATCATCGTGGTCGGCATTGTGGGTACGATTGCCTGCGCGGTGATGCTGATTCTGGCTATCCGCCGGAAGCAGGCCGCAAACGCCAAGCAGTAACTTCACCAAACGTTCCTTTCCATTCCTGCCCCTCTTCGGAGGGGCAGGAACCGCCCACCGTATAACTGACTTGAGGTGAATCCTATGAGTGAAAAAACTGAAACAGCGCCTGCCGGTGTAAACCGTGCGAAAATGTATCAGCTGGTGCTGTTCCCCATGAACAACGGCGCCACCAACGTCTATTTCGTCCTGGTGCTGTCCTATGTGGCGCAGTTCGGCTCCAGCGTGTTGCAGCTGGGGATGTTCGCGTCCATCATGGTGACGGTTATGCGTGTGACCGACGCCATCACCGACCCCATCATCGGCGCACTGATGGACCGCACCAGCACCAGAATCGGCAAGTTCCGTCCCTTTATGATTATTGGCAGCGCCATTATGGCGGTCAGCGTTCTTATAATGTATGTGCTGCTGCCCTTCATCCCGGAAAGCATGATGGCCCTGCGGTACATCAGCTTCGTGGTCGTTTACTTCATCTGGGTGATTGGCTACACCTTCCAGACCTCTTGCACCCGTGCTGGGCAGACCGTGCTGACCAACGACCCCAACCAGCGGCCCTTGTTTACCATTTTCAACACCGTCGGCTCCCTGCTGGGCATGGGCGTTATGCAGTTCCTGATCCCCATCGTCAAGAATATGTACAACGTCTATGACGACGCTGGCAACCTGCTCACCTCCGGCTACGCCCGTCCGGAACTGTACCGCGTGATTGCTCCGATCGGCATCGTGGTGTCCGTCCTCCTGACCATCCTGGCCATCATCGGCATCGCCGGGAAGGATCGCCCCGAGTACTATGGCATCGGCGGCGGCAAGCAGGAGAAGGTCAAGGTCTCCGAGTATGTGGAAATCATTAAGAGCAATAAACCTATGCAGCGTCTGATGGTAGCCGGCGCAGGCTGCAAGCTGGCCCTGGCTATCGCCACCAACACCACAGTGCTGCTGGCCCTCTACGGCATCTTGATGGGCAACTACGACAGCCTGTACCTGCCCATGATGATTTTGGGCTACGTCTGTTCGGTGCCGTTCTTCCTGATGTCTGCCCGCACCTCCCAGAAGCTGGGGCAGAAGGCGTCTTTGACCCGCTACGTCTCCGTGGCGCTGATTTGCTACGTCGGCGTGCTGGCCCTCCTGCTGCTGTGCGACCACACCACCGGCAGCGCCCTGACCCTGTCCTTCCCGTACAACGGCGGCGGCGCCATCAACCTGTACACCATCCTGTTCATCATCTGCTTCGGCATCGGCTATGGCGCGTATTACGCTACGGCGGATATGCCCATCCCCATGGTGGCGGACTGCTCCGACTACGAGACCTATCGCTCCGGCAAGTACATTCCCGGCATTATGGGCACCTTGTTCTCCCTGGTGGATAAGCTGGTGTCCTCTCTGGCCCAGACCCTGGTGTCGATTATCTTCCTGATTTGCGCTGGGCTCAGTGAGCTGCCCACCGATGCCACTCCCTACTCCGGCGGCATTAAGGTGGCGGTCATCGTCATGTTCTGCGTCATCCCCATGCTGGCCTGGGCGGCCACCCTTTGGGCCATGCATGGCTACAGCCTGACCGGCGCGAAGATGAAGGAAATTCAGGCCGTCAACGCCAAGCGCAAGGAAGAGGTTGCTAATGGCATGACCCTGGAGGATGCCATGAAGAAGTGGCCCGGTGAGGACTGAGCCGTTTCCCGCATCCCCGAATAGCAACGCAATACCATTCACCATCCCGAACGCTCCGGCGTTCGGGATGGTTGCATTATCCGAAAAAACTGCGAAAAATCCTTGACAGGCCGGGGGAAACTCATTATAATAGGCGTGTATATTGAAAACGTTGATGGGGAGAAGTATGCGCTTCCGAAGGCGAAGAGACAGGGCGGCTGGTGTAAGCCCTGGCGGAGGTGCGCAGAAAGGTCGCCCCGGAGTTCTGCGGCTGAACGGCAAACCTGCCCACTAGGCCGCGGCGGTATCCCCCGTTACCGGGAGTTGAGTGTCCTCACCCATTGGGCGGGGAAATTCAGGTGGTACCGCGGAAAATGCGCCCGTTTTCGCCCTGAACCGAGAGTTCAGGGCGTTTTCTTTTTGCGGCGCGGCCCCACAGGACGAAGCCGGGGCGCGCCGCCACCGAGAGGAAGGAGTAAACAACATGGCAAAAGAACTGCCAAAGGTGTACGACCCCAAAGAGGTCGAACGCCGCACCTATGAGACCTGGGAGTCCAGCGGCTGCTTCCGGGGCCATCGCGACCCGGACAAGAAGCCCTATACCATTGTCATGCCGCCCCCCAACGTGACCGGGCAGCTCCACATGGGCCACGCCATGGACAACACCATGCAGGACATCCTCATCCGCTTCAAGCGGATGCAGGGCTACGCCGCATTGTGGGTGCCGGGCACCGACCATGCCGCCATCGCCACCGAGGCCAAGGTGGTGGAGGATATGCGCAAGGACGGCCTGACCAAGGAGGACCTGGGCCGGGAGAAGTTCCTGGAGCGGGCCTGGGCCTGGAAGGAAAAGTACGGCGGCCGCATTGACCAGCAGCTGCGCACCCTGGGTTCCTCCTGCGACTGGGAGCGGGAGTGCTTCACCATGGACGAGCAGTGCTCCGACGCGGTGAAGGAGGTCTTTGTCCGGCTGTACGACCAGGGCCTGATTTACCGGGGCAACCGGATGGTGAACTGGTGCCCCCACTGCAATACCTCTATCTCCGACGCGGAGGTGGAGTATGAGGAGCAGGACGGCCACTTCTGGCACCTGCTCTACCAGGTGAAGGAGACCGGGGAATACCTGGAGCTGGCCACCACCCGGCCGGAGACCATGCTGGGCGATACCGCCGTTGCCATCAACGAGGCCGACCCCCGCTATGCCCACCTCCACGGCTGCCACGTCATCCTGCCCCTGCTGAACAAGGAGCTGCCCATCGTCTGCGACGAGCACGCCGACATGACCAAGGGCACCGGCGTGGTGAAAATCACCCCCGCCCACGACCCCAACGACTTTGAGGTGGGCCAGCGCCACAATCTGCCCATCGTCCGCTGCTTCACCTATGACGGCCACATGACCGGCCCGGAGGACGTGGCGGCCTACCAGGCGCTGGTGGACAGCGGGCGGCTGGCGGAGAACGAGCCGGAGGTGTTGGACTGCGGCAAGTACGCCGGCATGACCACCCAGGAGGCCCGGAAGGCCATCCTGGCCGATTTGGAAGCCTGCGGCGCGCTGAAGTCCGTGGAGCCGCTGAAGCACGACGTGGGCACCTGCTACCGCTGCCACACTTCCATCGAGCCCATGGTGTCCAAGCAGTGGTTCGTGCGGATGAAGCCCCTGGCCGAGCCTGCCATCGAGGCGGTGCAGAAGGGGGAAATCAAGTTCGTCCCCGAGCGCTTCACCAAAATCTACCTGAACTGGATGAACAATACACGGGACTGGTGCATCTCCCGCCAGCTGTGGTGGGGCCATCAAATCCCAGCCTGGTACTGCGATGCGTGCGGCGAGACGGTGGTGGCGAAAACGGCCCCCTGCGCCTGCCCCAAGTGCGGCTGCACCCATCTGACCCAGGACCCGGACAGCCTGGACACCTGGTTCTCCTCCGCCCTGTGGCCCTTCTCCACCCTGGGCTGGCCCAATGAGGACAGCGAGGATTACAAGTACTTCTACCCCACCAACACCTTGGTCACCGGGTACGACATCATCGGCTTCTGGGTCTCCCGGATGATTTTCTCCGGCCTAGCCTACACCGGCAAGGCCCCCTTTGACACGGTGGTGATTCACGGCATCGTCCGGGACAGCCAGGGCCGGAAGATGTCCAAGAGCTTGGGCAATGGCATCGACCCCCTGGAGGTCATTGACCAGTACGGCGCGGACGCCCTGCGCTTCATGCTGATTCAGGGCAGCACCCCCGGCAACGATATGCGCTACAGTGAGGAAAAGGTCACTGCCATGCGCAACTTCTGCAACAAGATTTGGAACGCCAGCCGCTTCGTGCTGATGAACCTGACCATTGAGGAATGCAGCCTGCCGGAGCAGCTGGAGTTGGAGGACAAGTGGATTCTCTCCAGGCTGAACACCTGCATCGCGGAGACCACCGCCAACCTGGAGAAGTACGAACTGGGCGTGGCTGCCCAGAAGGTCTACGACTTCATGTGGGACAGCTTCTGTGACTGGTATATCGAGCTGACCAAGGCCCGCCTCACCGGGGCGGACGAGGGAGCCAAGACCCAGGCCCAGCAGGTGCTGTGCTATGTGCTGACCGAGACGCTGAAGCTGCTGCACCCCTTCATGCCCTTCATCACGGAGGAGGTTTGGCAGGCGCTGCCCCATGAGGGCGACTTCCTGATGCTCCAGTCCTGGCCGGAGTACCGGGCGGAGTTCGACTTCCCGGAGGACGCCGCCGCCATGGAGAAAATCATGGACGCCATCAAGGCCGTCCGCACCCGCCGGTCGGAGATGAACGTGCCCCCCTCCCGGAAGGCGGACATCCGCATCGCTACCAACCAGCCGGAGGTATTCGCCCTCAGCGTGCCCTTCCTGAAGCGGCTGGCCTCCGGCGCGGAGGTCACCGTCACCGCCGACGCCCCCGCCTCCGTGGAGGGGCTGGTCAGCGTGGTGACGGCGGACGCCAAGCTGTTCATGCCTCTGGCGGAGCTAGTGGATTTGGACGCGGAGCGGAAGCGTCTGACCAAGGAGTTGGAGAAGAAGCAGAAGTACCTCTCTGGCATTCGGAATAAGCTGGCCAACGAGAAATTCGTCTCCAAGGCCCCGGCCAACGTCATCCAGCAGCAGCGGGATAACCTGGACAAGACCGCCCGGGAGATCGACCAGCTGGAAAGCTCCCTGGCGGCCCTGGGCTGAACCGGAAAATATCCACATTTTTCCGTAGGACGCCAGGATTTGACAAAATAATCGCAGCAAAACGACTATAATCACCTTGTACGGGGAGACCCGTACAAGGTGATTTTTTCGCGCCCAGGGCGCGGCAGAAATACAAAGGAGGCAGACCATGTCTGTAGTATGTAAGGAGGAGGGCCGCGTCCTCTACGCGGCCCTGTCCGGGGAAATCGACCATCACGCCGCCCGGAGCATCATGCTGGAGCTGGACCGGGAAATCGAGTCCCGCTTCCCCAGCGAGACGGTGCTGGATTTCGGCGGCGTCACCTTTATGGATTCCTCCGGCATCGCTATCGTCCTGCGCACCTGCCGCAGGATGCAGGAGTCCGGCGGCAGCCTCCGGGCGGTGGAGGTGCCGCCCCAGGCGGGGAAGGTGCTGCGGGCCGCCGGGGTGGAGCGGATGGTGTCCGTCACATATCAGCGGGATACGAAGGAGGAGAGCGCTACATGAAAAAGCCAGTCAACCAGGTGAAGCTGGAGTTTCTGAGCAGGAGCGTCAACGAGAGCTTCGCCCGGGCCAGCGCGGCCTGCTTCGCCGCCCAGCTGGACCCCACCCTGGACGAACTGAACGATTTCAAGACCGCCGTCTCCGAGGCGGTGACCAACGCCATCGTACACGCCTACCCGGAGGAGTTGGGGCGGGTGTCCATGCGGCTGCGGCTCTTTGCCGACGGCCTGGTGGAGGTGCAGGTGCGGGACTGGGGCGTCGGCATCCTGGACATCCCCAAAGCCCGCACCCCTCTGTACACCACCGGCGGGGAGGAGCGCAGCGGCATGGGCTTCACCATTATGGAGAGCTTCACCGATGGCGTGCGGGTGCGCTCCACCCCGGGCAAGGGGACGACGGTGACGCTGACGAAGCGCATCGCCCGCCGGGCCCAGGAGGGGGCCATGTGACGGTAGAGCAGGGGGCGCTGCTGGACGCCGCCCGAAAGGGCGACCGGGAGGCCTGCGCCCAAATCCTGGAGGAGAATGAGCGACTGGTCTGGGCCATCGTCCGGCGGTATACGGGCCGGGGGGTGGAACTGGAGGATTTGTTTCAGCTGGGCTGCATCGGCTTCCTGAAAGCGCTCCAGGGGTACGACCCGGCCTACGGCACCCAGTTCTCCACCTACGCGGTACCCAAAATCGCCGGGGAGATACGCCGCTTCCTCCGGGACGACGGGGCAGTGAAGGTCAGCCGGACGGTGAAGGAGCAGGCGGCCCGCATCTACCTGGAGGCGGAGGCCCTGCGGGAGACGCTCCGCCGGGAGCCCACCGTCACCGAACTGGCCGCCGCCACCGGCCTGACGCCGGAGGAAATCGCCGCCACCGAGACCGCCACCTCCTCCGTCACCTCCCTCCAGGCGGAGAATGAGGACGGCCTGACCCTGGAGACCACCCTGGGGGACGAGGGCATGGAGGACAGCCTGCTGGAGCATCTGGCCCTCCGGGAGGCCGTGGCCCAGCTGCCGGAGCGGGAGCGCACCGTTATCCTCCTGCGCTACTATAAGGGCTACACCCAGCAGCGGGCCGCCAGGGTGGTGGGGGTCAGCCAGGTACAAATCAGCCGCATCGAGCGCCGGGCGGTGGAGCGGCTGCGGAAGCTGCTCCGGGAGGAGTGACGCGGAAGGTCAGGCGCACAGTGATTCAGAGGTTCCCAAAGATTCCCCAGCGCAAACAGCCGCGCTCCAGGCGGAGGGTGTCCTCTGCCGGAGCGCGGCTGCTTTTGTGTGATGAACTTGTCAGCGGATGGCGTCCTTCATGGCTTTCACATACTCTGCCACAGGGGCGACGGCCTCCGTGCCGTACTGAGCGATGAGCTTCACGATGGCGGAGCCGACGATGACGCCGTCGGCGCTCTGGCACATGGCTCTGGCCTGCTCCGGCGTGGAGACGCCGAAGCCCACAGCGGCGGGAATGTCGCTGGCCTCCTTCACCAGCCGAATCATGGCGCCGATGTCGGTGGTGATGTTGGAGCGGACGCCGGTGACCCCCAGGGAAGACACGCAGTAGAGGAAGCCCTTCGCCTCGGAGGCGATCATCCGAATCCGGTCGTGGGAGGTGGGGGCAATCATGCTGATAAGCTCCAGCCCGGCGGCGGTGCAGGCCCCGTCGAACTCCTCCTTCTCCTCATAGGGCACGTCTGGGAGGATGAGGCCCTGTACCCCCGCCTCCGCTGCGTTCCGGAGGAAGCGCTCGCTGCCGTAGTGGAACACCACGTTGGCGTAGGTCATGAACACCAGGGGGATGGTGAGGCCGTCCTCAGTGCGGAGGCGCTTCACCAGGGCGAACACATCGTCGGTGGTGCAGCCCTTCGCAAGTGCCCGCTCGTTGGCCTCCTGAATGACGGGGCCTTCGGCAGTGGGGTCGGAGAAGGGGATGCCCAGCTCAATCAAATCCGCCCCGTTCTCCGCCATGGCGCAGACCAGTTTTTCCGTGGTGGCCAGGTCAGGGTCGCCGCAGGTCAGGAAGGGGATGAACGCCTTCCCGTTTTGAAATGCGTCAGCAATCTTAATCATCGTACAAATTCTCCCCTCTGTAGCGTGCCATGGCAGCGCAGTCCTTGTCGCCCCGTCCGGACAGGGTGATGACCATCAGCTTGTCCTTCCCCATGGTGGGGGCCAGCTTGATGGCCTGGGCCACGGCGTGGGCGGACTCGATGGCGGGAATGATGCCCTCGGTGCGGCTCAGGTACTCAAAGGCGCAGACGGCCTCCTCGTCGGTGATGCTGACGTACTCCGCCCGGCCGATGTCGTGGAGCCAGGCGTGCTCCGGGCCGATGCCGGGGTAGTCCAGCCCGGCGGAGATGGAGTACACCGGGGCGATTTGCCCGTACTCGTCCTGACAGAAGTAGCTCTTCATGCCGTGGAAGATGCCCAGGGAGCCGGTGTTGATGGTGGCGGCGGTCTCCTTGGTGTCAATGCCCCGGCCTGCGGCCTCGCAGCCGATGAGCCGCACGTCTTTATCCTCCAGGAAGTTGTAGAAGGTGCCGATGGCGTTGGAGCCGCCGCCCACGCAGGCCAGCACCACGTCAGGGAGCCGCCCCTCAACCTCCAGCATCTGCGCCTTGATTTCCTTGGAGATGACCGCCTGGAAGTCCCGGACGATGGTGGGGAAGGGGTGGGGCCCCATGCAGGAGCCCAGGAGGTAATGGGTGTCGTCAATGCGGCTGGTCCACTCCCGGAAGCAGGCGGAGCAGGCGTCTTTCAAGGTAGCGGTGCCGGACTCTACCCCGTGGACTCTGGCCCCCATGAGCCGCATCCGGTAGACGTTCAGCGCCTGGCGCTCCATGTCCACCCTGCCCATGTAGATGTCGCACTCCATGCCCAGGTAGGCCGCCACCGTGGCGGTGGCTACGCCGTGCTGGCCCGCGCCGGTCTCGGCAATGAGCCGGGTCTTGCCCATCTTCTTGGCCAGGAGGGCCTGACCCAGGGCGTTGTTGATTTTATGGGCCCCGGTGTGGTTCAAATCCTCCCGTTTCAGATAGATTTTCGCGCCGCCCAGGTCCTTGGTCATCCGCTCCGCGTAGTACAGCAGAGAGGGGCGGTTCGCGTAGTTATTCAGGAGGGTGGTCAGCTCGGCCTGAAAGGCCGGGTCGTCCTTATATTGATTGTAGGCTGTCTCCAGCTCGATCACCGCATTCATCAGCGTCTCCGGGATATACTGCCCGCCGTGAATGCCGAATTTTCCGTTTGACATGGGGAATTGCTCCTTTACTTGTAGAATGGCCCCTCAGGGAGGGCGCGGGCTGCTGCCACCGCCCGGCGCATCTTGTCCGGGTCTTTCAGGCGGTCCGTCTCGATGCCGCTGGAGATGTCCACCCCCCAGGGGTGTACCTGGGCGATGGCGGCGGAGAGGTTCTCCGGCGTCAGTCCCCCGGCCAGCAGGAAGGGGCGGGATACCCCCGCCACCAGGCTCCAGTCAAAGGTGACGCCGCAGCCGGTGCCGCTGTCTAAGAGGGGCATAGCCGCCGGGGTCTGGACGGCATCGGCCACGTCCGCAGGGGTCTTTACCTGGAAGGCTTTCCAGACGGGTTTCCCGGTGGCGTCGGACAGGGCGCGGATGGTGTCCGCCCCCTCGTGGCCGTGAAGCTGGGCAATGTCAATGACGCCCGCCCGGAGCAGCCCCTCCAGATAGGCCGGGTCATCGTCCACGAACACCCCCACCAGGGGGATGCTGCCATCCAGCGCCTCCCGCATCCGCCCGGCCTGCTCCGGGGAGATGGCCCGCCAGAACTTCGGGTTCCGGGCCAAAATAACCCCGGCGTAGTCCGGTTTGGCGGCGTTGACGGCGGCGATGTCCTCCAGCCGCCGCAGGCCGCAGAGCTTGATTTTCGTCATAGGGCGGCACCCCTGAGGGCGTCCAGCATCCGCTGCTTGTTGGCGGCGCGCATCAGCGTCTCACCGATGAGCACGGCGTCCGCCCCGATGGCCCGGAGGGCGGCCACGTCCGCCGGGGTTTTCACCCCGGACTCCGCCACATAGAGGGCTTCCGGGGGAATCAAATCCCGCAGCCGGGCGGCGTTGGAGAAGTCCACGGAAAAGTCCTTCAAATTCCGGTTGTTCACCCCGATGATGGTCGCCCCAGCCTCCACGGCAGAGGCGATTTCTTTCGCGTCGTGGGCCTCCACCAGGGCGGCCAGCCCCAGCCGGTGGCACAGCTCCAGGTACCGGGCCACCGTAGCGGTGTCCAGAATGGCGCAAATCAGCAGGACGCAGTTCGCCCCCATGACCTTGGCCTGATAAATCTGGTACTCGTCCACCACGAAGTCCTTCCGCAGCATGGGGATGGAGACGGCGGCGCGAATCTCCCTGAAAATCTGGTCGGAGCCTAAAAACCACTTTGGCTCAGTGAGGCAGGAGATGCAGTCCGCCCCCGCCGCCTCATAGTCCCTGGCGATGTCCAGATAGGGGAAGTCCTTCGCAATAATGCCCTTGGAGGGGGATGCCTTCTTCACCTCGCAGATGAAGCGCATCCCCTCCTTCCGCAGGGCGGCGTCAAAGGCCGCACCGTTTGCCAGGCCGCCCTGCTGGGCCAGCTCCTGCATCACGTCCAGGGAGGTCTCCTCGCTGTCCCGCAGCACCCGCTCCCGGGCGTAGTCGGCCAGTGCGTCTAAAATCGTAGCCATGTGCCGGTTCCTCTCTGCCCTGCGTTATGCACGGCAGGCGGCGATAAATTCGTCCAGCTTGGCGATGGCCTTGCCGCTGTCGATCAGCTCCGCCGCCAGCTTTACGCCATCGGGGATGGAGGGCGCTTTGTCGGCGATATACAGGCCGCAGCCCGCGTTCATCAGCACGATGTCACGCTTCGGGCCGCGCTCCTTGCCGGAGAGGATGTCCCGGGCGACCTGGGCGTTATAGGCGGGGTCGCCGCCCACGACATCGGATTTCTGGGCGCGGGTCAGGCCGCAATCCTCCGGGGTGATGACGTAGTACAGCCGCTCGTCCCCGTTGAACTCGCAGATGGAGGTGGGGGCAGAGATGGACACCTCGTCCATCACGTCCTGACCATA
This sequence comes from Clostridiales bacterium, assembly GCA_020860385.1. Lineage (GTDB taxonomy): Bacteria > Bacillota > Clostridia > Oscillospirales > Oscillospiraceae > Onthomonas. The sequence continues at coordinate 70,304 of JAJBUK010000057.1, forward strand.
GACCACTACGCCCCGTCTCACCCCCAGACGGGAGAGAACGTCTGCCATGGGCTTCACCAGCTCCTCCTTGTAGACGCCCATGACCTGCATGGTGTTGGAGGCGGGGTTGGTCAGGGGGCCCAGGACGTTGAACACGGTGTGGCAGCCCAGCGCCTTGCGGACGGGGCCGACATACTTCATGGCGCTGTGGTAGACCTGGGCGTGCATAAAGCACATACCGGTGTCCGCCAGCACCTTCGCCATCTTCTCCGGGGCCAGCTTTGTATCGACCCCTAAAGCCTCCAGGCAGTCCGCCGCGCCGCACTTGGAGGAGGCGGCGGTGTTGCCATGCTTTGCCACCTGCACGCCGCCGGCAGCGATCACCAGGGCCGCCGTGGTGGAGACGTTGATGGTGTTGGAGCGGTCGCCGCCGGTGCCGACGATTTCCAGCACCTCGCCCTCGTGGGGCATGGGGGTGGCGTGGTCCCGCATGGCGCGGGCGGCGGCGGCAATCTCGTCGGTGGTCTCCCCCTTGACGGAAAGCCCCATCAGGAAGCCGGCAGTCTCCACCTGGGTGGTGTTGCCGTCCATAATCTCGTTGACGCAGGCTACCGTCTCGTCATAACTCAGGTCGTTTCTGTCGCTCAGCTTAATAATGGCTTCTTTAATCATTTTTTTGTCTCCTCCTGCTAAAAAATTGACTAATATGTTATGCCCCTCTGGGGTCATAATGGACTCTGGGTGGAATTGCAGCCCGTAAACCGGGTAATCCTTGTGCTTTACTGCCATCACCTCACCGTCGTCAGCGGTGGCGATTACCTTAAGGCAGGGCGGGATGGTATCCGCCACAGCGGCCAGGGAATGGTACCGGGCGCAGGGAATCACCTTGGGCAGGCCGTAAAACAGTGGGATGCTGCAATCTAAGGTGACGTTGCTCTGCTTCCCGTGCATCAGCTTTTTCGCATAGCTGACCGTAGCGCCATAGGCTTCGCAGATGGCCTGATGCCCCAGGCAGACCCCCAGGATGGGGATTTTTCCGGCGAAGCGAAGAACTACCTCCTCACAGATGCCCGCGTCCCTGGGTCGTCCCGGGCCGGGGGACAGGACGATGTGGGAGGGCGCCAGGGCGGCGATTTCTTCAAGAGAAATCTGGTCGTTCCGCACCACTTTAATATCGGGGTCGATGCCGCCGATGAGCTGGTATAGGTTGTAGGAGAAGCTGTCATAATTGTCGATGAGCAAAATCATGTCAGTCAATCCCCCCTTCGCTGGCGCGGACGGCGTTGACGCAGGCCGCCGCCTTGTTGATACATTCCTGATATTCCTTCTCCGGCACGGAGTCAGCCACGATGCCCGCCCCGGAGCGGACAAATACCTTGCCGTTCTTCTTGAAGGCCAGCCGGATGGCGATGCAGGTGTCCATGTTGCCGGTGAAGTCGATATAGCCGATGGCCCCGCCGTAAATGCCCCGCTTGTTGTTCTCCAGCTCGTTGATGATTTCGCAGGCCCGGATTTTCGGCGCGCCGGACAGGGTGCCCGCCGGGAGGACGCAGCCCACGGCGTCCACCGCGTCCCGGTCGTCCCGAATCTCCCCCCGGACGGTGGAGCCGATGTGCATAACGTGGGAGTACCGCAGCACCTCCATGTACTGCTCCACCTCCACCGTGCCGAATTTGGACAGGCGGCCAATGTCGTTCCGGCCCAAATCCACCAGCATATTGTGTTCGCTGCACTCTTTGGGGTCGGCCAGAAGCCCTTTCTCTAACGCTCTGTCCTCCTCCTCGGTGGCCCCTCTGGGGCGGGTGCCCGCCAGGGGGAAGGTGTGGAGGACGCCGTCCTGGAGCTTCACCAGCGTCTCCGGGGAGGCTCCGGCCATCTCGATGTCGTCCGACACCATGTAGAACATATAGGGGGAGGGGTTGCTGGCCCGGAGGAGGCGGTAGGTGTCAAACAGGCTGCCCTCCGCTTCTGCTTCCAACCGGTTGGACAGCACCACCTGGAAGATGTCCCCCTCGTAGATATAGCGCCGGGCCTTCTCCACCATGGCGCAGTAGGCGTCCTTGTCGAAGAGGGGGCGGAAGTCGCTTTTCAGCACCAGGGGCTTGTTCTGCTTCGGGGTGCCGTGCTGGATGAGTTGCACCATCTGGTCAAGCTCCAGCAGCGCCTTGCCGTAGTTCTCCTCCAATTCGTCGGTCTTGATATTGACGATGACGGTGATGGTCTGCCTGTAGTTGTCAAAGCAAATCAGCTTGTCGAACAGCATCAAATCCACATCGTTAAACCGTTCCTCGTCCTCCGCGTCCAGGTTCAGGCTTGGCTCGGCATATTTAATATAGTCATAAGAGAAGTAGCCCATCAGTCCGCCGGTGAAGGGGGGCAGCCCCGCGATGCGGGGGGCGCGGTTGTCGGCCACGATCTGACGGATATACTGGGCGGGGTCCTTCGTCTCCACCGTCATGGTGAAGCCGGAGGTGATTTTCAGCGTCCCATCCTGGCAGGTCAGCTCCAGCTTGGGGTCATAGCCCAGGAAGGTGTAGCGCCCCCAGGTCTGCTGCTGCTCGGCGGATTCCAGCAGGAAACAGTGGCGGCTGACGGATTTCAAAATCCGCAGCAGCTCCACCGGGGTGCGGCAGTCGGAGAGGATGGTGCGGCTGACGGGGACGCAGCGGTAGCCGTCCCGGTAGCCCCTGGCCTCCTCCAGGGTGGGCAGGTAGGTGATGCTCATGGTGTCGTCGCTCCTTTTTGTGACATGAAAAAACCGCCCATGAGAAGAATTTCTCAAGGACGGATTGCTCCGCGGTGCCACCTTGCTTCGTGGGAAACCCACGCACTTTTGAGATACCAGCATATCTCCGGCTGCTGACGTGAGCCGAACGTCGCGGTATACTGAGAGCGTTCCCGCTCCGTTCCCCGCGCCCTCAGTGGACCATTGTGACGCGCAGCCGCTGCCGACTTCCCAGCCCTGTCAGCTCTCTGTGAGTACCTCTCGCGCCTTTACTCCCACCTCAACGGTTTCATGGACGATATTCAATCTTATGGTTTATTATATTCCCGTTGGACGTGTTTGTCAACCTTATTTGAGCAAGAAAGCGCGGAAACTTTCTCCGCGCTCAGGATTGGACGGCAGTTCGCTTGTAAGATTCATCCGGTAACTCTTTTTTCAACCACATGAAAAAAGTGATTGACAAACGCGGCCCCCTGTGTTATGCTATACACAGTTCCAAGAGGAACACAAAAACACTATTGCGATTGGATGAACCAATGGGAGTAGTGTTTCTTTTTTGCGCTATGCCCGCTGGTCATCCAACCGGGCATAGTGCTTTTCTTTTGCGCTTGCTCCAACCAACAGCCACACGCTGATTTTTTGGAGGTATGTGATTATGGACATCTACGAAAACAACAAACTCTGCTCCATCGGCTACGCGCTTTCCTTCGCAAAGGAGTTTCGCCTCGATACGAGGGACATCCCGGAGCGCCTGGACGTTCCCACCGCAAAGTACGCGGTGCAGCGGTACCTGAAGCGGAACGACAGGCTCCTCAAAAAGCTCGTTCCCGAGAGCTACGCGCTGCGGCTCGCCTCCGGCAAGGTCAGGCCCAAGCGCCTGGTGTGCGTCTCCCCTGCGGAGAAGCTGGAGCTGCCCGGCAGCTGGGCAGAACTGACGCTCGTTGTGGACGCCAAGGGCATCACCGTCCGGAAGCTCCGCATCACGCTGGAGTACCCGGACCAGCACGCCAGGAAGCGGTTCACCCCGTCCGCCATCTCCTCCTGGACGCCGGAGGATGACTTGAAGGGAACCGCATAACGCGCCCCGGCAGCGGATACCGCCAGACTGAACAAAACGCGCAAAACAGCCTGCCGGGAGGCGCTGATTCAGCGAACCTCCCGGCAGGCTGCCAGGCAAATTGGGAAAGGGAATCTTCACTCTTCCGGCGGGGTATTTTTCTCCCAGCCGGCGAGGATGAGCCGTTTCAGCTGGGGGATGGTCAGCAGCCCTCCCAGCACCTCGGAGCTGGAGACGCAGCTGGCCCCTTCTGCCGCGGCCAGGGAGACGCAGGCGTCAGGCCGTTCTCCGTTCAGAAGGGCGGTCAGGAAGGCGGCGACGCAGACCTCGCCAGCGCCAGTATCGGAGAGGAAGGTATCCGCTTTGAAGCTGGGCTGAACGATCTCCCGATTGGCCCACTGGCGGGCATTCAGGCCGTGGCCGTCGCAGAACCGGGAGACCCGCTCCTGGCAGCTGGTGCGCAGATACAGGCCGGTGGTGCCGCTTTTCACCAAAACCGCGCCGCAGCCCTGCTCCAGCACCCACTGGGCCAGCGGAGCGGCGTCCCGGCGAAGCACCACATGGTCGGTGATGTCCGAAGGGGCTCCATCGCCCAGCAGGGCGTTGTAGCACTCCCGGTCCAAAACCCAGCACAGGTCTACAAAGCGAGGGATGAAGAAGTCCACATAGGGCAGCACCGCTTTCAGGACGGTGGGCCAGTCGATCAGTCCGCCGTCGGAATCCGGGTCCAGGGAGGAGAAGTCCATGCAGGTGATGCAGCCGAAGGTCTTGGCCCGCCGGAACAGGGTGACCAGCTCGATACCGTCGTCCTGGTACATCCCCCGCATGATGGGCGGGTAGCCGAAGTGGAACAGCTCAGCCTCCAGCAGCGCGCTGTCCGGCACGTCGGTATTCATAAAGAACTCATTGGCTCCGGCGTTGTGGAGGATGAAGGGGGCGGTGCCGGGGACGGAGATGAAGATGGAGTAGGCGGTGGAGCTGCTCTTATCGACGATCAGATGGTCTGCCGCCTCAGCCTGCTGCAAATCGTTCTGGACGATGCGGCCGAAGGCGTCGGAGCCGATCTTCCCAATGAGCTGCACATCGTTGCCCAGCAGCTTCAGGGCCAGACCGGTATTGCCGACGCTGCCGCCGGTGTGGACGGCGGCGCGCTTCACCTGAACGATTTTTCCAGGGTCAAGCAGGTCGCCGGGGTGCGCATAGGTCGTCAGCGGGGAAAAGGCGGGACAAATATCCATGCAGATTTGTCCCGCAGAAATCACTTTATGCACGAGCCTCTAGCCTCACTTTCATACGGCGGGAAGGCCGCCTGCTGTGTGCGGCGGCGACCCTGGCGGAGCGTTTCTCTATCGCGCTGTTCCGGAAACGGGAACAGTATACTGTCCGGTACATTTTATTGTAACTGTTTTACAAGAAAAAGTCAATTTGGAATTGGGGTTTTCTATGGAAAATACAGGAAAATTTAAAATTCTGGTACCTTGACAACCGGTAAGAGGGTTGGTATAATATTATAAAGGTAATTATCGAAAGGAGCCGCATCTGATATGGAAGAGGAACTGGAGCGCCTGACAGAGGCAGGGCATGAGCACAAAGGCCATCCCCATGAGGGCGCAACCCAGGAGAGCCTGGGGGCGAAGCTGGACCGCTGCGCCCACTTCCTCTATCATCGGCAGCACGGCGGTGGCCGGGGCCAGGGCAAGATTTTGAAGATCCTGTCCGTCAGCGGCCCTATGACCCAAAAGGAGCTACAGGACAGGCTGGACATTCAGGCCGGTTCTATGAGTGAGATTGCCGCGAAGCTGGAGGGCAAGGGGCTGATTACCCGCACCAAGGACGACTCCGACAAGCGCCGCATCCTGCTGACCATCACCGACGAGGGCCGGGCGGATGTGGCCCGATACGGGGAGGCCAGAAAGCGGGAGAGCCAGATGTTCAGCGTGCTGACGGAGGAGGAGCAGCGCCAGCTGGACGCGCTGCTGAGCCGCCTGCTGGAGAGCTGGGAGGGCCAGTGGAAGCGCGCCCCCCGGAAGGGCCACGGCCATCACGCCCCGGAGGGGCAGGACGGCGAGACAATAGAATAGGAAAAAACAGGAAACGCCTGACGGCGGCAGTTAGCCGAGGTCAGGCGTTTTTTGCGCATTCTCCGCTGCCGCGTCACAGGTCAGGTCCCATTACAGGCCCAGAGAGGAGCCGTCCTTCTGCCCCTCCAGTGCGCCGCGGAAATACTCCGGGCTGGTGACGCCGCCGTTCAGGTAGCGCAGGCGGTCAAACAGGTTGGTGTTGTGCTTTCTGACAGACTTATTATGGGAGAAGGAATTAGAAGTTTTCATCATAATCACCTTTCATTTTAAAGAAATAGAAACATGGTCAGTTCCAGCGCTGACGGGGGACGGGCCCGGACGGAGGGGCTGTGACCGGGGGCAACGTCGGCAGCGGTTGGCGTTGCCCCGGCTGTCCTCTCCCTTCAGCATCTATAGGATAAACCAGTTCGGGGGGAATTTCCAGGGGATTTATTAGCCTGTTTTGAGGCAATATTGACCAAAGCGGGGGGGAGTGTCCAACAAGTTTAAAAATTTCTTAAAAAAAGCTGTGAACTTGCCGAGGAATGTGATACAATAGAACCCAGAGTGTGCAGCGCAGAGGCGGGAGTCTTTCCCGCGGTACCCTGAAAGGAAGCTTCAACTATGGTAAATAAATTGGCCGGCTCCGGCGGGAAAGAGAACTGGAAGCGGGAGTATTTTTCCATTCCTAACCTCATGGGATACTTCCGTATCCTGCTGGTTCCGGTGTTTGCAGTCCTCTATCTCCGGGCGGAAACAGCCCGGGATTATCTGGTGGCCGCCCTGGTGCTGGGCATTTCGGCGCTGACGGACTGCTTCGATGGGAAGATCGCCCGGCGGTTCAATATGGTGACGGAGTGGGGCAAGTTCATTGACCCCCTGGCGGATAAGATCACCCAGTGCGTCACCGCCCTGTGCCTGACCACCCGGTACCCGCTGATGGTCTGGCTGGCTGCGCTGCTGCTGTGCAAGGAGCTGCTGCTGGCGGTGCTGGGAGCGGTATTCCTGCATATGGGGAAGAAGATGGACGGCGCCCATTGGTGCGGCAAGGTGGCCACGGTGATTCTGGACTGCTCCCTGGTGGCCCTGCTGCTGCTGCCCAGCATCAGCTACAGTACAGCGAATCTTCTCATCTATATCTGTATGGCCGCCGCCATCTATGCGCTGGTAGGCTATTTGCTGGTTTACCGCCGTATGTGGCTGGACATTGAGGAGGAAAAGGGAAAGAGAAAGAAGCGCCGTTGGCGCATCGGCATTCTCAGCGGCGCAGGTCTGCTGGTGCTGTTTATCATCTATGTGTTGGTGGGGGCCATCCTGCCGGTATCCAAGCAGAAGGAGGTCAGCGAGGAGTATCAGTCCTCCTTCTCGGCGGACGATTTTTACAGCGATGAAGTCTCTGGTGACCGGGCCGCTGTGCTGATGGACAATGAGGAGGCCCTGGAGGCCCGGATCCGGATGATTGCCGATGCTCAGGAGCGCATTATCCTTTCCACCTTTGACGTCCGCTCCGACGAGGCGGGGATGCAGGTGCTGGCCGCCCTCTATGCCGCCGCAGAGCGGGGCGTGGAGGTGCAGCTGCTGGCGGATGGGATGCGCTCCTTGACTAATATGGAGGGTAACCCCTACTTTTACGCCCTGTCCAGCCATGAAAATGTGGAAATTCGTATCTATAACCAAATCAACCTCCTGAAGCCCTGGACGATCATGGGGCGGCTCCACGACAAATATGTTATCGTGGATAACGACCTGTATCTGCTGGGCGGGCGGAATACCTTCAATTATTTCCTGGGGGATACCGACGGATGGCGGAACTTTGACTGGGACGTGCTGGTGTACTACACCGGCCAGGGAGAAGGCTCCATGGAGCAGCTGGAGGCCTATTTCGAGACGGTTTGGGATTCGAAGAACTGCACCGTGTTCCACAACAGTACCCGCCTTGCCGGCACCGCCAGCGTAAAGCGGGCGGTCAACGAACTGGAGGAGGTGTACGCCGACCTCCAGGAGGCGCAGCCGGAGCTCTTCACCGCGTATGACTATGAGGCCAACACCGTGGAGACGGACAAAATCACCCTGATTTCCGGCGATACGAGCATCCTCTCCAAGGAGCCGAAGGTGTACTATGCCGTCTGTCAGCTGATGGAAAACGCTACGGAGAGCGTCAGCATCCACACCCCCTATGTCATCTGCAACAGCGCGATGATGGAGGAGTTCGGCACCCTGACCAGTCTGGTGCCCACGGTGCAGCTGATGACCAATTCCCCGGCCAACAACAGCAACCCCTTTGGCGCGGCCTACTACCAGGCGGACCGGCTCAAGGTGGTGGAGCAGGGGGTCACCCTGCTGGAATATCACGGAGATTACTCCTACCACGGGAAGGTGATCGCCATTGACGATGATATGTCCCTGATCGGCTCCTTCAACTTCGATATGCGCAGCGTCTACCTGGACACGGAGTTGATGCTGGCGGTGGACAGCGAGGACCTCAATGCCATGCTGCGGGAGGACATGGCGTATTACGAGGCGCAGGCCGCCACGGTGATCGATGAGGACACCACGGTGCTTCCCAGCGGGGAAGAGGTGGACCAATCCGTCTCCCCTGTCCGCCAGGTGGTGCTCAGCGGCATCCGCCTGCTGCTGGGGTGGGCGAAATTTCTGATGTGACGCGGCAGGGCAGCCGCAGAAAGGAGAGGACCCCATGAAGAAAGAAAAACTGTGGATTCCCTCCCGGGACGGCAAACGCAGCCTCCACTGCGTCCTGTGGCAGCCGGACAGCGGCCAGGTGCGGGCGGTGGTGCAAATCGTTCACGGCATGGAGGAGTATGTAGAACGCTATGAGGACTTCGCCCTCTACCTGACCAGCCGCGGCATCGCGGTGATTGGCCACGATATGCTGGGCCACGGCCAGAGCGTGCGGGAGCCGAAGGAGATGGGCTTCTTTACCGAGCAGGACGGCGACCAGGTCATTGTGGACGATGTGGAGAGCGTAGCCCTCCGGGCCCAGGGAGCCTTCCCCTTTGCGCCGCTGGTGCTGCTGGCCCACAGCATGGGTTCCTTTGTGGTGAGGCGCTACATCACTCAGTACACCGGAAAGGCCAGAGGTGTCATTTTGATGGGCACCGGCATCGTATCCGAGCGGGCCGCCAAGGCTGCGGGAGGGGTTGCCAACCTGCTGTGCCTGACCCGTGGGGCCACCTATCACAGCAAATGGCTGGAGAATCGGGTGGTGGGCCGCTTCAACCGGCAGTTCACCCACACCAGGACCGGTTGCGACTGGCTCAGCCGGGATGTGGAGAATGTGGACCGGTACCTGCAGGATCCGCTGTGCGGCATCTGCTTCACCGTGGGAGGCTATCGGGACTTTTTTAAGCTGGCGGGCCACCTGGCCCGGGAAGAGGATTTCGAACAAATCACCTCACGGACCCCCATGCTGCTGATTTCCGGCGAAAAGGACCCGGTGGGGCATATGGGGAAGGACGTTCCCAGGCTCACCCGACAGTACCAGAAGTGGGGGGTGACGGATGTCACCTATAAGCTGTGGAAGGACGACCGGCACGAACTGCTGAACGAGGCCGACCGGGAGGACATCTACGGCTGGTTGCTGGGCTGGATAGAGAGCCACGTTTTGCAGGAATACAGATGACCGTTAAAGAACAAAACGCCGTACCGAAGCGTCCGCTTCGGTACGGCGTTTTTCTGTAAAAGATTCAGCGGAACCTGGTTCTGCGCTGGGGGTCGCGGCCCAGGGGTATCTCCGGGTGCTGGGCCATCAGGGTGCGCACCTCGGCCTCCGGCGTGCGCTCGTTCAGGTTGGCGCTGTACTCCCCCAGGGAGGCGGCCCACTCCCCCTCAGCTCCGTAGTTCACCACAAGGCGGTAGCTGTGGAAGGTGGCCTCCCCGCCGGTGGCCTCCTTCAGCTGGATATACCAGCGGACAATGTCCCGATAGGGGATATAGCGCCCGCCCAACCCGGCAAAGCGGCTCAGGTAGAGACACTCCGCCCCGAAGCGGACGCCCTTAATGCGGCGGGCCTGGCGGAAGTCCTGCTGCCACTCCTCCTGGGGGAAGGGCGCGGTCAGCGGCTGATAGGGGAGCAGCATGGCAAACTCCTTTCTGTTGTGGGCTGCCCTGCCGGAGGGATGCAACCCTGGGGCGGACAGCGCATAAACTGGGGGAGGAACGGCGGCTTTCGACCGGCCTGCACAGGCGGATAGGAGCAGATATGTCAAACGCAGCACAGGGGCCGTCAGGGGGCGCACTGGTGACAGCGGCGGCAGCCATGGCCCTGGTCATTGCCGAAGGGCGCAGCCAGGAGCAGCTGGAGCTGCTGTCCCTGTTCCTCACATCGCTGGCAGACAATCTGGCGCTGTATGCAGCCCAGCTGCCCAGCGAAGACGGGAATAACGACACCCTCCTGACGCAGTAAAAAGCCGGGGCGAAGGCACAGCCTTCCGCCCCGGCCGTGATGGTTCAGAGATTTAGGAGCGGCCAAAATCCCGGAAGAACTTGTCATGCACCACCTGCACCGCCCGGTCAGCGTCCGCCTCGTCCACCAGAACGGAGACCTTGATTTCGCTGGTGGAAATCATATTGATGTTGATACCGGCGGCATACAGGGCCTCGAACATGGCGGCGGCCACGCCGGGGTTTCCGATCATACCGGCCCCCACGATGGAGACCTTGGCGATATGGTCATTGATGGAGATGTCCTCAAAGCCCAGGCTCTCCTTGCGCTCGTCCAGCAGCTGCTTGCACAGCTCCGTATCGCTGCGGGCCACGGTGAAGGAAATATCCTTCTCATCCCCCCGGCCGATGGACTGCAAAATCACGTCCACGTTAACATTGTTCCTGGCCAGCAGGGAGAACACCTTAAACGCCACGCCGGGCTCGTTTTTCAGGCCCACCAGCGCCAGGCGGGCAATATTTTTATCCTTTGCGACACCGCTGACATGAGAATTTTCCATCGGTTTTACTACCTCCTTAACAATCGTACCCGGGTTCCCGGTGAAGCTGGACAGCACTTCCAGATTGACGTTGTACCGCTTCGCCATCTCCACGCTGCGGTTGTGCAGCACCTTGGCGCCCAGGGTGGCCATTTCCAGCATTTCGTCATAAGTGATTTCGTCGATTTTCCTGGCCCCTTCCACCTTGTTGGGGTCTGCGGTGTAAACACCGTCCACATCGGTGAAAATCTGGCATTTGTCCGCATGGAGGACGGCGGCCAGCGCTACGGCAGAGGTGTCGCTGCCGCCCCGGCCCAGGGTGGTGACATCGTCATACCGGTTGATGCCCTGGAAGCCGGTGAAGATGACGATTTTGTGGGAATCCAACTCCGCCTGGAGGCGTTCCGTGTCGATGCGCTTGATGCGGGCGTCACCGTAGACCCGGTTGGTCTTAAAGCCCACCTGCCAGGCGTTCAGGGAGATAACGGGGTACCCCATCCCCTCAATCACCATGGCGCACAGGGCCACGGACTGCTGCTCACCAATGGTCAGCAGCTGGTCCAGCTCCCGTTTGGACGCCCGGGGGTTGTACTCCTTCGCCATCGCAATCAGATGGTCGGTGGTTTTGCCCTGGGCGGACAGGACGACCACCACGTCGTTCCCCGCCCGATAGGTATCGGTGATGATTTTGGCGACGTGCTGCACCCGTTCCAGGTTCGCAACAGAGGAGCCGCCAAACTTTTGCACGATCAGAGCCATTGTAAAAAAGGACCTCCCTCATATGACCTGCCGGAGCGCAGACTGCGCCTCCGGCTCACTCTCAATTTATGCGCCTGCCCGCCAGGGGGCGCAGGGCTTACAGCACCCGGTACAGGGCGCGGATCTCCAGCCCCTTCGCCCAGGCGCGGAGCTGGGGCGGGGTCATGGCCTCATCGGTGATAAAGGCGCTCTCCCCGTCCTTGGCGTCGCCGTTGCGCAGGCGCTTGGCCCCGTCCACGAACAGGTCGCCTGCCACCCGGAGGTACCAGCGGTTGGCCACCTCGTCCACGGAATAGGTGGTGTCGCTGCCCCCCTCTTCCCAGGTGATGAGCTTCTTGCCCTTGGCCCGGACGATGTCCATCACGTCGGCCACCACGGCGGAAGCGGTGGGCATTTTGCCCGCCCCGCGGCCATAGAACATGACATCCCCGATGGAGTCGCCGGTGACGAGGATGGCGTTGAACACGTCCTCCACGTTGGCCAGGGGGGACTCCTCATCCACCAGATGGGGGGCCACATAGGCGCAGACCTTGCCGTCGCTCTCCCGGCGGATGGAGCGGCCAAACAGCTTGATGCGGTAGCCGCCGCTGCGGGCGTAGGCCACGTCGGACAGGGTGATGTTGGAGATGCCCTCCGTAGGCACCTGCTCCGGGTAGATGTGCCGCCCGTAGCCCAGGGAGGACAGGATGCAGATTTTCCGGCAGGCGTCGTGACCCTCAATGTCGGCGGTGGGGTCCTTCTCGGCATAGCCGTTGTCCTGGGCCTCCTTCAGCGCCGCGTCAAAGGACAGACCGGCGCGAATCATACGGGTCAGGATATAGTTGGTGGTGCCGTTCAGGATGCCGACGATCTCCTGGAGCTCGTTGGCGGCCAGGCAGTTGGCCATGGGCCGCAGGATGGGGATGCCGCCGCCTACGGAGGCCTCGAACAGGTAGGAGCAGCCGTTGGCCTTGGCCAGCTGGAGCAGCTCATAGCCGTGGGTGGCCACCAGCTCCTTGTTGGAGGTGACGACGCTCTTGCCTCTGGACAGGGCCCGCTTCGTGCAGTCATAGGCGAAGCCCACGCCGCCCATGGTCTCCACCACCACGGCCACCTCCGGGTCGTTTTCAATGATGGAGAAGTCGTGAATCACCCGGTCGGCATAGGGGTCGCCGGGAAACTCCCGCAGGTCCAGGATGTATTTCAGGTTGACTTCGTTGGCCACCCGCTCGGAGATGTGCTGGCCGTTTTTGTAAAAAATCTCGCCAACACCGCTGCCGACTGTGCCGTAACCCAGAATCGCTACATTTACCATAATGATAGACACCTCACTCTATATTGCCGCGAACGGCTGCCCCGCGGCTGCCAGCCTGGGTTCCTTACCCGGCCAGAATCTCAAACTTTAGCACGCCCTCCATAGAGGACGCTTTGTGAACCAGCTCCTCCAGCGGCATCAGCAGCCCAGAGGTCTCGGTGGACAGGGTGACGGCGGCGATGCCGCCAGTGGGGATAGACTGATTGATGGTGAGAATATTCCCGCCGGAAGCGGCAAAAATATTCAAAATGGAGGACAGCACCCCAGGCTCATCCTTCAGCATGGCCTGCATGGTGACGATGTGGCCCCGCATCATATCGCTGAGGGGGTGCACCGCGTCCCTGTACTTGTAGAAGGCGCTGCGGCTGATGCCCACAAGGCGGGTGGCCTCGTTGACGGTGGCGGCTTCCTTCCACTCCAGGGCCTGCTTGGCCCTGGCCACCTTCAAAATGATTTCCGGCAGGGCGGACGCCTCTACAATATAATACTTCGATTCCTGAGCCATAGTAACCCAGCCTCTCTCCCGGTCAGCCACCAAACAGAGCGCGGAAACCGGGGGGAAGCCGGAGAAAATGCTTTGCTTCACGGCCATATGTCCGCGCACGGTGGCCACTTGTACTCGTGCATCGACTATTCTAGCATACCTGCCCCCCATTTACAACCGTTTTTTCTTCCAAAATTCTCGTTATTTCCCATACCGCCTTTGACAAAGGGGCGGAGTTTGGAGGCTCGCCTATGGAACGGAACTGGAAAACGCTGGGCCTGGCCCTGGCGGGCGCCGCCGTACTGCTGACGCCGGTGCTGCGGCAGACGGCCCTGGTGGCCGGGGCGGCGCTGCTGCTGGCGGCGGCGTTGCACGTACCGGTCTCCGCCCGGGAGCGGCGGGTTCTGAGGCGGGGCTGGGGCGCGGCGGCGATTCTGGCAGGCGGGGCCGTTGTTCT
>JAJBUK010000044.1 GCA_020860385.1 Clostridiales bacterium
CATCAACACCTACCTCTCCGAGAACCTGTCCGGCATCAAAATCACCCAGGTGTTCAACCGGGAGGCGGAGAAGATGGCGGAGTTCCGGGAGAAGAGCAACCGGCTGGGCCAGGCAAAGCAGCGGCAAATCTTTGTGTTCGGCATTTTCCGGCCCTTGGTCTATATGCTCTACATCAGCTCTATCCTGTGCCTGCTGTACTTGGGAGGCAAGGGGTATCTGGACGGGGCCTCCTTCCTGGGCCAGACCATCACCAGCAGCACCTGCGTCACCTTCTATATGTATATCTCCAAGTTCTATAACCCCATCCAGAACCTGGCGGAGCAGTTCAACTGGCTCCAGTCCGCTTTCGCCTCGGCGGAGAAGGTCTTTTCCGTCATGGACCTCCAGCCCGCCATTGTGGACACGCCGGACGCCGTTGAACTGACGGAGGTGCGGGGGGAAATCGAGTTCCGGGACGTGTGGTTCGCCTACGTCCCCGGCGAGTGGGTGCTGAAAGGGGTCTCCTTCCATGTGAACGCCAGGGACACGGTGGCCTTTGTGGGTTCCACCGGCTCCGGCAAGACCACCATCCTGTCCCTCCTCTGCCGGAACTATGAGGTGCAGAAGGGGCAGATACTCCTGGACGGCGTGGACATCCGCACCATCAAGCTGTCCTCCCTCCGCCGCCACTTCGGGCAGATGCTCCAGGACGTGTTCCTGTTCTCCGGCACCATCCGCAGCAACATCCTCCTGCGGGAGGAGGGCATCTCCGATGAGGAAGTCATGGAGGTCTGCCGCTATGTGAACGCTGACCACTTCATTGACCGGTTGGAGGGCGGCCTGGACGAGCCTGTGCGGGAGCGGGGCAACAACTTCTCCGCAGGCCAGCGACAGCTTTTGAGCTTCGCCCGCACCATCATCCACAAGCCGGACATTATGATTTTGGACGAGGCCACCGCCAACATCGACACGGAGACCGAGCTGCTGATTCAGGACTCCCTGGAGAAGATGCGCAGCGTAGGCACCATGCTCATCGTGGCCCACCGGCTGTCCACCATCCAGCACGCGGACAATATCATCGTCCTGTCCCACGGCGAGATTCTGGAGCAGGGCACCCATCAGGAGCTGCTGGCCCGGCATGGCCGGTACTACCAGCTGTACACCCTGCAATATCACCAGGAGCAGCTGCGTCGGGAGGGCGTGCAGGCAGGGTAGGCATTTGGCGGTGCAGAACGCCGAAGGAAAGAGGGATTTGCCATGACAAATGAGACGAAACGCACCTGGGCGGAGATTCATCTGGACCGCCTGGCGGGAAACTATCACGCCCTCCGGGCGCTGGCCCCCCGCAGCCGGTTCGCCGGGCTGGTGAAGGCCAACGCCTACGGCCACGGAGCCGTGGCCGTAGGGCGGAAGCTGGAGGAACTGGGGGCGGACTACCTGCTGGTGGCCTGCCTGGACGAGGCCATCCAGCTGCGGGAGGCGGGGCTGACCCGGCCCATCCTGATTCTGGGCTACACCCCCATCGCCTACACCGCCGAACTGCTCCGGTACGACCTGACCCAGGCGGTGTACGACGTGGCTCTGGCAAAGGAACACTCCGCCGCGGCCCTGGCTGCGGGCGGGCGGCTGAACTGCTTTATCCAGTGCGACACCGGCATGGGCCGCCTGGGTCTCCTGTGCCAGGAGGACACCATTGACCGGGCTGCGG
Source organism: Clostridiales bacterium (assembly GCA_020860385.1). Lineage (GTDB taxonomy): Bacteria > Bacillota > Clostridia > Oscillospirales > Oscillospiraceae > Onthomonas. Next base: position 1,689 of record JAJBUK010000044.1, read on the forward strand.
CAGAGGTGGAGGAGATTTGCAGCCTCCCCGGTCTGGAGCCGGTGGGGCTGATGCAGCACTTCTCCGACGCGGACACCTGCCCCGCCTATTCCCGGCTGCAAATCGACCGGTACAATGCCCTTCTGGCAAAGCTGGCCGCCATGGGCCGCACCTTCCCCATCCGCACCTGCTGCGCCGGGGCCGCCACCCTGAACTACCCGGAGGTACACTATGACATGGTGCGCCCCGGCATCCTCCTCTTCGGCTACTCCCCCGACCACGCCTGTGACGGCATGGTGAACGTGCGCCCGGTGATGGAGCTGAAAAGCCGCATCGCCTCGGTGAAGGCCATGCCTGCGGGCAGCTGCATCTCCTATGGCCGCACCTACACGCTGGAGCGGGACAGCCTGGTGGCGGTGGTTCCCGTGGGCTACGGGGACGGGCTGTTCCGGCTGCTGTCCTCCCGGCAGGAGTTTTTGCTCCACGGCCAGCGGGTGCGGCAAATCGGCCGGGTGTGCATGGATATGTGCATGATAGACGTCACCGACCTGCCGGAGGTAACGGTGGGGGATGAGGTCACCGTCTTTGGGGAGGAGCTGCCCCTGACGGAAAAATCCGACGCCGTCGGCACCATCTCCTATGAGATGCTGTGCGACATCGCCCCCCGCGTTCCCCGGGTCTATGTGGAGTGAATACAACTGAATCACGCTGCCCCGCCGCCGGATGCCATCTGCGTCCGGCGGCGGTTTCTCTGTCGAAAGTTGCGGCATAGAATGTGGCAGTTCCGCCCGTCCTGGCCGGTATATTTCCGGTCAAAGGGTGGGACAATTTAAGTACCCCCTGTTACATAAAGCGCTGCGCCCATGTGACGGGGGGGAACAGGAATCTGCGGGCGGCTAGCCGTCCGCCTGTACCACGGAGCGTGAACAAATTGGACAGCAGTGTAAGACGAGGAGATATTTTCTATGCCGACCTGAGCCCGGTGGTGGGCAGCGAGCAGGGCGGCGTGCGGCCGGTGCTCATCATCCAGAACGACATGGGGAACCGGCACAGCCCCACGGTGATTGCCGCGGCCATCACCAGCCAGATGAACAAGGCGAAGCTGCCCACCCACATCGAGCTGATCGACCAGGACTGCGGCCTGACTAGGGATTCCGTTGTCCTGCTGGAGCAGGTGCGCACCCTGGATAAGCGCCGCCTGCGGGAGCGGATGGGCCGCCTGGGGGAGGAGCAGATGAAGCTGGTGGACACCGCCATCGAGGTGTCCTTTGGCCTGAAGCCCCGGAAGAAGCTGGTGTAGCCAGCCGTTCATAAGGCCCCCAAAACGGCAGAAGGGCTGCCCGTCGAAGCCTCGGCGGGCAGCCCGTTTTGTCGGCGCGTCAGCGCCGCCGTGCCAGGGTATCAGCCGTTGGCAGGGGTGTTGACGCTGACAGTCCCCTGCTCCCCGCTGCCGACGGCGTTCTCCACCGCGTCGGCGGCATCCCGGGCCGCGTCACCGATGGCGTCCCCGGCGTCGTCTACGATGTCGCCCGCGCCACGGGCCACGTCGCCTACGGCGTCCCCGGCCTCGTCCAGGGCGTCCCCGGCATCCTGGGCCATGTCCCCGGCTGCGTCATCGGCAGCGTCGTCGGCCCGGTCTGTACCCGATGCGGTGCCCTCGTCCACCTGGCCCTCCGCGTCTGCGGCGTAGGAGCCGCTGTTTGTGGTGTCGGCGTCCTCGGCGTCGCTGCCGGTTTGGGTGTCATTCCGGGCGGTGTCGTCCCCGCTGTCCGTCACGGAAGCGGACGTGTCGCCGGTGGTATTCCGGTCATTGCTCCTGCTGCCGCAGCCGGTGAGGGCCAGCGCCAGCATCAGAGCCAGCGCCAGAATGGTTGCTCTCATACTCGTTCCTCCCAAGATAAAAAATACGTCCTTTGCAGACTGTGTTAGTCTGCGCGCAGGCTGGAGGAATAAACCTGACAAAGCTTTCCTCAGGGGCGGACTACTCGTGCAGATAAATGTCGATAGATATCTTGACCCACTTTCCCCGCAGTTCCTTTGCTTTGACCCTTCCAAACAGCAGCTTACCAGCGTCCATTAGTCTGGAAAACACAATATTGTCCTTTTGGGGTACATATCCGATTTTCTCGTTTGCTGCGGTTTTGATGACGATGGCATTTGCATCGTATTCATTTTCTGTTTCCCTGAAAAAGTTTAACCTGTCCCCCACCTTGATACTCGGCTCCAGGGCTGCGATGTTCTCGATGTGAGAGGTGCCTGCGATGTAGGTGTCAAACAGGAGGATGTCTCTTTGAAAAGGCTTAAACTCTTGCAGTTCGTTTTTCGCCCCATATTTCAGGGCGATGAGGCCGCCCGCCGATGTAGTTGTTAATTCGTTCATTTTGCTCCTCCCCTGATATGTATATGACGCTGTTACGCCAGCCAGTGCCGGAGTGCCTGCTGGCACAGCGTTCTGTCAAGCCCTTCCGACTTGAGCCATGCCGCCTTCAACCAAATGTTATGGACATCCTTTCGCTTTATCCGAATCAAAAATCCATTCCCGTCCGGCGTATAGCGCACCTCATAGGAATCACAGAGCTGCGGGTCGAACTTGGCGTTGTACGCGCTGATGCCAAAAGACCAGTTCCCCAGTGCGCCGGTCAGAACCAGGGACTGGTCGGTTGTATATTTATGGGGAAATCCCCGCCACTGTGCTTCGTTCTCGCTGTCACTCTGAAAGTAAAGTTCGTACCAACTGCCGGCATCTAACCGTTCCGTCGGCAGGCAGATGTCAAACACCGTCTTTGTGGAAACGCGGCGTCCGGCATTGTCTCGATAGGTTACGCCATATCCTGCGGATTCGACGTTAAACGGCTGCATTTCTTTGCCCACCCAGTTTGTTATATGAATGAAACCCACCGGAAGGTCAAGGGAAAAAAGCCGGTCTCCGGTGAAACACTCCGGCATCTCGAACCATTTGTCCGACCTCATACGAGCATCGACCAGAGAAAGCAGTTCGTCATCGCTGCATCCTGCATCCAAATATTCCGATGTGATACTTCGTTCGCAGCTGATGTCCTGGTAGTATTCCAGCTTGATTTGGGGCACTCCATCGCGATTTTCGATGAAAAGCGGCTTCAAAACCGGCCTGAGCTGATTCCTGTTCGTGTATACTTCAAAGTCCCAGCAAAGGTAGTTCTCGTACAATAGAGTATGTAATCTTCCAGGTGTCATGCCGTTCTCCTATGGCAGATAGTCCTTTATCCGCGCCTTATAATCCTCTGCCTGCGCCTGATACGCTTTGCACAGGCGTTCCAGCTCCTCCTTCCGCTGGAGCGCCTTGGCCTCATCGTCCAAAAACTCCTTCAGCGTATAGGGATAGGTCGTCTGTATCTCCGCCGTCCGCGCCCGAACCTGCTGGAGCTTTTGGACGAGCTGTTCCTTTTCCTTTTGATAGGAGAGCAGGGAAGCGTCCTCCTCGTGCAAATCATCCTGCCTGACCAGTTCAAAAATCGCCTGCATCAGCTCCAGATTGCCATCCTGATAGGCCGTGACGGCTCTGGAAAACAGTCCCGCTTTCGCATCGGAGAGCTCCGGGTGCAGGTCTGGGTGCAGGGCTTTGACGATTTTCCGATACATGGATTTCAGGGAGGCTGCATCCTCCTCCGTCAGCGTTTCCGCCTGGCTGCGGTCCAACGCCTCGTTCATGCTCTGAATCAGCGCGTCAAGCTGCAGCTGATAGTCCTGGAACTCCTGGTCGAGAATCTTCTCCAACGCCTGGATGTCTACCGGCTCCTGCCGGTTCCGCTTCATGATCACAAGCTCCAGCTTGCGTTTATACCTCAGATATTGGCACTCCGCTTCGTAGGCTGCGTATTCCAGCCCGCCGAACCGCAGCAGATAGGCCGCTTCGATATTTTTACACTGTTGCAGCCGCAAATCATCCTGCTCCAAAATGACGGCGGACAGTTCTTCCCGCAGCTGTTGAATCTCCGTTTTCAGCGCATCATACTGCGGAAACGGTATCAATTTCTTTTCATCACACATAGTTCTGAACCCTGTCATTCTTCCATACACGCTGTCAACGCCCACGGCAATCTGTCGGAACGGAATCTTGCGAAAAACGAGCGTCCGCCGAAGCCGCTGCGCCCCCTGTCTTATCTATCAGTGTACAACAAATCCCGTCATTTATCAACAGGTTTTAGTTTTGCTTTGCTATGGAACCTCTGATTTATGCAGCGCCTCCCTTGCAATTTATCCAAAAAGATGGTATGATACCCTTAAGACAGTACGAGTAGGAGCGTGTAAGGGAACCCATGAATGCCAGGCGCTATTCCAGACAGCGGGAGTTGATTTACGAATACCTGTGCGGGACGACAGAGCATCCCACGGCGGAGATGATTTACGCCAGCCTGAAGCCGCAGTCGCCCCACCTGGGCCTTGGCACGGTCTACCGCAACCTGAGCCTCCTCTGTGAGGACGGGCGGGTGCGGCGGCTGCCCTTTCCGGTGGAGCGGTATGACGGGAACCTGTCGGAGCACGCCCACTTCTGCTGTCAGCAGTGCGGCAAGGTGTCCGACCTGTTTTTAAACGAAACCGCAGTCAGTGAAACGGAGGAAGCGGTGGCCCGGCACTATGGCCACCAGGTACATCACCACGAGCTGATTTATTACGGTGTCTGCGCCCAGTGCCTCAGCGCTCAGGCCGACACCTCGGAAGGGCAGGTGAAGCAGCATGAAAATCAGTTATCAGCCCAAGGGCGTTTGCTCCCGCCTGATGAACATTGAGGTGGAGGATGGTGTCATCCAAAATCTGGAGGTCATCGGCGGCTGCAACGGCAACCTGAAGGGCATTTCCGCCCTGGTGAAGGGGATGAAGGTAGAGGACGCCATCTCCCGGATGGAAGGCATCCACTGTGGCATGAAGTCCACCTCCTGCCCCGACCAGATTGCCCAGGCGCTGAAGCAGGCGCTGTAATGCGTGGACACACAAAACGCAACGCTCCCCTTATGAGATTTCTCATAAGGGGAGCGTTTTTTGCGGCGGTATGCTTACTGCACGCCCTTGACCTCGTAGCCCGCGTCGGTGACGGCGGCGGTCAGCACCTCGTCCGCCACGGGGGCGGCCAGGGTGACGGTGGCGGTCTTGGCCTCCAAATCGGCCACGGCGGAGGTCACGCCTGCCACGGCGGACAGGGCCTTCTCCACATTGGCCTTGCAGTGGACGCACATCATGCCCTCTACGGTCAGTACCTTTGTCATTGTGTTCACCTCATTTTGATTGATATCTGCTTCACTCCTGGGAGTGGGGACAGTACATTCGCCCGGCTCGTAGCCGGCCTCCGTCACGGCGGCGGCCAGCGCCTCGTCCGCCACGGCCGCGTTCAGGGTGATGGTGACGCTGTGGGTCTCCAGGTCGGCTTTGGCGGAGCGCACCTCCGGCAGAGCGGTCAGCGCCTCCTCCACCCGGCGGGTGCAGTGCTGGCACATCATGCCGTTGACGGCAAGCCCCCGGGCCCCCCCCTCCTGCTGGGGCGCCGACCGGGGACAGGCGGGGGGTTCCTCCGGCGCTGCGGGGGAGGAAGCCGGAGCGGAGGTGGGGGCGCTGTGCTTCGGCTTGAAGAACCGCAGCCGCAGGGCGTTGGACACCACGGAGACGGAACTCAGGCTCATAGCCGCCGCGCCGAAGATGGGGCTGAGCTGCCAGCCCAGAAGGGGGTAAAACACACCGGCGGCCAGGGGGATACCCACGCAGTTATAGCAGAAGGCCCAGAACAGGTCCTGCTTGATGTTGCGGATGGTGGCCCGGCTCAGCTCCATAGCGGTGACGGCGTCAAACAGGCTGCTCTTCATCAGCACTACGTCGGCGGATTCCAGAGCCACATCGGTGCCCGCACCGATGGCGATGCCCACGTCCGCCCGGGTCAGGGCGGGGGCGTCGTTGATGCCGTCCCCTACCATAGCCACCTTGCGGCCCTCCTGCTGGAGGGCAGAGATTTTCGCTTCCTTCTCGGTGGGCAGCACCCCGGCGATGAAGGAGGAGATGCCCAGGGTTTTCGCCACGGCGGCGGCAGTGCGCTGGTTGTCACCGGTGAGCATGACCACCTCCACCCCCAAATCCCGGAAGGCGTCCACGGCGGCCTTGCTGTCGCTGCGGGGCACATCCGCCACGGCGATGATACCCAGAAGCTGGCCATCGGCGGCAAAGTACAGCGGGGTCTTTCCGGCCTCCGCCAGGGCGTCCCCCGCTCCGGCGGGCACGGCGACGTCCTCCGCCTCCATCAGGGCCTGATTGCCCGCGAGATACTGTTTCCCTTCCAGCCTGGCCCGCAGGCCCCGGCCCGGCTGGGCGGAGAAGTCCTCCACCGGCGCAGCGGCGAGGCCCCGCTCCTTCGCGGCACGGACGATGGCCTCCGCCAGGGGGTGCTCCGAGGGGGCCTCCAGGGAGGCGGCCAGCCGGAGTAGTTCCTCCTGGGAAACGCCCGCCGCCGGAACCAGGTCTGTAACCACCGGCCTGCCCTCGGTCAGGGTGCCGGTTTTGTCCACCACCACGGTGTTGACGTTGTGGAGGCTCTCCAGGGCCTCAGCGGATTTGAACAGCACGCCCAGCTCCGCCCCCTTGCCGGTGCCCACCATAATAGCCACCGGGGTGGCCAGCCCCAATGCGCAGGGGCAGGAAATCACCAGCACCGCCACGGCGGAGGTCAGCGCGCTGGAGACGCTGCCGGACACCAGCATCCACACTGCAAAGGTGACCAGGGAGATGCACAGCACCACCGGCACGAACACCCCCGCTACCTTGTCCGCCAGCTTGGCGATGGGGGCCTTGCTGGCGGAGGCATCCTCCACCAGATGAATGATTTGGGACAGGGTGGTATCCTCCCCCACCCGGGTAGCCCGGAAGGTGAAGGAGCCGTTCTTATTGATGGTGGCAGCGGAGACGCTGTCGCCAACGCCCTTCTCCACGGGGATGGATTCCCCGGTGAGGGCGCTCTCGTCCACGGCGGAAGCGCCGGTCAGCACCACGCCGTCCACGGGGATGGCCTCGCCGGGGCGCACCAGCAGGGTATCCCCCGGCTGCACCTCCTCCACCGGGACGGTGGATTCTGCGCCGTCCTCCAGCCGGGTGGCGGTCTTGGGGGCCAGGTCCATCAGCCGCTCCATGGCCTGGCTGGTCTTGCCCTTGCTGCGGGTCTCCAGGAACTTGCCCACCGTCACCAGGGTCAAAATCATGCCCACGCTCTCCAGATAGAGGTGGTTCATGTGGTACTCCTCCGCCAGCTCCATGTCCCCGTGGCCCAGGGCCCAGCTGACCATAAACATGGCGTACAGGGAGTACAGCAGGGAGGCGGCAGCCCCCAGCGCCACCAGCGAGTCCATGTTGGGGGCGCGGCGGAACAGGGCGGGGAAGCCCACCTTAAAATACTTATCGTTGACGTACAGAATGGGCAGCACCAGCACGAACTGGAGCAGGGCGTAGGTCATGCTGTTCTCCACCCCGGTGAGGAAGGAGGGCAGCGGCGCGCCGAACATATGCCCCATGCAGACGTAAACCAGGGGAACCAGGAAGCAGACGGAGATGATGAGACGGGTCTTCATCCACCGCAGCTCCTTGTTCATCTCCTCCTTCCTGGCCTGAGCCTCCGCCTGAGCGGAGGAGACGGCCTTGCCCTTCTGCTCCTGCCCGGCCACAGTGGCCCGATAGCCCGCCTTCTCCACGGCGGCACAGATGTCCTGGGGGGAGAGCACGTCCGGGTCGTAGGTCACTACCATCGTCCCGGCCAGAAGGTTCACCGCCGCGTCCTCCACGCCCGCCAGGCCGCCTGCCGCCTTCTCCACATGAGCCTGGCAGGCGGCGCAGCTCATGCCGAATACGTTGAACTTTTGCTTCATAACGGTTCCTTTCTAGCCCTATTTCAGCAGCTTTTGCAGGGTCTTCACAAGTTCCTCCACCTTTTCGTCGTTGCCGGCCCGGATGTCCTCCGCCACGCAGGTGCGGATGTGGGTGGACAGCAGCTCCTTGGTGAAGCTGTTCAGGGCGGCGGTGGTGGCGCTGACCTGGGTCAGGATGTCCACGCAGTAGCAGTCCTCATCCACCATCCGTTTCAGCCCCCGCACCTGGCCCTCAATGCGGCTCAGGCGGTTGATGAGGTCCCGATGCTCGGCCTCGGAGCGCTCCTTTTTGCGGGTGCAGCAGCACTGCTCCTCCATGTGGGTCAACTCCTTTCCTTATATACCCCTTGGGGGTATTTCTTATCATAATAGCAGTATATACCCTGTGGGGGTATCTGTCAAGGGGGAAAGACAAAAAAACTGCGCGTCAGCAAAGACGCGCAGTCGCTGGCCGGAAGCCTCCGGCGATAACATCAGGTGGCGTGTTCCTGCCGAACGGTATCGTTGTCCCGGAAGAGCAGCGAGATGCACCAGATCGCGGCCAGCCCCACCAGCCCATAGACCAGGCGGCTGAGCACAGTCCCGGAGCCGCCGAACAGCCAGGCCACCAGGTCGAACCGGAACAGGCCGATCAGCCCCCAGTTCAGCCCGCCGATAATGGCCAGGGTCAAAGCGGTTTTATCCAACATGGCAAATCCTCCCTCGTTCCCGCGCAATGGCACGGTTGGTACGCCGTTACTTTGCCCAGTTCTGCGGGAAAAATGCCTGTGGAGGCTCAGAGGGTGAAATCTTCGTCGGAAAATTTGGAAAAATCAGGAACTGCCGGTTGCGGCGGCACCCGCTTCAACGGGTCATACTGAAAGCGGAAGCAGTGATAGCCGGGGGCAACGACCCCCTTCTTCGGGCAGGCGATTTGCCCGTCCTTCAACGGCTCCCCCTTGGCGCAGTATTGGCAGCGCGGTTCAATGTCCTTGCGAAACAGCATAGCAAAAGGCCTCTCTTTCTCTGAAACTGGCTGTCTTTATCATACCGCTTTTCCCCGAAAAAAGCTACCTTTTTTCCGAAAAAGAACAGCGATCCCCAAAACGCCGCACCAGGCCCCCATTCCAAGGAGAGGCGGCAGGAGGGCGGCGGAGTACCCTCCGGTCACAGCGGCGGCGGAAGTCATCGTGCCGACCGCCCAGGGGAACCACTGCACCGCCGCCGCAGCCAGCACGAAGGAGAGGAAGCCGTGGAGCAGCTGCCCCTTCAGGCACCACAGGGGGGACAGCCCGCTGGCGGCCAGCATGGAGGCGGTCTGGCAGAAAATGGACAGCCCGCCGAAGCCCAGCAGAAAGGCAGCCACCGGCACGGCATAGTAGACGGAGGCCCCCTCCAGCAGGGCCACCCCGTTGGTCAGCTCCACCACGCCGGACAGCAGCGCCTCGGCGCAGACCGCGTTCATCCCCAGCCCCTCCAGCAGCCGGATACCGGGCTGGAGCAGCCCAAAGAGCCGCGCCAGCCGCAAAATCACCGCGAACAGCACCACGCAGGCGCAGACGTTCAGCGAGGACTGCACCGCACTGCCGATGGCGTTGGTAAACGCCTGGGAGAATCGGACGCTGCGCACCGCGGGGGCGCTGCCAGGGGACGGGCGCACGGGCTCCGTTCCTGGCCTCAGCCAGCGCCCCAGCAGGCCGCAGCACAGGGCGCTGACAATGTGGATGCCCAGCAGCAGCCACCCCGCCCGGACGCTGCCCAATACGCTGGCCCCCGCCACGCTGAGGATAAAGGCCGGGCCGCCGTTGTTGCAGAAGAGCAGCAGCCGCTCCCCGTCCTGCCGGGAAATCTGCTCCTGTTCATAGAGCTGGGCCACCGTCCTGGCCCCCAGGGGGTATCCCCCGATGAGCCCCAGCAGCAGCGCAGCAGCGCCGCTGCCGCTGATGCCGAAGAGCGCCTTCATCGCCGGGCCGCACCAGCGCCCCAAAGCGCTGCCCAGCCCCAGCTCCGTCACCAGCGCCGACAGCACAAAGAAGGGGAACAGGGAGGGCAGCACCACCTGGGCGCAGAGGTTCAGGCCGGTTTTCGCCCCAGCCGCCGCGTCCGCCGGGCGCAGCACCAGCGCCAGGGCGAAGCCAACCAGGCAGAGGGCTACCGTCAGCGTGGGGAGCACCGGACGGCGTGCAGACATAAAAATCACCTCACGCAAAGGTATGCTTTGCGTGAGGTGAAAATACCTGTCTTGTCCGGCGCCTCAGGGCGTAGCCGTCCCGTCCCACAGGACGACAGTCCCCTGGGCCAGGCTCTGGGGTACGTCGATGATGCGCTGATTCTCGCTGCCCCGGAACCGGAGGCGGATGTTCTTCTCTGCCAGGCGGAAGTCCCCGTCCACCAGCACGTCCAGGTAGCTCAGCAGCTCCCGGGTGACGGCGGGGTCTCCCACATGGCCGGGGAGGAGGTCGGTCTCATAGTTGTAGCCGGTGTAGCACCAGACAGTCTTGTCCGGCAGCTCCCGGCGCACCCGGCGCAGCAGGGGGAGCAGGGCTGGCTGGTTGGCGGGCTCAAAGGGCTCTCCTCCCAGCAGGCTCAGGCCACGGATGTGGCCGGGGCGGAGGCTCTCGATGATCTCCTCCTCCACGGCGGGGGTGAAGGGCTGGCCATAGTGGAAGTCCCAAGCCTCCTGGTTGAAGCAGCCCTCGCAGTGGCGGGTGCAGCCGGAGACGAACAGGGCGGTGCGGCAGCCTGGGCCGTTGGAGATGTTGCACTTTTTGATGGCGGCGTAATTCATAGTCATTCTCCCATCGGTCGGCTCAGGTCAAATGCAGCACCCGGCTGTTGATCTCCTTGGTTTTGCCCACGTTCCAGAAGTTCTCCCCCAGATAACCGCAGGTGCGGCGCACCACGTTCATCTTGTTGTGGTCCCGGTTGCCGCAGCAGGGGCACTCCCAGACCAGCTCACCGCTGCGGGCGTCCTCCACGATTTGAATCTCACCGCTGTAGCCGCAGCACTGGCAGTAATCGCTCTTGGTGTTGAACTCGGCGTACTGAATGTTGTCGTAGATGAACTTCACCAGGTCGGTCAGGGCGGTCAGGTTGTCCGCCATGTTGGGAATTTCCGCATAGCTGATGCAGCCGCCGCTGGACAGGGCCTGGAACTTGGCCTCCAGCTGGAACTTGCTGAAAGCGTCGATTTCCTCCCGGACATCCACATGGTAGGAGTTGGTGTAGTAGCCCTTGTCGGTGACGTTGGCCACGCTGCCGTACTTCTCTTGGTCAATGCGGGCGAAGCGGTAGCACAGGCTCTCCGCCGGGGTGCCGTACAGAGCGAAGCCGATGTTGGTCTCCGCCCGCCAGCGCATGACGGTATCCTTCAAGTGCTGCATGACCTGGAGGGCGAACTCCTGCCCCTCCGGGGTGGTCTGGCTCTGGCCGGTCATCAGGTAGGTCAGCTCATACAGGCCGATGTAGCCCAGGGAGATGGAGGAGTAGCCGCCATAGAGCAGCTTGTCAATGGGCTCCCCCTTGTCCAGCCGGGCGATGGCGCCGTACTGCCAGTGGATGGGGCTGGCGTCGGAGGTGACGCCCTTCAAAGCGTTGTGGCGGCACATCAGCGCCTCCTTGCACAGCTCCAGCCGCCGGTCGAACTCCGGCCAGAACTTGTCCATATTGCCGTGGACGGCCAGGCCGATTTGGGGCAGGTTGATGGAGACGACGCCCTGGTTGAACCGGCCCTCGAACTGGTACTCGCCCTGTTCGTTCTTCCAGGGGGCCAGGAAGGAGCGGCAGCCCATGGGGGAGAACACGTTGCCCTCATAGTTCTCCCGCATCTTCTTGGCGGAGATATAGTCAGGGTACATCCGCTTGGCGGAGCAGCGGATGGCCAGCTCCGTCAGGTAGTCATACTTTCCGCCGTTCAGGTTGTTGTTTTCGTCCAGCACATACACCAGCTTGGGGAAGGCGGGGGTGACGTAGACGCCGCTCTCGTTCTTGATGCCCAGCAGGCGCTGCCGCAAAATCTCCTCGATGATGAGGGCGTTCTCCTCAATATAGGGGTCGTCCTCCCGCAGGTACAGGAACAGGGTGACGAAGGGACTCTGGCCGTTGGTGGTCATCAGGGTGTTGATTTGGTACTGAATGGTCTGGACACCGTTGGACAGCTCGGTGCGCAGCCGCTCCTCCACCAGGTTGTTCAGCATCGTCTCGTCCATCTCGCCCCCGGCGGCGGCGAGAATTTTTTTGCGGAACTTGTCCCGGCTGCGGCGGAGATATTTGCCCAGGTGGCTGATGTCCACGCTCTGGCCGCCGTACTGGTTGGAGGCCACGCAGGCGATGATTTGGGTGGTGACGGTGCAGGCCACCTGGAAGCTCTTAGGGCTTTCGATGAGCTTGCCGTTCATCATGGTGCCGTTGTCCAGCATATCGCCGATATTGATGAGGCAGCAGTTGAAGATGGGCTGGACGAAGTAGTCCGCGTCGTGGAAGTGGAGGATGCCCTCATCGTGAGCCTTGGCGATCTTCTCCGGCAGGAGCACGCGGCGGGTCAAATCCCGGCTGACGATGCCGGCAATATAGTCCCGCTGGGTGGAGGCCACGGTGGTGTCCTTATTGGAGTTCTCCTCCGCCATCTCCTTGTTCTGGTTGTGGATGAGTTCCAGGATGGAGTCGTCCGTGGTGTTCTGCTTCCGGGCCAGGGAGCGCTTGTAGCGGTAAATCATGTAGGCCTTGGCCAGGTGGTAGTTGGCCTTCTTGGTCAGCTCCTCCTCCACCATGTCCTGAATGTCCTCCACCAGGATGCGCTCCCGGCGGAAGCACTCCTCACAGACGGCATCGGTGATATAGTCCACCATTTCACGGGGGATGCGATAGACAAGGGCCACGTCCTCATTGGCATTCTGGATGGCCTGCGCGATTTTTGTGCGGTCAAAGGGCACAAAGGTGCCGTCCCTCTTGATTACTTGCATAGTAAACGCCTTCTTTTCCTTTTTCTTTATCTGATTGGTATCCGGTCCGCTGCCATTGAAGGGTGGAAGGACGCAAGAGAAAGCGCTTCGCCGGAGGGGCAGCCTTTGCGGGGGGATACATCCCGCACGAGAAACAGTTTGCAGTTGCGCCGCCCCAAAAGGGCCGCGCCTGGCAAGAACACAGCTATCATAGCAGATTTCTCAGAAAAAATCAATATCTAGTGGCTGACAAAAATGACGAACACAAGAAGTTGTGTGCGAGAATCCGGCGAATTGCACAAAGGCGCGAAAAAGGTATCACGATAAACCGGTTTTCCCGCAGAGTGACAACATTTCCGCCCCAGGCGCATAGGATGGCAGAAAGGGGGCGGTTTTATGGCACGCGGGGAGCGGTGGAAAATTTTAGAGCAAACTGCGGACGCACTTTCCCTGCCGCCGGAGCTGGCGCCGGGAACGCCGGTGCTGGAGCTGTACGGCAGCGGCCAGCTGCGGATGGAGAACCACCGGGGCATCATCGCCTATGGCAGTGAGGAAATCAGCGTCAGCGGCGGGAAACTCCTGGTACGCATCCAGGGGAAGGGGCTGGAACTGCGCTCCATGAGCGCGGATGCCCTGTTCATCACCGGGAGCATCAAAAGCATCCAATTAGAATAATCAAACTGCGAATCAAGATGGTGGGTGACGTATGCAAAAGTGGGTCAATTTCCTGCGGGGGAGCGCACGATTGGAGATTTCCGGGCCGTTCCCGGAGCGATTTTTGAACCTGTGCAGCGTAGAGGGGTTAGGATTTTGGAAGGTCGAAGTTCTCTCCCAGACGGCGCTGCGGCTGACGGTGGCCCTGTGGGATTTGCGCCGGGCCAGGCGGCTGGCGGAAAAGGCGGGCTGCACCGCCCGGCGGGTGGGCGGCGGGGGGCTGCCGGTCTTTCTCTTCTCCTTCCGCCGGAGATACGCCCTGCTGGCCGGGCTGGCCCTCAGCGCCCTGACGGCGGCAGTTCTATCCCGATTTATTTTGGTGGTAAAGGTGACGGGAAATACCGCTGTGCCGGATTCCGTCATTTTGACCGAACTGGAGGAACTGGGCTTCGGATTTGGCACCTATGGGCCGACGGTGGATGAGCGGGATTTATCCAACCGAATGCTGGAGGCGCTGCCGGAGCTGAGCTTCCTGGCCGTCAACATCTCCGGGGTGTACGCCGAGGTGGTGGTGCGGGAGGCGGTGGAGTCGCCGGAGCTGCGGGACGAGGACACCCTCACCGACGTGGTGGCCGCCCGGGACGGGGTGGTGGTGGATGTGAACGCCTTCTCCGGCAGCGTCTCCGTGGCGGAGGGGGACGCGGTGCTGGCGGGGGAGGTGCTGATCTCCCATCTGTCGGTGTACGAACCGGCGGAGTGGAGCGACGGGCAGACCTTCACCAGCACCACCCACGCCCGGGGGGAGGTCTGGGCGCTGACGGAGCGCACTCTGACGGCGAAAACGCCCCTCCAGGCGGCCACCATTGACGCCACAGCGGGCAGCAACACCGTTTACAGCCTGCGGCTCGGGAAAAATGTCATTAAATTTCGTCAAAACAGTAGCAATTCCATGGGGAACTGTGATAAAATAAAAAGGACGTGGCCCCTGACCCTGCCCGGCGGCATCGTCCTCCCCCTGGCCTGGGAGGCGGAGACGGTGACACCCTACAGTGAGGCAGAGACAGCCGTCTCCGCAGCCTCCGCCGAGGCTTACCTGAAGGCCCGGCTGGAAACCCGGCTGACCGCCATCCTGGGGGAGGGTCAGGTGCTGGGCAGGAGCTGGACGGTGACGGAGGCAGAGGATACCCTGACGGTGACGCTGGAGGCGTCCTGCCTGGAGGACATTGCAAAGGAAGCGCCTGTGGCGGAAGAGACAGAGCCGCAGGAGGAAACGGAGTGAACCCATTTGATAGAACAACGGGTCAGCCTGGAGCGGATGGAGTATGCCGCCGGTTTGTTTGGCAGCTTTGACGAGAATATCCGGCTCATTGAGCGGGAGCTTTCCGTCCAAATCACCATCCGGGAGGAAGAGTTAAAGGTCAGCGGCGAGGGGGAGCAGGTGCTGCTGGCGGTCAAGACCCTGGAGGGCCTTTTGAACCTGCTCCAGCGGGGGGAGCCGCTGAACGAGCAGACCATCCGCTATGTCATCTCCCTGGCCCGGTCGGGCCAGGAGGACAAGGTGAACGAGCTGGCCAAGGACGTGATTTGCGTCACCGCCTCTGGCAAGCCCATCAAGGCCAAGACCGCCGGGCAAAGCGCCTATGTGAAGGCGGTGCAGAAGCACACCATCACTCTGGGGGTGGGCCCCGCCGGCACCGGCAAGACCTATCTGGCGGTGGCGGCGGCGGTGGCCGCCTTTAAGAGCAGGCAGGTGAACCGCATCATCCTGACCCGCCCGGCGGTGGAGGCCGGGGAGCGGCTGGGCTTCCTCCCCGGCGACCTCCAGAGTAAGGTAGACCCCTACCTCCGGCCCCTGTATGACGCCCTGTTTGAAATGCTGGGCAGCGAGACCTTCGAGAAGTACCAGGAGCGGGGGAACATCGAGGTGGCTCCCCTGGCCTATATGCGGGGCCGGACGCTGGACGACAGCTTCATCATCCTAGACGAGGCCCAGAACACCTCCAAGGAGCAGATGAAGATGTTCCTGACCCGGCTGGGTTTCGGCTCCAAAATCGTCATCACTGGCGACATCACCCAAATCGACCTGCCCAGGGAGACGGCCTCCGGCCTGAAGGAGGCTATGCGGGTGCTGCGGGGGGTGGAGGACATCGCCATCTGCCGCCTGACCGGTGAGGACGTGGTGCGCCATGCCCTGGTGCAGCGTATCATCAAAGCCTACGAGCTGGACGAGAAGCGGGCCAGCACGGAACGAAAAAAACATCAGGAGCGGTGAGACGGGATGGAACATGAAATTTTGCTGTCCTCCGACGTGGAGGGCTTCCCCTATGAGGGGCTGCTGAAACGGTGCATCACCACGGCGCTAGAGGCGGAGGGCGTGGCTGTCCCCTGTGAGGTGGACGTGCTCATCACCGACGACGCGGGCATCCACCAAATCAACCTGGAGCAGCGGGCGGTGGACGCCCCCACCGACGTGCTGTCCTTCCCCATGTTTTACTTCACCCCCGGCACCCCGCCCACAGAGGAGGACGCGGAGACAGACCCGGAGACGGGACTGCTGCCCTTGGGGGACATGGTGATTTCCTACGAGCGGGCGGTGGCCCAGGCGGAGGAGTACGGCCACAGCGTAGAGCGGGAGCTGGGGTACCTCAGCGTCCATTCCGTGCTGCACCTGCTGGGCTATGACCATATGGACGGGGAGGACGGCCCCATGAAGCGCCAGATGAGAGCAAGAGAAGAGGCAATTATGGCAAGCGTCGGCATCCCGCGGGAGTAAATGGGACATCCGTGCGCAATCTCACACGAAAGGATCACTATCATGGACAAGGAAACAATGCAGAAGGACGAAACCCAGCTGGAGCAGACCGCGCTGGAGGCGGAGGAAGAGGCGCTGACCGAAGAGGACGCGCCGGAGGAGGCCGAACAGGCCCTGGCGGAGGAAGAAGATTCCGAAGCCACCGATGAGGACGATGAGGACGAGGACGACGAGGAGGAAGCGGACGAGGACGACTATGACTATGAATCCGTCCCCCAGGTCGTCACCACCAAGACCACCATTGACGGCGAGCTGCTGGACTTCATCCTGAAGGTGCAGCTGCGCCAGGCGAAGAAGAGTACACGCCGGAACCTGCTGATCGGTGTGATTGCGGCGGCAGTGGCAGGTGTCGGCTGCCTGCTGTATGGGCAGGATATTGTAGGTATCGTGCTGGTGGTGGTGGCCGTGCTGTTGTTCCAGTCCTATTGGACCAGCAGCGAGCGCAGCGCCCGGAAGCGGCTGGAGCGGTCCGAGGGGCAGGTGTGGGATTACACCTTTGCCGAGGACGGCATCCATGTGGGCCCCAGCACCTCCGACCCCTGCATCGCTTGGGGCACGGTGGCCAAGGCGTGGCTGGAGGACGGCTACTATGTCCTCGAGGTGAAGAACAGCGACGTGGTGGTGAAGGCGGCCAACCTGACGGACAGCGAGCGCAACACCGTAGAGCTGCTGATGCTGGAGCACGTCTCCAACTGTCAGCTGTAAAAGGAGCGAAGCAATGACCATACATTCGGAAACCGTCATTGACGAGGCGGTGGTAAAGAAGCTGGCGGAAATTTCCGTGGAACGGGAGAACGGCAAGTATCCCCACCGCCGCCTGCTGCTGAACCTGCTGGCCGTGGTGCTGCTGGTGCTGGCGGGCTGGTATCTCTGGTCCTGGATTGACAGCGGGATGTCGGACGATTTGAACGGCAACCCCCTGGTGGGGGTGATGCTGGTGGTGATGAGCGGTACGGTACTGTTCTATGCCAACACCGACCCCATGAAGAACGCCACCGTCAAGCTGCGCAAGAGCCTGGGCACCCACTGGTTCTATGACTTTGGGGAGGACGGCATTCACGCCTCCTACGACGGGGAGGACGGCGTCTTTGAATGGGATACTGTCACCAACTGGTGG
Organism: Clostridiales bacterium; assembly: GCA_020860385.1. Classification (GTDB taxonomy): domain Bacteria; phylum Bacillota; class Clostridia; order Oscillospirales; family Oscillospiraceae; genus Onthomonas. The sequence goes on from JAJBUK010000044.1 coordinate 19,041, forward strand.
GAGGAGAACGACTTCTTCTGCCTGGATGTCACCGGCAACCCCATCGTAGTGCCGAAGAAGCAATTCAACATGAAGCAGCGCAAGGCGCTGCGGGAGCTGCTGGACGCCAACGTGCGCATCCGCACCGACGATGAGGTGAAGGCGGAGCGCAGGGCGGCCAAGCGGAACAAACGAAAGAACAGGGAATCATAACGCTATGGAAATCAAAAAGTCAGGTATCATCACCATTGTGGGCCGCCCCAACGTGGGCAAATCCACCTTGCTGAACGCGCTGGTGGGGGAGAAAATCGCCATCGTCAGCCACAAGCCCCAGACCACCCGGAATCGCATCTGCGGCATCGTCACCAAAGGGGACAAACAGTTCGTCTTTACCGACACGCCGGGGTTAAATAAGGCGCGCAACCGCCTGGGCGAGTATATGGAAGGGGTCGTCCGGGCCTCCATCAACGATGTGGACGCGGCGGTGCTGGTGGTGGAGCCGGTGCCCACGCCGGGGGAGCAGGAGAAGGAGCTGATGCGCCGTATCAAAGCCATCGGCGTCCCCGCCGTGCTGGTCATCAACAAGGTGGATACGTTGGAGCAGAAGGAGAAGGTGCTGGAAGTCATCGCCGCCTATCAGGCGCTCCATGACTTTGCGGACATCGTCCCTCTCTCCGCTCTGAAGCGGGACGGCGTGGACGAGCTGCTCCAGGTGCTGGAGCGGTTCCTCCCGGAGGGGCCGGAGCTGTTCCCCCAGGACATGACCACCGACCAGCCGGAGAAGCAGGTCATGGCGGAGATCCTGCGGGAAAAAATGCTGATGAACCTGAACCAGGAGATTCCCCACGGCACCGCGGTGGAAATCACGAAATTCTCCGAGCGGGACAGCGGCATCATCGACTGCGAGGCCACCATCTACTGCGAAAAGGCCAACCATAAGGGCATCATCATCGGCAAGCACGGGGATATGCTCAAGCGCATCTCCACCTCCGCCCGCATTGACATGGAGCGGTTCATGGGCACCAAGGTGTTCCTGACCACCTGGGTGAAGGTGAAGGAGAACTGGCGGGACGACCTGATGGCCGTCCAGAACTTTGGCTATCGGGACGAGTAGGCCCGTCGGCTGCCACAAAAGTTTCCAGCCATAGACAGCCGCCCTCCTGCACATCCTAACCATAGCGGGAGGGGTTACTATGCTGGATGCGCAGCGGAGCTGGCGGCTGTTCCTGGCCACCGGCTTGCCGGAGGCCTATCTGTATGCCAAGCGGACGGAAAGGGTGGAAGGGTATGCGGCAGGTCGTACACGGAATCGTCCTGAGAGAGGTTGCATACAAGGAATCGGACAAGATACTGACTGTTTTGACCGATAAAAACGGCCAAATGACGGTATCCGCCCGTGGAAGCCGTAAAAAGGGCGGCGGCGTCTCCGCCGCCGCTCAGCTGCTGATTTGGTCGGAGATGACCCTCAGCGAGTACCGGGGCCGCTGGACGCTGACCGAGGCCGCCACGGAGCGGGAGTTCCGCCGGGTGCGCAGCGACCTGGAGCGGCTGGCCCTGGGCAGCTATTTTGCGGAGCTGACGGAGCTTCTGACGGAGGAGGGCCTCCCCAATGAGGAAATGCTGGCCCTCCTGCTGAACAGCCTTTACGTCATGGAGGCCACAGAGCGGCCCCTGGCGCTGGTGAAGGCCACCTTTGAGCTGCGGGCCATGTGTATTTCCGGCTACCGGCCCAGGCTGGAGCGGTGCGCGGTCTGCGGACGGGAGGTGCCGGAGGAACCGGCCCTCCAGCTTCGCTCCGGTCTGCTCCATTGCAGGCGCTGCCCCCTTCCCACGGAGGATGGGGTCTCTGCGGCGCTGGATGGGGCCTCCCTGGCCGCCATGCGCCATGTGGCAGGCTGCGAGAAGAAAAAGCTGTTCTCCTACCGTCTCAGCCCGGAGGCCCAGACCCGGATGAGCAGGGCCTGCGAGTCCTTCCTGCTGACCCAGATGGAGCGCAGCTTCCGTACATTAGAATTTTACCGGCAGGTCGCCCCGGAGGATGGAACAATATCATAGAGGAATTGAACGCTATATTGCACATTCTGGGCGCACACGAGGAAAAAGAGGTATGACAGACTTATTTGAAAAATCTATCCGCACCCTGGAGCTGCCCCGGGTGCTGGAGCTGCTGGCGGCCCAGGCGGTCAGCGCAGACGGCAAGGAGCAGTGCCGCAGCCTGCGCCCTTCGATGGAGGAGGCGGAGGTACTGCGCCTCCAGGCGGAGACCACCGCCGCCCGGAACATGATGGATTTGAACGGCCCTCCGGCCCTGGCTAACGTGAAGCCAGTGGCGGCTTCCTTACAGCGGGCAGACCTGGGGGGCAGCCTGAACCCCAGGGAGCTATTGGACATTGCGGCGGTGCTGCGCACCGCCCGGGAGGTGGCCGCCTATGACGGCGTGGGGGAGAATCCCACCGTGCTGGACGGGATGTTCCGCTCCCTCCGGGTGAACCGCTACCTGGAGGACAAGGTTTACGGCGCTATCCTCTCCGAGGAGGAAATTGCCGACAACGCCAGCCCGGAGCTGGCGGACATCCGCCGCCACATCCGCCTCAGCACCGGCAAGGCCCGGGAGGTGTTGCAAAAGCTGATTTCCTCCAGCGCGGCGAAGTATTTGCAGGAGCCCATCATCACCATCCGGCAGGACCGGTTCGTGGTGCCGGTGAAGGCGGAGTTTAAGAGCAGCGTGCCGGGGCTGGTGCATGACGTGTCCGCCACCGGCTCCACCTACTTCATCGAGCCCATGGCGGCAGTGCAGGCCAACAACGAGCTGCGGGAACTGCTGACCAAGGAGGAGGTGGAGATCGCCCGCATCCTGGCGGCCCTCTCCGCCGAAGCCGCCTCCTTCCAGGGGGATATTCTGTTGGACTACCAGCTGTTGGTGGAACTGGACGTGATTTTCGCCCGGGCCAAACTCAGCACCCGGATGTGGGGCATGGAGCCGACCCTCAGCGGGGACGGCAGCTTCTCCTTCCAAAAGGCCCGCCACCCCCTGCTGGACCCCAAGACGGCGGTGCCCATCGACCTGCGGCTGGGCAGCGACTTTGACACCCTGGTCATTACCGGCCCCAACACCGGCGGCAAGACGGTGACGCTGAAAACGGCGGGGCTGCTGACCCTGATGGCCCAGTGCGGCCTCCACCTGCCGGTGGCGGACGGCAGCACCTTCTCCGTGTTCCGGGAGGTGCTGGCCGACATTGGGGACGAGCAGTCCATCGAGCAATCCCTCTCCACCTTCTCCTCCCACATCACCAACGTGGTGAAGATTCTGGAGGAGGCGGACGACCGGACGCTGCTCCTCTACGACGAACTGGGGGCGGGCACCGACCCCGTGGAGGGCGCGGCCCTGGCTGTGGCCATCATCGAGGAGTCCCGGGCCCTGGGGGCCAAACTCATCGCCACCACCCATTACGCGGAGTTGAAGCAGTACGCCATGACAACGCCCGGTGTTCAAAACGCCTCCTGCGAGTTCGACGTGGAGACCCTCCAGCCCACCTATCGCCTGCTCATCGGCCTGCCGGGAAAGTCCAACGCCTTCGCCATCTCCCGGCGGCTGGGTCTGCCAGAGCACGTCATTGACCACGCCATGGAGCGGATGGACAGCCAGAACATCCAGTTTGAGGACATTCTCTCCCAGCTGGAGGGGCAGCGCCAGAAGATGGAGGCGGAGCGCCGGGAGAGCGAGCGCCTGCGCCGCCAGATGGAAGCGGACGCCGCCGCCTCCGCCCAGTACCGGGAGAAAATCGAGCAGGAGCGGGCCAAGGTGGTAGACAAGGCCAACGCCGAGGCCCGGCAGATTCTGGCCGATGCCAGAGCCACCTCCAACGTGGTGTTCCACGAGCTGGACAACCTGAAAAAGCGCCAGCGCCAGGGTCAGCAGGACTGGCAGAATGACAACGAGGAACGGGCCGCCCTCCGCCGGAAGCTGAACGAGGCGGAGGCCGCCCTGGGCCATGGGGCCTCTCTGCCGGAGCTGCCCGCCAGCCGCCCGGCTGTCCAGGGGGACACGGTGGAGCTGGTCAAGACCCGCACCAGGGCCGAGGTGCTGGCCGTGAACAAGGACGGCACCCTCCAGCTCCAGGCCGGCATCCTGAACATCACCGCCAAGCAGGAGGACGTTCGGGTGGTGGAACAGCAGAAGCAGACGGGGAAACCCAAGCGCCCCGCCGGTCAGGTTCACGCCAACGTCCACGCCGCCCCCAGCCGCCAGGAACTGGACATCCGGGGCATGACGGCGGACGAGGCCCTGGCTGTGGTGGAGCAGTACCTGGACAATGCGGTGATGGCCCATATGACCACCGTGACCATCATCCACGGCAAGGGCACCGGGGCGCTGCGCGCCGCCGTCCAGCAGTATTTAAAGACCTGCAAGTATGTGAAGCGCTACCGCCTGGGCCGCTACGGCGAGGGAGAGACCGGCGTGACGGTGGTGGAGCTGAAATAAATCATTTTCCATTCCGGATAAAACCGGACTGTGCGGCGGAATCACACTCGCACAGTCCGGTTGTTTTTATGCGGCTGCCATTGGCGGAAGGTGCCGTATTGTTCGGCTTGGGGGGCTCCTTAGATACAGATACCGGAAGGAAATAAAGCGTTTGCCCTTGCCAGGGCATGGCTTACTTTTCTCGCTCCGCCGAGAAAAGTAACAAAAGAGGGCGGCTTAGGGAGGGGCTTCGGGGCCTCGCCCCTCCCTAAGAACCCTCCCCCTATCCCGTTTGCGGCTAGCGCCTTATCCCTCAATCAGGTGGTCTGTCAGGCGACAGACGATGTGACTTCTCACTGGTGAGACTGCCGCCCATGGCGGCTGGGAGGGATTGCCGTTCTGACCTGCCTTCGGCGGTCAGAACGTGCAATTTTATATTCCAACGATGGATAACATCTGCCTGTTCAGCAAGGTTACAACCTTTCATTTAAAGGCGTAATGCTCCATTGCTTTTTTGATTAGGGACTATAACCTGACAGTACAGCCAGATTTCAGCGGCCAAAGGACAACAGAATTGCCGTCCGTTCCGCCGTAAGGCTAGGGAGCGCAGTAAAAATGTCGCTTAACGGCAAGGGCACCCCCCTATCCCCGCATCCTGCGCCGGAGGCCGATGACCCGCATGGCGATGTTGGAGCAGGCCGCGCCGATCATCAGCCCCAATGCGATGCCTCCCGACACCAAAAGGGTCTCCACCCCCTTGGCGGCGGCCAGGGACAAATCCCCCTGAATCATGTAGTAAGCGGCGTAGTAAATCCCCGCGCCGGGCACCAGGGGGAATATCCCCGGCAGCAGGAACATGGTGGAGGGGGCTTTCAGCTGAATGGAAAGCCCCGCCGCCACGAGAGCCAGCACCGTGGAGGCCAGCAAAGCCGCCACCGCCGGGCCTGCCTGATACTCCGTGGTGGCGATCAGGTACACCACCCACGTCACTCCGCCGCAGAGGGCGCAGGCCCCATAGAACCGCCTGGGGGCGTGGAACAGCACCGCGAAGGCCCATACCCCCACCATGGCCACCAGAAATTGCGTCATCACAGGAAGCACCCCCTGACCCAGCCTGACAACATCAGCCCTGCCGCCACGCCGCAGGCGATGCAGACGCCGCCCATCAGGGCGTCCAGCATATGCGTGACCCCTGCCAGATAGTCCCCGTTGAAGAACTCCCGGATGGCATTGGTGAAGGACACCCCCTGCACCAGGGGCATCAGGCAGCCGATGACGATGTAATCCCGCCCCAGGACAGGCAGGAACCAGGCCAGCAGGTCCGCGCACACAGTAATCAGCAACCCGCCGCCCATGCCGGACAGCCCCCGCCGCAGGTGGGGCCCCACGAACAGCAGGAAGTATTGCAGCGCCACGCCGATGGGGATGGCGGCCAGGGCGTCCCGCCAGGAGCCGCCGAACAAGAAGGCGAAGGCCCCGCTGCCGATGGCGCAGGCGCACACCTGGAGCAGCGTCCGCTCTGCGGGGATGTCCAGGGACTCTACCCGCCGCAGCGCCTCCTCCGGCGTCATGGTTCCGGCCTCGATGGCCCGGGAGATTTGGTTTACCTCATGGATATAGCCCAGATGTACGCTGCCCAGGGGGACGTGGCGCACCAGGCAGCCCTCGTCCTCCCGTCCCTCGTGGACGGTGGCAAAGATGCCGTTGGCTACCACATAGACGTTGCCGTCCTCTACGCCGCAGGCGCGCATGATGCGGAGCATGGTCTCCTGCACCCGGTAAATCTCCGCGCCGCTTTGCAGCAGGATTTTGCCGGACAGCCCAGCAAGGTCTAACACGGCTCTGCTATCCATCTCTCTCACGTTCTTTCTGCATGGTCTCCCTCCGGCCCGCCGGGGGCATATCCGCGCCGGGGCGGGCATAGGATGTCCCAGCGGGACTTCCCGCAGGTCTGGGAAAGAGGGGCGGCTCAGTGGCGGTAAAACAACAGGGCAGGCGGGCGCTGCGGGTCTGGCGTCTGCCGAAGCAAGGGCTGGCGGAGCCGACCCTGGTGCTGGGGTGCGCCTTCCTGGTGGGGGTGCTGTCCGGCTGCTTCGCCGCCTACCGCATGGACGGGGAGGGCCGGGCCGCCCTGGAAGCCTACCTGACCGGCTATACCGGGGTGTTGCAGACCCGAACCGGCGGCTCCGGCTGGGGCAGCCTGCTGTGGCGGGCCGTTCGGCTGCCTGCCGCCGCCGCGCTGCTGGGGCTGTGCCCCCTGGGCTTCCCCGCGCTGCCCCTGGTGGTGGGGGTGCGGGGGTTCCTGTTTTCCTTCGTGGTGTCCGCCTGCGGCAGTTGTGCCGGGCCAGAGGGGGTGCTGGCGGCGCTGCTGCTCTTCGGGCTGGCGCAGTCCGTCTCCACCGCCGCGCTGCTGTTCATCGCCATCCCCGGCTGGGGAAACGCCCGGAATCTGGCCCTGGCCCGCAGCAGCAGGCGGGCCGGGTTCCCCGTCAGGGGCTACCTGGTCTGGTGCGGCCTGTGTCTGGCCGGGGCGCTGGCGGGCACCGCCCTGTGCCATCTGTTGAGCCAGGCCACGGTGGCGTTCACTGTCAGTCTGCTGGGCTGACCTCCCGCACGGTCAGCACCCCGTCCGCCACGGTGAAGCGCACCTCGTACCCGGCGAAGGTGAAGCCGTACACCCGCGCCCCGTCCTTCTGGTAGGAGGGCCGGGGGTCCTGGGCCAGCACACCCACCAGCGCCTCCCGCTTCTCCGGGGGAATCTGCTCCAGAAGCTCCGGCGGGAAGTCCACCGTCAGTTCCCGCGCCCAGGGCTGGGCCGCGAAGCCCCCCACCGCGTCGGGCTGGCAGTCGGCATAGGGCAGGTAGGGCTTGATGTCAAAAATGGGGGTGCCGTCCATCAGGTCGGCCCCGGAGACGTACAGCACCGGCCCCTCCGGAGTATCCGGCTCCACCCGCTCCAGCCGGACGCAGGACAGGCCGATGGCGTTGGGCCGGAAAGGGGAGCGGGTGGCGAAGACCCCCATCCGCGTGTTGCCCCCCAGCCGGGGCGGCCGCACCGTGGGGGACCAATCCCCCCGCACCGCCTGGGAGAACTGCCAAATCAGCCAGATGTGGGAGAACCCCTCCAGCCCCCGGACGGCCTCCGGCACCCGGTACTCCGGGGCAAAGACGATGCGCCCCTGTAGGGCGGGCACCAGCCCGCTCTGCCGGGGGACGCCGAACTTGGTGGCAAAGTCGGTGTGAATATGGGCGATGATGTGCATGGCGGCGGTTGGCTCCGGCATGGGGAACGCTCCTTTCTCCCTTTGTGTGTCTGTTGCTTCATCATACCACCGGCAGGGGGATTTTTCAATCACTGTTTGCCTTGCGGCGGCGGCCAGACGCCAGGGCCTCCAATGCAAATATGCAGAATCAGACAACGGCGCTCTGTCTATATTCAAGAAGCAAGGAAATACGGGCAATTTTATGCTGTTATGAACCTTGTAAGGCGGAAAGAAAAGCCCTATCATCATTATCAAGCAAGGAAGCCTTGCATAAAACGCAGCGAAGCGTCCTTGCTTTTTTGTTCCCCTGCACACAAAGCGCCCCTCCAGCGGCTGGGGGAAGGATGCCGTTGGAGGGGTGTAGAGGTAGGAGATTGTTAGGTTTGTATGCGCTTACGCATCGGTGCGATTGCCATTCAGCGCTGCCTCACCTTGCACAGGTGACAGCAAAGCTGGCATAGTACAGGCTCAGGAACTCTCTTACGGCTTCGAAAAACTTCTTCATGATGATTGCCTCCTTTGATGCAGGTGTGGGTTGAATGGTTGCTTCCTTTGATGATTGTATTATACCGCCTTGACAGCGGCTTGTAAAATACATATAATAAAACCATCACCATACCTTTTAAGTATCACACAAGGAGGGGAGTTTATGGAGCTACGACACATTCGGTATTTTCTGGCCGTGGCGGAGGAGATGAGCTTCACCAGGGCTGCGGAAAAGCTGTGCATTGCCCAGCCGCCGCTGAGCCGCCAAATCAGGGACCTGGAGGAGGAGCTGGGGGTGCAGCTGTTCCTCCGCAAGCCCCATGCCCTCCAGCTGACGGATGAGGGGCAGGTGTTCCGGCAGTACGCCGTCCGGGTGCTGGACTTGGTGCGGCGGTCTGAGGAGGATGTCCGGGAGATGCAGACCGGGCTTCACGGCGTGATTTACCTGGCCACGGTGGAGGGGCACGCCCCCAAGCTGTTTTCCCAGTGGATTGCCGGATTCCAAAAGGAGAACCCCCATGTCACCTATAACCTCTGGAACGGCAACTCTGACGACGTGCTGAACCGGCTGATGAAGGGACTTTGCGAGCTGGCTATCATCATGGAGCCCCACAACGCGGAGGGGGTCTACTCCGTTCCCGTCTACAAGGAGCCGTGGATCGCCATGATTCCGGACGCCTGTCCCCTGGCCCGGGAGCCGGGGGATACGGTGGACTTTCAGCGGCTCACAGAGTATGATTTAATTATCCCCTCCCGGGAATCCCGTTTGCAGGAAATCACAGACTGGGTCTCCTCCCCGGAGAAGAAGCTGAAGGTTCGGTGCCGGATGTCCCATATGCTCAACGCCTATGAGCTGACCCGGCAGAACGTGGGCATCACCCTTTACCCCGCCTCCGCCAACATCGGGACGGACGCCTCCGTGTGCATCAAGCGGCTGGTGAATCCGGCCGTGACCGCCTCTTACGTCCTCATCTGGGATAAAAACCGCCAGCTTTCTCACGCGGCGGAGGCGTTTTTGCGGTATATTCAGGCCCAGTATGCGGAGATTCCTTTTCCCTGAGAGATGCCTCGGATAGATGGGAGGCCGGCAACTGTGCTATGGCACTGCTGCGTGCGGCGGTGAAAAGACGGGCTGCTATCAAAGCCGTGCGTTTGGAAAACAAACAAGCCCGGAAGCGGCTCAGGCTTTCAGCGTCATTTCGAGGCGGAGATCGACTTCAATACCTCCTTTGACGAGGTTGAGGCAACAAAAAAGTTTCTGGGAACTGCCATTCTAGGGAACCTCTGAACAAATGCACTTCGGCGCCTTGCGGTAAATTTCCGCCATAAATGCGTTGCAAAATCTTGAAATCCGTCAGGATTCCTGCGCTTTTGCGCCTTTTTCTGACGCAAATTTCCTCGCAATTCGCTCTCGTTCATTTATTCAGTGGTTCCCTAGCAGTTCCCAGAAACATACATGGTGGAGATGAGGGGAGTCGAACCCCTGTCCGAAAATGCTTCCTCTGGACTTTCTTCGGGCGCAGTCGCTTATTTAAATTCCCTCACCGAATCGTGAACCGACACACTAGACGGCTTGGTAGCTTCATCTATGCATGGAGGCCGCAAAGCTTAAGCCCCTCACGTTCGCCACTAAAAGGCATCACCCAGCCCGGTTCGTGGCCCTCCCGGGATCGGCGTCCGCGCACAGTGGGCGGAGGTCGCAGAGCCTAGTTAGGCCGCGACAGCAACGTAATTCTGATTATCGTTGTTCTTTAATTTATAGGTGCCCATTGGTAAGCGGCTGGGCGCCGCTGCCCGCTTATCCAGCCTCAACATCCCCGTCGAAACCGGTACATCCCCATATCGTCCGCAGGCACAGGGCCTGCGGAGAGAAAACAAATCAATTCCTCAGCACTTCTCCGGCTCAGGATAGTCCACGCCGAAGGTGTCTACCGTGACCTCCGCCATCTTCTGCACCTGACGGGGGCGGTCGCTCCAGTCGGTGCGGACGGAGGCGATTTGGTCCACCACGTCCATGCCCTCGATGACCTTGCCAAAGGCGGCGTATTCACCGTCCAGGTGGGGCGCGTCAGCGTGCATGATGAAGAACTGGCTGCCTGCGCTGTCCGGCACGGCGGTACGGGCCATGGACAGCACGCCGCGGCTGTGCTTCAAATCGTTCTGGAAGCCGTTGCTGGTGAACTCGCCCTTGATGCAGTAGCCGGGGCCGCCTACGCCGGTGCCCTTGGGGTCGCCGCCCTGGAGCATGAAGCCCGCAATGACCCGGTGGAAGATGATGCCGTTGTAAAAGCCCTTGTTCACCAGGGAGATGAAGTTGTTCACCGTATTGGGCGCCACCTCAGGGTACAGCTCCGCCTTGATGACGCCGCCGTTCTCCATCTTAATGGTGACGATTGGATTCTGACTCATGGTTAAAACCTCCTCAATGTTGCCCTCAGCGGAAGTTGTGGGCCTTGATGGCCCGGTCCATCTCCCGCTTCGTGTCCCGCTCCGCCATGGCGGCCCGTTTGTCGTACAGCTTTTTGCCCTTGGCGACCCCAATCTCCAGCTTTAGCCTGGAATTCTTGAAGTAAATGCTCAGGGGAATCAGCGCGTAGCCGTCCTGCTTCACCTGGGCGTAGAGCTTTACGATTTCCCGCCGATGGAGCAGCAGCTTCCGGGGGCGCATGGGGTCTTTGTTGAAAATGTTGCCCTGCTCGTAGGGGGAGACGTGCATCTGATAGACGTACATCTCGCCGTTCTTCACCTGGCAGAAGGAGTCCTTCAGGTTGACGTGACCGGCCCGGATGCTCTTCACTTCCGTACCGACCAGCTCGATGCCGGCTTCATAGGTCTCCAGAATGAAGTAATCATGGCGGGCCTTGCGGTTGGTCGCCACGATTTTGATGCCCTTCTTCTCCGGCATGGAACTCCCTCCTCTCTCGGCGTTTTTACATTTTATCGCGTATGAGCGGCCTTGTCAACGCTTTTTTGCCGTTTTTTGCAGGCAAGAGTGGAAAACCCGGCCACAGAGCTCCGGTTTGAAAAAGAATGCGCAGGAGGGGGGTGCGGCTGCGGGAGGCGGTCAAACATCAGCTTCGGCGCAGCCCGTTTCGGGACCGCTCTTGTTTTGACTTGCCGGACCATGCGCAAAGCAAATTTACGCAGCATAGTCCCGGTTTTCCGGATGGTTTGATTGGCGGCACGAAAATGGATTTCCATGTTTTTTCGGTTTTTCCTCTTGCAAAACGGTTGCCGCTGTGCTATAACTTAAATCAACAGGCTGAGAATGGGAAAATGGCGGAGCCTGTGCGCGGCAGAGAACCCTTGTCACCGGCTGAAAGCAGGGGTAGCGTACACCCGCCTGGTTCGCCCGGGAGCCGCTGTGGAGACACAGCCGTTCGTCCGCGTTAAGGCGTCAAGCGGCCTGCAGGTTTTGCGGGCAATGCGGGTGGTACCGCGGAAGGGTTTGCCTTTCGTCCTGCTGTTGGCAGGATGGAGGGTTTCTTTTTTGCCCCGCCCGGCTGAATTTCTGTACTGAGGAGAGGAGTATTCCTGTTATGATGAAGGAGCAACTGGCAAAAATCAAAGAGGACGCCCTGGCTGCCATCCACGCCGCCGGGCAGTCTGACGAGCTGGACGCCGTCCGGGTGAAATACCTGGGCAAAAAGGGCGAGCTCACCGCCGTCCTGAAGCAGATGGGCAAGCTGCCCAGCGAGGAGCGGCCCGTCATGGGTCAGATGGCCAACGAGGTCCGCGCCGCCCTGACCGACGCCATCACCGAGCAGAGCAAGGCCCTGGCCGATGTGGCGCTGAACCTGAAGCTGAAGGCGGAGACGGTGGACGTCACCATGCCCGGCCAGCGGCAGGCCGTGGGCCACAAGCACCCCATCACCATGGTCATCGACGAGGTGACGGACGTATTCATCGGCATGGGCTTCCAGGTGGTGGAAGGGCCGGAGGTGGAGCTGGCCGCCTATAACTTCACCAAGCTGAACACCGAGGAGGGCCATCCCGGCCGCGAGTGGACGGACACCTTCTATATCACCCCCGGCGACGTAGACCCCAAGAATGACGCCGTCCTGCTGCGGAGCCAGACCTCCCCCATGCAGGTGCGCACCATGGAGACCCGGAAGCCCCCCATCCGCATCGTGGCCCCCGGCCGGGTGTACCGCAAGGACGAGGCCGACGCCACCCACTCCCCCATGTTCCACCAAATCGAGGGCATGGCCATTGACAAGGGCATCACCATGGCCGACCTGAAGGGCACCCTGAACGAGGTGGTCAAGAGCCTGTACGGCGAGGACGCCCAGACCCGGTTCCGCCCCCATCACTTCCCCTTCACTGAGCCCAGCTGCGAGGTGGACGTGCAGTGCTTCGAGTGCCACGGCAAGGGCTGCTCCGTCTGCAAGGGCGAGGGCTGGATCGAGGTGCTGGGCGCGGGCATGATTCATCCCAAGGTGCTGGAGGGCTGCGGCATCGACCCGGACGTCTACTCCGGCTGGGCCTTCGGCATGGGCGTGGAGCGCCTTGCCATGATGCGCTACGGCATCAACAATTTGAAGCTGTGCTTTGAGAACGACGTCCGCTTCCTGGAGCAGTTCTGAGAGAGGAGAGGAATACCATGATTTTATCCAGAAAATGGCTGAATGAATTTGTGGACGGGGTGTCCGTGGCGGAGGTCAGCGACAAGGCATTCTCCGAGGCCATGACCCTGTCCGGCTCCAAGGTGGAGACGGTTGAGGATCACGCCGCCCAGTTCAAGAACGTGGTGGTGGGCAAGATTTTGTCCATGGAGAAGCACCCCAACTCCGACCATATGTGGGTCGTCCAGATGGACGTGGGAGAGGCGGAGCCTGTCCAAATCTGCACCGGCGCGTGGAACATCCATGTGGGCGACCTGGTGCCGGTGGC
>JAJBUK010000037.1 GCA_020860385.1 Clostridiales bacterium
CTACTTTTCTCGGCGGAGCGAGAAAAGTAGGCCCCGCCCTGGCAAGGGCAAAAACGTAGTTCCTTCAACAATCCTTATCTGAGGCGCGTAATCCCCTTAAATTGATGACATTGCCTGAAAGGGTAGGGAGCGCAGCGGAAATGCCGCTTGACGGCGGAGGGGTTTGCGCCGCCCCTACAAAAAACAAAGTTTTGGGTTTCACATTCCACCACAACAGACAGAAAGGTGTGGATATTACATGAGTATTCAGGAGCGAGTACAGGACGTTCAGGCCCGTATCCGGGCGGCGGAGCAGGCGGCGTCCCGGCCGGAAGGCAGCGTGACGCTGGTGGCCGCCACCAAGGTGCAGACGGACGACACCATCCGCGCCGCTATCGCGGCCGGCATCACCGTCTGCGGGGAGAACCGGGTGCAGGAGTTCAACGCCCACTATGCGGCGGGGGCCTATCAGGGGGCCGACGTGCAGTTCATCGGCCACCTGCAAAAGAACAAGGTGAAATACCTGGTGGGCAAGGTCAGCCTGATTCAGTCCGTGGACAGCGCCGCCCTGCTGGAGGCCATCAGCGCCCGGGCGGAGAAACTGGGGATAGTGCAGGATGTCCTCATCGAGGTGAACATCGGCGGGGAAGCCTCCAAGTCCGGCGTCCGGCCCGAAGAGGCGGCGGCGCTGCTGACCCTGGCCGGGACGTTGCCCGGCGTGCGGGCCAGGGGACTGATGGCCATCCCCCCTGTCAGCCGGGAAGCGGGCGGGAACCGACCGTTTTTTGCCGAACTGCGCCAGCTTTTTGTTGACATTAAGGGGCAAATGGGCGATAATAATAGTGATTTGGACTGCCTGTCCATGGGGATGAGCGGCGACTTTGAGGACGCCATCGCGGAGGGCGCCACCATGGTGCGGGTGGGGACGGCCCTGTTCGGCCCCCGGCCTCCCATGCGCCAGCAGGGGTGAGGCCCCGCGCAGGGGCAGGCAGAATAGTCAGATACCCTTGATGACAAAGGAGGAACATAGAAAATGGGTTTTATGGATGAACTGAAACGCCTCGCCCGCCCCTATGAGGACGAGGAGGAGGAAACTGCGGCGGAGCCGAACAACACCACTTCCATGGAGGAGGAGCGCAGCCGCCGGGCCGCTGAACAGCCTGCGGAGGAGCCGGAGTATGTGCCCTTCACCGCCCCGGCCCAGGAGCACTCCAACAAGGTGGTCACCATGAACACCACTACCCAGCTGAAGGTGGTGCTGGTGAAGCCCACCCAGTTCGAGGACGCATCCGCCATCGCGGACCATCTGCGGGACAAGCGGACGGTTGTGCTGAACCTGGAGGCCACGGGGAAGGACATCGCCCGCCGCCTGCTGGACTTCCTCTCCGGCGTGGCCTACGCCCAGGAGGGCAAAATCAAGAAGGTAGCCCAGTCCACCTACATCATCACCCCCTACAATGTGGACATCGTAGGCGACCTGCTGGACGAGCTGGAGAAGAACTCCGGTATGTACTTCTAACCAGTACAGCAGGCGTATAACATCCTGACAATGAAATACAGGGCGGGAAACGCGCTCGCCGGACGTCCGCGCTCCTGACAGACAGAAAGATAAGGAGGATTCCTGTTATGATGACACCCCAAGAGGTAGCAGAATACGGCTTCACCAGAGGGAAGCTGGGCGGCTACAGCACCGCCGAGGTAGACAGCTTTATGGAGGCTGTCACCACCGATTACACCGCTCTTTATAAAGAGAACGCCGGGCTGAAAAACAAGCTGAAGGTGCTGGCCACCAAGCTGGCGGAGTATCGGGAGACGGAGGAATCCATGCGCTCCATCGTGTCCACCGCCCGGCGGATGGCGGACGGCATCGTGGCCGAGGCGGAGGCCCACCGCCAGCAGATGCTGAAGGACGCCGACGACGAGGTGGCCGAGTACCGCGCCCAGCTGAAGCAGGAAATTGCCGACGCGGAGGCCCAGCTGGCCGCCGCTCAGGAGTCCACCCGCAGCTTCGTCTCCACTGTGCGGGGGCTGGTGGCCCGGGAGCAGGACTTCCTGGACCAAATCAGCGCCGTCAAGAGCGAGGAGCCTGCCCCCCAGGTGCCGGAGATGAAGGAGGAAATCGCCGAGACCGCCGCCGCCATTGACGACTCCATCCGCCAGATGCTCTCCGAGGAGGAGCTGGCCGCCCTAGACGCCGCCGGCGCCGAGGCCGAGGCCGACCCCACCGCCGCCTACAACCAGGAGATTGACCAGCTGCTGGACGACGTGAACGCCTCCGGCGAGGCGGAAGAGGAACCCACCCAGCGGGTGGACTTCTCCGCTGTGGATTTTTCCAAGGATTACGAAGCCTGACCATTCTAACCCCTGAGATATAAGAGAACAAAAAAGTAAAGAGGTAAGCAAGACCATGCCAGATTATAACAAGACCATCCTCCTGCCCAAGACGGACTTCCCCATGCGGGCGGCGCTGGCCAAGCGTGAGCCTGCCATGCTGGAGGAGATGTACCGGAAGGACATCTACAAAAAGCTGATGAAGAAGAACGCGGGCAAGCCCAAGTTCGTCCTCCACGACGGCCCTCCCTACGCCAACGGCGATATTCACATCGGCACCGCCATGAACAAGGTGCTGAAAGACTTCATCGTCCGCTCCAAGAACATGATGGGCTATCAGGCCCCCTATATCCCCGGCTGGGACACCCACGGTATGCCCATCGAGACGGCCATCCAGAAGAAGGGCGTCAAGCGCAGCGAGATGCCGGTGCCCGAGTTCCGGGACAAGTGCCGCGCCTTTGCCATGGAGCAGCTGAACCGCCAGCGGGACAGCTTCAAGCGGCTGGGCGTCATCGGCGACTGGGACGACCCCTATATCACCCTGAAACCGGAGTTCGAGGCCAAGCAGGTGGAGGTCTTTGGGGCCATGGCCCAGAAGGGCCTGATTTATCAGGGCCTGAAGCCTACCTACTGGTGCCCCACCTGCGAGACCGCCCTGGCCGAGGCCGAGGTGGAGTATCAGGACGACCCGGTCACCACCATCTACGTCAAGTTCAAGGTGCATGACGACAAGGGCAAGCTGGCCCAGTACGGCGACCTGGATAAGATGTACTTCGTCATCTGGACCACCACCACCTGGACGCTGCCCGGCAACGTGGCCATCTGCCTGAACGCCGGGCTGGAGTACGCCCTGGTGAAGGTGCCCTCCGGCGACATCCTCATTATGGCCGCCGAGCTGGTGGATAATGTCATGGCAGAGAGCGACATCACCGGCTATGAGACGGTGGCCACCCTGTATGGCGACGAGTTCGAGTATATGACCGCCTACCACCCCTTCATGGAGCGGGATTCCCTGATTATCCTGGGCGACCACGTCACCCTGGACGCCGGCTCCGGCTGCGTCCACACCGCCCCCTCCTTCGGTCTGGACGACTTCTATATCTGCCAGAAGTACGACCAGCTGGAGACGGGCATCGACATGGAGGTCTCCGTCAACGCCCAGGGCTACCTGAACGAGTTCGCGGGCAAGTACGCCGGGCTTCATGTCACCAAGGCCCACCCCGTCATTTACAAGGATTTGGTGGAGAGCGGCGCGCTGCTGTCCAGCAAGGACCTGACCCACTCCTACCCCCACTGCTGGCGGTGTAAGAAGCCCGTCATTTTCCGGGCCACTCAGCAGTGGTTCGCCAGCGTGGACGCCATCAAGGAGCAGGCGGTGGCCGCCTGCGACTCCATCCAGTGGAAGCCGGAGTGGGGCAAGGAGCGGATGATCTCCATGATTCGGGAGCGGAGCGACTGGTGTATTTCCCGCCAGCGCACCTGGGGCGTGCCCATCCCCATCTTCTTCTGCAAGGACTGCGGCAAGCCCTACTGCACGCCAGAGTCCATCGCGAAGGTGTCCGCCATCTTCAAGGAGGAGGGCTCCAACGCCTGGTGGGCCAAGACCGAGGCGGAGCTGATGCCGGAGGGGGCCGCCTGCTCCTGCGGCTGCACCTCCTTCCGGAAGGAGCAGGACATCCTGGACGTTTGGTTCGACTCCGGCTCCACCTGGAAGGCCGTCTGCGAGGAGCGGCCCGAGCTGACCTATCCTGCCGACCTGTACCTGGAGGGCGGCGACCAGTATCGGGGTTGGTTCCAGTCCTCCATGCTGACCTCCATCGCCGCCAACGGCGTCGCCCCCTATAAGCAAATCGTCACCCACGGCTGGACGGTGGACGGCCAGGGCAAGGTCATGCACAAGAGCCTGGGCAACGCCATCTCCCCCCAGGACACCATCAAGGAGTACGGTGCGGACATCTTCCGCCTGTGGGTGTCCTCTGCGGACTACACTCAGGATATGCGCCTGTCCAAGGCCATCCTGAAGCAGCTGTCCGACACCTACCTGAAAATCCGCAACACCAGCCGGTATATCCTGGGCAACCTGAACGGCTTCGACCCGGACAAGGACATGGTGGCGGTACCCGACCTGCTGCCCCTGGACAGGTGGGCCGTGGCCGCCCTGAACAAGCTGGCGGGCAAGGTGTGGGACGCCTATGGCAGCTATGACTTCCATGTGGTCTACCGCGAGGTGTACAACTTCTGCGTGGTGGAGATGTCCAACTTCTATCTGGACATCATCAAGGATAGGCTGTACTGCGAGGCCCCCGACTCCCTGGAGCGGAGAAGCGCCCAGAGCGCCATCTACACCATCCTGGACGGCCTGGTGCGGATGATCGCCCCCATCCTGGCCTTCACCAGCGAGGAGATTTGGCAGGCCATGCCCCACGACGCCTCCGCCGACAGCGAGGCCGTGCTGTTCAACGACCTGCCCCAGTATCGGGAGGACTACGCCCTCACCGAGGAGGAGGAAGCCTACTGGCAGAGCCTGATGAACCTGAAATCCGACGTGAACCTGGCGCTGGAGCAGGCCCGGGCCAGCAAGCTGTGCAAGAAGAGCACCGACGCCAGCGTCACCCTGTACCTGACCGGCGAAGCGGTGGAGGTGTACAACACCGTGAAGGACGCCAAGCTGAATGACCTGTTCATCGTCTCCAAGGTCACTGCCGTAGAGGGCAGCGGCGACGGGGTGGAAGGCGTCAGCGTCCCCGGCCTCACCGTCAAGGTGGAGGTGGACACCGACTATAAGTGCCCCCGCTGCTGGCTCCACAACGCCGCCATCACCGAGGACGGCGGTCTCTGCCCCCGGTGCGCCAACGCCGTGAAGGGTCTGGATTTGGAGTAATCGCCCCGGTTGCAGGAACCCTATAACCTATAACGCCCCCAACCCGAACGGGCTGGGGGCGTTTTCGCTGTAATATGCAGTTGGCATCCGCTCACTGGGCGGTCTGGGCGATATAGTCGGCATACGCGCCCGCCAGGGTGGCCAAATCCAGGTGGTCAGCCAGCGTTTCCATGTCCTCCAGGGGCAGGCTTGACCCGAACAGGCAGAGGGTCAGCCCATCCAGCGACAGTTCACCCAGGATGCGTTCGTCCCGGCCCAGGAAGGTCAGGGTCGCGCCGTCGGCAGTGGTGTACACCTCGTGGAAGTCCACTTCCTCCTCGTTCACATGGTCTGCCCAGGCGTCCCCGCCGCTGTCATAGGCGCACCAGAGCTGGAGCAGCCCGCCGCCGTCGCTGACGTAGTAGCCGGTCAGATAGGCGGCGGTGGCCGGTGCGTCCATAGCATCCGTGTAGTGGAGGCTCAGATAGCCGCAGGCCGGGACGGCGTCGTACTGCTCCCCCACCCAGGAGGGGTTCCAATCCCCGCCCCAGGGCAGCAGGGAGGCCAGGTCGGCGGCATCGTCCGCCAGGTAGCTCTGCTCATAGTGGTCGCGGAGGTAGTCCGAGGAGAGGCGCACCACCTGGCGGAGCCAGCCGTCCCCGGCGGAGCCTGCCTCGTCCAGCAGGCAGGTGTATGCGCCGGAACAATCGAACCGCTCCGCTACCATTTGCTGGAGGGCGGCCACCCCCTCCGGCATGCTCCAGTCGATAACGGCGCCCTCCGAATCGTCCTCCGTGACCCATTGGGAGGACAGGTCCAGGTTGGCCTCCTCCGACGCTATGGCGGTCTGGGTCTCCGCCTCGCCGCTGTGGAAGGTGAGGACGGTCTGCACCAGCCCCTCCACCCAGGTGCTGCCGGTGGCGGCGGAGGCCGCCCCGTTGGTGACCGTCAGGGCCAGCGCCGCCGCAGCCGCCCCACTGACCGCCCTCCGCACCCAGCCGGTCGGCTTCCGGCGGGGCGTTTGGTTCAACCCCCGTATCCGGGCCTCCAGCGCCGCCGGGGCGTGTACCGTGTCCATGGCGGCGCGGTACGATTCCTGTAAGCTGTCGTTCATCATTCCGATTCCTCCTTCGTCAGCTGCTGCCGCAGCTTGCAGCGCCCCCGTTTCAGCCGGGTGCGCACGTTGGCCTCCGTCAGGTGCAGGAGATGGGCGATTTCTCTGGTGCTGTAGCCCTCGTAGTAGTACAGATGCAGCACCGTGCGGTACTCCACCGGCAGGGACAGCACCGCCTCCAGCAGTACCGGCTGCCCACCCTCCGGGGCGGCAGGCTCCAACTCCAGCCCTTCCAGGGAGGAAACATTCCGCCGCCAGAAGGACTTCCACAGGTTCCGCCCCTCGTTCACCGCCACCCGTATCAGCCAGCGGCGTAGGTGGTCGGCGTCGGTGAAGGCGGTGTCCGTCCGCAGCAGCTTTTCAAAGGTGGACTGCACCACGTCCTCGGCGTCCGCCGGATTTTTGCAGCAGGCCAGCGCCGCCCGGTAGAC
>JAJBUK010000107.1 GCA_020860385.1 Clostridiales bacterium
TGGCCGCCCGCAGAAACCGCCTGCGCAGCCCGGGCGGCCAAGGGCCGCCCCTACAAAAAAGGTAAAGATTTAGACTTCACGTTCCAGTAGGGGCGCACAGTGTGCGCCCGGCCACGTTCTCCTTCTTAGAGAAGGAAGGATAAGGGAAATAGGTATTTGCCCTTACGGTGGGCCTCCTCAGAGAACGTTCGCTATCGAGACTTTGTCCGGCCTTCCCACCCCTCAGTCTGGCTTTGTGGCCAGCCAGCTACCCTTTCAGGGCAATGTCATCAACTTAAGTTTTTTTCCTTGGGTAAGGATGGATAAAGGAACTATGTTCTTGCCCTCCCGGCGGGCCCCATTTCTTGTCCCGCCAAGAAATGGGGGAAAGAAGGCGGCTTAGGGAGGGGCTTCGGGGCCTCGCCCCTCCCTAAGAACCCTCCCCCTATAGTCCTGGGGCTTCGCGCTATCCATTCCATAGGTGGTCTATCAGGCAACAGACGATGTGACTTCACACTGGTGAGACTGCCGCCCATGGCGGCTGGGGGACGATTGCCGTTCCGCCCTCGCCGTCAAGCGGCATTTCCGCTTCGCTCCCTAGCCGAGGGCGGGCGGAACGTGCAATTTTGTTATCCAACGATGGATAACATCTGACTGTACGGCCACGTGATTCTCCTCAACCCAGGATAGATTGCATCTTTAAGTTAATGACATTGCCCCGAAGGGAGAGGGAACCCGCCGTCAGCCGGTGGAGGGGTGCATCTTAAGTTGATAACATTGTGTACAAAGGAGGAAAACCACCATGATTTGCAACCTCTGCCCCCGCCAGTGCGGGGCGCTGCGGGACGAGACCCACGGCGAGGGCTTCTGCGGAATGCCCAGCGTCCCGGTGCTGGCCCGGGCCGCCCTCCACCGGTGGGAGGAGCCGCCGGTGTCCGGCAAGAACGGCTCCGGAGCGGTGTTCTTCTCCGGCTGCCCCCTGGGCTGCGTCTTTTGCCAGAACGACCAAATCAGCCGCCAGGGCTTTGGACAACCCGTTACCGAGGCCCGGCTGGGGGAGATTTTCCGGGAGTTGGTGGCCCAGGGCGCCCACAACATCAACTTGGTCTCCCCCACCCACTGCGCCCATGTGCTGCGGCGTGTGCTGGCGTCGGAAAAGCCCCCCGTTCCTGTGGTGTGGAACACGGGGGGCTATGAGCGGGTGGAGACGCTGCGGGGGCTGGAAGGGCTGGTGGACGTGTACCTGCCCGACCTGAAATATCTGGACAGTCGGGTGGCCGCCCGTTACTCCAGCGCGTCGGACTACCCGGAAGTGGCGAAGGCCGCCATCCTGGAGATGTACCGTCAGACCGGCCCGGTGGTGCTGGAGGACGGCCTCATCAAACGGGGGGTCATCATCCGGCATCTGGTGCTGCCCGGTCAGCTGGCCGGGGCCAGGGCGGTGATGGACTGGGTGGCGGAGACCTTTCCTCCCGGCGGGGTGCTGTTCTCCCTGATGAGCCAGTATGTCCCCTGCGGCAGGGCGGCGGACTACCCGGAAATCGACCGCCCCCTTCGGCGGGCCGAGGCCCGGAAGGCCAGGGAGTACATGGCCGACCTGGGGCTGGAGGGGTTCACCCAGGAGGACAGCGCCGCCAGCGCGGGGTATATTCCCAGCTTTGATTTGTCTGGGGTGGGGGATGGAGTTGTTAGCAGCTAGGCACCCCACCGCCGCCTGACGGCAGAGGGGAACCGCGAAGCGGTGGAGGGGTTTCCAACGGGGCGTTCCTTAGATAGGGAAGGATAAAGAAACCACGTTTTGCCCTTGTCGGAGCATAGACTCCTTAGATATGGTTCTTTCAATGAACAACGGCTTGCCCTCCGGGGGCCCTATTTCTCGCTCCGCCGAGAAATAGGGGAAAGAGGGCGGCTCAAGGGGGAGCTTCGGGGCCTCGCTCCCCCCTAAGAACCCTCCTCCTATAGTCCTGGGGCTTCGCGCTGTCCAGTCGGGAAGTGGTCTATAAGGGCGACAGACGATGGAACTTGACACGCACCAAAGCTGCCGCCGATGGCGGCTGGGGTAGGATTGCCGTTCCGCCCTGCTGAAAGCGGGCGAAACGTGCAATTTTATTATCCAGCGGTGGATAACATCTGACTGTGCGGCAAAGCTACAACCTTTTATTGAAAGGGCGTAATCATCCATTGCTTTTTTGATTAGAGGCAATACCCTAGCCGTACAGCCAGATTTCCGCGACCAAAGGGCAACAAAATTGCCGCCCGTCCCGCCGCTTAGCGGCAGGGGCGTGGGCGGCAATCCCACCCCAGCCGCCATGGGCGGCAGTTTCACCAGTGAGAAGTCACATCGTCTCTATCGGGATAAACCACCTATAGAATAAGACAAGGCGAAGCCGCCAGTGGGATAGGGGGAGGGTTCTTAGGGAGGATTTTGCGTAAAAAATATGCCGGGGGCATATTTTTAGCAAAATCCTGAGCCAGCTTGCTGGCGAAGCCACTGAGAAGGGTAGGTAGTGCCTTAAAGTTCCTGATAACGGAGGTGCCCCGGAGCCCCTCCTTAAGCCGCCCTCTTTTGTTACTTTTCTCGGCGGAGCGAGTTTGCGGCGTTCAGAAAATATGCCAGCGGCATATTTTTAGCCGGAAACCGCAGCCAGCTATGCTGGCAAGGCTCACTGACCGAGGAGGATATGCTAAAAGTGATAACGCGGAAGTCAGGCCCCCGCTTCCCTGGCAAGGATAGGGAGGCGCAACGAGCCGGAAATGCCGCCTGACGGCGAAGGCCGGACAAAACGGTTTTAGCGAACCATATCTAAGGAAAACCAGCCCCGCCGGGAGGGCAAAACGTGGTTCCTTTATCATTCCTTCTCTAAGGAGAAAACGTCAGCCGGGCGCGCGCTGTGCGCCCCTACTGGAACAGTGGAACCGCTGGCAATCACCGAAATGATGAACGGAAAGGCGGTCAAGGGCCGCCCCTACAGAGGGCGTGGGAACCGCCGCCATCCCCCTCCCCGGAACGTTTTTGCCCCTGTGCGGCAGGCAATCCGCACAGGGGCGCGTGAAAAGGAGAAAAAGAAGGATTCTGTTGGGGGAAATCATCCCCTGATTTATGTAAAAAAGGCGCCACGGATGGAGGCTGTGATGCAAAAAGGTTCCCGCGCCTTTTCTACCCAAAGAATGGCTGCGGCGGGGCTTTTACCACGCCGCCAGGGCCTGGCCCAGGGCCTGACAGGCGGCCTCCCCCTCGCCGTCCGGGGTGCCGTTGACCATCAGCCCCTCCTCGTCATAGAGGTCGGCGCCGTCGCCGCTGGTGCGCTCGCACCAGTCCCGCATCCACTGGCCGTCGCCCCAGCCGTAGGAGCCGAACAGGGCCACCTTTTTGCCGGAGAGGGCCCCCTCTACGCTGGAGAACATGGGTTCAAACTCGTCCTCGTCCAGCTGCTCGGCTCCCATGGCGGGGCAGCCGAAGGCGATGGCCTGATACTTGTCCACATCGGCGGCGGAGAACTGACCAGGGGACAGCAGCTCCGCCTCCGCTCCGGCGTCCCTGGCTCCTGCGGCGATGCAGTTTGCCATGCGTTCCGTGTTGCCGGTGCCGCTCCAATAGACGATTGCGATTTTATGCATGATAAGACTTCCTTTCAACCGTTCGATTTATGCTACGATCAGCTTTGTGATGGGGGTACCCGCCGCATAACGCCGCCGGTAGTCCTCCGTGCAGCTGCGATAGCTGGAAAAACGCCGCTGGGCGGCAGCCGGGTCGCCGTAGACCTTCCACAGCCCCCGGCAGGTGTAGTCCCGGCCCTGATGCTCTACGAAGCCCTGCACGTCCTCCAGGGGATAGCCCAGGAACAGGCCGATTTCATGTGGAAACGTCTCCTGGAAGCACACCCGCCCCACCAGCTGGCACAGGGTCTTCCGCAGGCCGCCCGTCAGGTCGTAGCCCTGGCCGGTCAGGTAGGCCGCCGTCTCCGGCTCCGCCAGCAGCCGTTCCAGCTCCGCCGGGCGGTAGACGTACAGCAGGAAATAACGGCTGTCCCGGAACCCCTTTAGAATCACCAGCGCCAGCCCCTGGCGGCGGAGCTTCTGTCGCAGGCGTTTATAGTCGCTGGCAAACGCCTGCCGGTCCTCCATCAGGAAGCGGTACAGGCTGGCCACCTTGATGCCCGCCAGCGTGGGGGAACAGTGATTCACCAGCGATTGCTCCAGACACATTTTCGGTCAGCCTCCTTTGGTTAGAATGTGCTAACTCAATCTGAAATGAAAAAGCCCTCCCGTGTTACTTTTTGGTTAGGCTTATCTAACTCACAGGCATAGTGTACCACCCTTTTCCACAGATGTCAATAGGTTTGTGGAAAAATTTTTGAATTTTTCGTCCCACGCTTCTTACTAGCGCACAGCAAAAGATGATTTCCTATTTCGGCACTGTTAGGGTGGTGTTCCTTAGATAAGGATGGATAAAGGAAAAACGTTCTTGCCCTCCGGGCGGGCCCCATTTCTCGCTCCGCCGAGAAATGGGGGAAAGAGGGCGGCTCAAGAGGGAGGCCGGTGGCCCCCTCTTAAGAATCTCCTCGTATCAGGCAACCGGCTTACGCCTTGTCTCTGTCGTTCCGTGATTCCACAGAAAACAGACGATGTAACCCCTACGCACCAAAGCTGCCGCCGATGGCGGCTGGAAACGATTGTCGCCTCGTCCCTCGCCTTACGGCGGGACGAGCGGCAATTTTGTTGCCCTTTGGTCGCTGAAATCTGGCGGTAAAGGTACGCTATTACCCCTGATGCAAAAAAGCTATGGAGAATCATGTCTCTTGACTAGAGGTTGTGGCTTTGCCGTACAGTCAGATTATCCCCATCGCTGGATGATAAAATTGCACGTTCTGCCCGCCATCGGCAGGGCGGAACGGCAATCGTCCCCAGCCGCCATGGGCGGCAGCTTTGGTGCGTATCAAGTCACATCGTCTGCTGCCTGAGCTGCCACGGAACGGTAGGGGCAAGGCGCCAGCCGGTTGTGGGATAGGAGGAGGGTTCTTAGGGGGGAGCGAGGCCCCGAAGCTCCCCCCTAAGCCGCCCTCTTTTGCTACTTTTCTCGGCGGAGCGAGAAAAGTAGGCCCCGCCCTGGCAAGGGCAAACACCTTACCGTATTTCAGTATCCCTATCTAAGGCGCAACCCCCATCAAATTTATAACGTATCTATGGAGGCCGTTACCCACCTATCCGCCATTTACCCGCAAAAATGTTCCAGCGTTTCACGGCGTATCCCTATCTTTTTTTCATTCAGAGGTTGAAAAAGCAAAGTTTTCTGCTATAATGATGTTATCATCGCATCATTCTGACATACCCACCGGAGGACGTAGCAAAATGGCGAAACGAATCGTGATTGCAAACCAAAAAGGCGGCGTGGGCAAGACCACTACAGCGGTGAACCTCTCCGCCACCCTGACCCAAAAGGGGAAGCGGGTGCTGCTCTGCGACTTTGACCCTCAGGCTAACGCCACCTCCGGCCTCGGCGTGGATAAGAACAGTGTGCCGGTGAATATCTATGACATCCTCATCAGCGGCGCGGAGCCGAAACGGGGCATCGTTCAGACCAAGTGGTGCGACGTGCTGGCCTCCAACAAGGCCCTGGCCGGCGCGGGTATCGAGATGATCGACCTCCCGGACCGGGAGCATCTGCTGGACAACGCCCTGAACCAGGTGGCGGATGGCTATGACTTCATCCTCATCGACTGCCCCCCTTCCCTGGAGCTGCTGACTCTGAACGGCCTGTGCGCGGCGGACAGCGTGCTGATTCCCGTGCAGTGCGAATATTACGCCCTGGAGGGTCTCAGCGACCTGCTGGGCACCCTGCGGGCGGTGAAGAAGCGGCTGAACCGGAAAATCTCCGTGGAGGGGGTGCTGCTGACCATGTACGACGGCCGGACGAACCTGTCCCTCCAGGTGGCGGAGGAGGTCAAGCACCACTTCCCCGGCAAGGTGTATGCCACCGTGATCCCCCGGAACGTGCGGCTGTCCGAAGCTCCTAGCCACGGCAAACCCATCATCGCCTATGACCGGTTCAGCAAGGGGGCGGAGGCCTACCGGCGGCTGGCAGACGAGGTGCTGCGGCAGAATCCCTGAGTGTTTCACGTGAAACAGAGGGTTAGCGTGGTTAGTGACTCGTAAACGTGAAGTCCAAATCTTCACTTTTTGTAGGGGCGGCCCTTGGCCGCCCGTGGAAACCACCTGCTTATCCGAGGCGGCCAAGAGCTCTCCTACACAGACGATTGCCTGCGTGCTATCGAATGTTTCACGTGAAACAGAGAAAACTTACAGAGCAGAGCTGTGTTTCACGTGAAACATAGTGGTAATTGGGGCGGCGCGTGTTTTCGCTGTTGCCCCGTTGTCTGGTGCTGGTTTCCTCCCTTCTGTTGAGGGGGAGGGGGACAGCGTACCCCCAGCCAGATTTTAGCGACCAAAGAATAACAAAATTGCCGCCCGTCCCGCCAACAGCTAGGGAGCAAAGCGGAAATGCCGCTTGACGGCGAGGGACGTGGGCGGCAATCCCTCCCCAGCCGCCATCGGCGGCAGTCTCACCAGTGAGAAGTCACATCGTCTCTATCGGG
>JAJBUK010000036.1 GCA_020860385.1 Clostridiales bacterium
ATCAGTGGCAGAAAAGCCGGCAGCGCAATCAATCGAGGTAACTATATGAACACGGGCAGATCATAAGGCGGTCATCCGCACTCTGCTATTTCGGAGTGTTGAGATGATCGCCTTTTTTGTTTTGTCCACAGATGAAAAGGAGTTTTCGCTTATGAATTATTGTTGTATTGCAAATGACGGTATCCCCAATTTCCTGAATGAAAAGACCGGAACGGATGCGTTCCTGGAGGGCCTTCACTCCGTTCTGGACGGCGCTCTGGAGATGCTGTTGGCGGCATCCTCCCTATGCCGTCAGGGACAGGTGGACCTTTCCGGGGTGCTGATTCCTGTCATTGCGCTGTTTTCCTCCTTTGGCCCCGCAATGGCCCTGGCGGGCCTGGGTAGCACGCTGCAAAACACCTTGCGGGATTGCTGCCCAAGCCGAAAAATCCCCCGGCGGCAGGCAGAGCGTACCCCGATCGGGTACGGGAAGCAAATCTCTGCCTGCTTCGCCGGGGGACCCATGCGCATCGTCAGGAGGAGTCAGGCGCATCGGTTGGAAGGGTTAGTTCTCAGACGTGTTCTGCTGCGCACGATAGCGCTTGCTCTTGCGCACCCGCAGGATTATGCAGGCCGCGATAGCCAGCACCGCCACCACATCAAAGGCGATCAGCGCAGTCTTCCAGATGTTCATGCTCTCGTGGGCTTCGGTGACGTAGACGGAGTCAGAATTTTCCTCTGCATACTGCTGAGCAGTATAGGCAGCATTCAGGTACATATAGGTTACGTCCTTTGCCGCGCGGCGGAGAGCCTGCTGATAGCTGTTAGAAGAGGTTTCATACATAAAGCTGCCATCGCTGAGCCAGCCGTCCATCCAAAGATCGCCGCCGGCCCGAAGCGCCTGGTCGCCGTTCATATAAACCTGATGGTCCGCATAGTCGGTCAGTACAGCCCCCTGGAAGTTCCACTCGTCCCGGAGCACGCTGGTCAGCAGCGCCTCGCTGCCGCCTGCCCAGACAGCACCCAGACGGTTGTAGGCGGACATGATACCGGTGCAGTCGGCCTCTTCCACCAGCATACGGAAGGGGCTGAGGTAGATTTCCCGCAGGGTCTGCTCCGTCATCCAGGTGTACACGCCGTCACGGGCGGCCTCCTGGTCGTAAACCACGAAGTGCTTCACGAAGGTGTAGATGCCGGTGTCCTTAGCGCCCTCCACCGTCAGAGAACCGAACACGCCGGTGAGGTAGGAGTCCTCGGAGTAATACTCGTAGTTCCGTCCGCCGAAGGCGCTGCGGTGCAGGTTGACACCAGGGGCGTACCAGCCGGTCAGGCCAAGCTGTACCGCCTCTGCGCCGCTGGTCAGGCCGAATTCATAGGCCAGGTCCTTGCTGAAGGTCTGGGCCAGGGTGGTGGGATTGGCAAAGCCCTTGCCTGTTGTGCCCCAGCTGAAGCTGCCAATCTGAGTGGGGCCATCCAGCTCATAGGTCTGAATCTTGCCGATGGAGGACAGCGCGCCGGTCTTGCTGTAGGCGTGAAGCACCATGTTCTCCATCTCATCAATGGTCAGCTGATCCAGCAGGTCGTCCCACTGCTCATTGTTGTAGTCCGCGCCCAGGGCATAGCCCAGTTCGCTGATGGAACCGTCGGCATTGGTGATGGAGAGGCCGTTGTCCGCACCGGTGGTGATGGCCTCGTCCTCCTCATCAATCCAAGCCTCTGCCATCTCCTCGGTGTACAGGTTCAGGGCGGCCACGTTGTCGGTCATGGCCCGATCCTCCGCCAGCTCGGAGGGGAAGGTCCCCTTAAAGTCAGCACGGGTCAGATAGGTGATGTTGGCGTCAGAGTCGCTGCCGTCCAGGGACACGCCGTCCACGGCGTCCTCACCGGTGAACAGGTTGGCAACCTCTGCACCGGTGACCGGGTCCTCAGGGTACTGGATGTTCTGGGAAACGGTGCAGGTGAAGCTGTCCACCACCTCATGGGCGTTGCGGGACACCATAAAGGTGTAGTCCCCGTCGTCCAGCTCGTAGCCGGTGAAGCCGTTGTTGTTGGCGTCATAGCAGTCATAGGAGGCCATGTCGTACACATCCAGGGTCAGGGTGACCTCCTGGCTCTCGCCGGGCTGGAGCAGGTCGGTCTTGGCAAAGTCCGCCAGATTGACCGAGGATTTTTCAATGCCGCCGGTGTAGTAGGGCGGATCATAATACAGCTGCACCACGTCCTTGCCGGCCACGTCGCCGGTGTTGGTGACCTTTACAGTGACGGAAACAGTGCCGTCCTCGCTCAGCTCGCCGGAGGTGGCGTCCACGATCTCCCACTCAAACTCGGTGTAGCTCAGGCCGTAGCCGAAGGGATACTGCACCACGCCGTCATAGCCTTCGCCGTACTCGTTGGAAACGTCGTCCCAATAGCCCTCGGTGTCGGCAGTTTCATACCATTTGTAGCCAACATAGATGTTTTCGGCATAGTCCACATAGGCGACGCCTTCGTAAGTGGGGCTGTCCCCCACATTGCCATTGGTGGTGCCGTCCGCCGGATAGTAGCCGTCGCCGTTGGTGTAGTAGCCCAGGCCCTCGAAGCCGCTGTTGGCATAGGTGGAGGAGGTGGTCAGGTCATACACATAGGTATCCGTCAGGTGGCCGGAGGGATTGATGCCGCCGTACAGTGCGGAGACAACTGCCTCCGTCCCGTCGTCACCGGTGCAGCCAACCAGAATGCAGGCGTCCACGCCCTCGGTAGTCTCAATCGCGCCCACCGACATCTGGTTGGTGGTGTTCAGCAGGACGATAACATTCTCATAGTGGCTGCCCACATAGGCCAGCAGTTCTTCCTCCTCGGTGGAGAGGTCAAGATAGGTGCGGGTCTCGTCGGTGACATAGTCGCCGTCCTTGGTAGTCTGCTTGTACTGCACCTTGGGGCAGTCGTTGCTCTCGCCGGTGTAGCGGCCAAACACCACGATGGCGGTGTCGGAATAGGCCTCGGCGTTGGCCAGCAGCTCCTCGCTGTAGTAATCCGTGTCGGAGACGGAGGGCTCGTACAGGCGGCTCTGGTCGTCATAGTAGGAGTTCAGGGAGGTCCGAACGCCGTACAGCGGCCGCTCGCTGAGGAAGTCGGTGTACATATCGGTCAGCTCGGTGTTGTACTCAATGCCGGCCGCTTCCAGCGCGCCCAGAAGGTCCACTTCCGCCGCGCTGCTGCCGCCGGAGCCGGAGCCGCCGCTGATCCACTGGGTAGAGGACCAGCCGAACACATTGACCTTGGTGACATCGCTGCTCAGGGGCAAGGTGTCATCGTTGTTTTGCAGCAGCACCAGGCCCTCACCCTCGATCTCCTGCGCCAGCGAATCCGCGGCTTCGGACAAATCATCGGTCAGGGTAGGCTGGCTGCCCAGATAGGCGTCCAGCGTGTCCTGCATGATGTAGCAGGCCGCGTTGACCGCAATGGTGACCACCAGCAGCAGGCAAATCACTACGATGCCGAGTTTGCCAGGCTTTTTGAGCTTTTTTTCATTCATTGGGCATTCTCCTTCTTTGCATCAGTCTGCCGCGGAAGGAGCCGTGCCTGCCTCCTGCCAGCGCTGTCCTTCCGGGCGATGGAATCACAGGGCGGGCTTCCTCCGTCCTGCTGATGAGGCTATTATAGCAATGTGCTTTGCTTTTTTGCGGAAGAATTCGTAACTGGTCAGTTTCAATTCGCAGTTGGCAAAGCAGTACCCGTCTGCGGAACTGCGCAGACGGGTACGGTTTACGTTAAGGAACCTCTGAATAAATGGACGAGAGCGGATTGCGAGGAAATTTGCGCCTGCGACTCGCATGGCCTGCGGCCATTGCTCCCTGCATTCGCGCATAAGAGGAATTGGCCATTCGGCCTGCGCTTCAGAAAAAGGCGCAAAAGCGCAGGAATCCTGACGGATTTCAAGATTTTGCAACGCATTTATGGCGCAAATTTACCGCAAGGCGCCGAAGTGCATTTGTTCAGAGGTTCCTTAAGCGGGAATGGGAATCAGAATGTTCAGGCGGAAAATGCTATCCTCTGTGGCGATGTCCATGATGCCGCCGTAGCGCTCCGTGATGGAGCGGATGCTTTTCAGGCCGTAGCCATGATTTTCCGCATCAGGCTTGGTGGTAAGGGGCAGGCCGTCCTGCAGCCGGATGGGCTGGGCATAGTAATTCTCAATTTGAATGAAGGCTGCGCCATGCCGATTCCGCACCGCCACTGCGACGGTGCGCTGCTCCGGTTCCTCGACGGCCTGGCTGCTTTCGATGGCGTTGTCCAGGGCGTTGCCGAACAGGGTGTAAAGGTCTACCGCCTGCATGAAGTCCAGCAGGCCGCCGTCCGCCATACATGTCCAGGAAATGCCGTTTTTCTCGCAGAGCAGGCTCTTTTCCGTCAGGACGGTATCCAATACCTCGTTGCCCGTCTTGGACACCGCGTCGTAAATCAGCACTGCGCTTTCCAGCTCCCGCAGTCCTGCCTCCTGGGCGTCCTGGTCCCTGACCAGCCGCAGTGCGGAAACCTGGTGCTTCAAATCGTGGCATTTCTGGTTGATGATAGAGATATTCTCTTTGGACAGCTCGTACTGCTCCTCCATCTGCTTGCGCAGGCGGCGCTCCCCTTCCAGCGTGGTGGCCAGGGTCAGCTCCCTGCGCTGCTCGGTCTGGAGCCACAGCAGGAACAGGCAGTTGAACAGGTCATAGGCCATACAGATGGCATAGGCTACGGTCGAGCCTCCTGTGCTGTCGAATATGTTCCGCACGGTTCGGTTCAGCACCATGGCAATCGCCAAAACGATTATCGCTGTGCTGATTGCCTTCCGCCAGTCTGCACCATAGTTCCCCTGCACCGGGAGCTTCCGGGCGAACAGCAGGTAGCACGCCGCCCAGACTGCCAGGAACACCGCCCATTCTTTGATACATCCGAGGATGTAAGTTCCTGACGTATACTGAACCGTATAGTTCTCGCCCCACAGGATGACAGTGACGCAGAAGTGGATATGCTGGGCGGCGTAGGCGCAGGCGGTGCCGTACAGCGCATCCCGGAAGGAGATGTCGCAGGCGATCACAAAGGCGCCGTACCCCAAAAGCAGCGGGGCGATGTAGCCACAGAAGAACTGCCACGGCGTATCATAGCTGTAATAATACTGCTGTAAAACGATTCCTCCATACAGGAAGCAAAGCGTTATCCAAACCGCCAGTCGTGACTTCCAGTGCCTTCGATGCTTCAGCGGCAGCAGAAAGGCCAGCGCCATCAGCGGCATGGCCTGGACGAAGTCCGGCCGCAGCGCATAGAGCAGAAATTCCCTCATAAGTTGCTCCCTCCCTTGGCGTCATCCAACAGCGCCTGTAAAAAATCCTTTCGGCGCTTCCGGCTCACCGGCAGCAGGTCCCCTGCCACCTGTACGTTGTTGCCCTCCAGCTTGTCCACATACCGCGTATTCACCAAGTAGCCGTTATGGCATCGGACGAAGCCTTCCCCGGACAGTTCCTTTGCCACCGCCGTCAGCGAGCGGGAGCCGGTGGTGAGGAAGTCGCCCTCCGCCGTGTGGTAGCGCAGCTGGTGATTGTAGACTTCCACATAGTACAGCCGATGCAGCGGGATGCGTACAATATCGCCGCCCTGGTTCAGCAGGAGGTACTTCGTCTCATCCCTGTGGCAGAACCGCAGGGCCTTTTTCAGCTTCATGGAGAGGTCGTAATAGTTCACCGGCTTGAGGACATAATCCAGCGCGTTCACCTCATAGCCGCAGATGGCGTATTGGGCCAGGTTGGTGACAAAAATAATCACCACATCGGCGTCAACCTCCCGGATACATCGGGCGGCGGAAATGCCGTCCATCCCCGGCATATCCACATCCAACAACAAAATGTCCCAAATGGGCCGATAGTCCTCCACCAGCTCCGCCCCATCTGAGTAGAGCTGCACAGTCAGAGAAAACTGGTTCTCCTCCGCAAAACGCTGGAGATAAGTCTGCACCTGCTGGGCAAATTTTGGATCGTCCTCCGCAATCGCGATACGCATGGCGCTGCGCCTCCTTTTCTGTGGTTTTCCAATAAGAGCATCCTCCCTCTGGCCATGCCAGTGCGTTGCCGTTCCGGTGGCAGGCGCTGCTCTTGTGGTACAGTATACCACAGATTCAGCCTTCTGTGGACAAAAATTCTGTTCTCCCGGGGAAGCCCCGGCGACCCCGGACGGCAAAAATCGGGGAGCCGCTCTGTGCGCACTCCCCGACCTCTTAGCGCTTGTCCTCAAAGTTGCAGATCTGCATGGCAACGCCATCCTCCATCACCTGAAAGCCGAAACGCTGATAGAAGGCGGCGTTTTTGCGCTCCTCCGGCATGATTTCGATGTAAAGGTAGTGTTTGTACTTTTCCCTGACCAGCTCGACCATATGCCCCGCAATGCCCTGGTGCTGATAGTCTGGATGCACCAGCACATAGTGCATATAGGCCACCAGCTCACTGTCGTCCAGCACCCGCGCCAGCCCCACCAGCGTATCTCCGTCCCAGGCGGTGATAACGGTGGAGGAGTGCATCAGCGCCTTATGCAGCCTTGTGGGATACTGGCCGGACACCCAGCCCACGGACAGGAACAGGGCCTGCACCTGCTTGGCTGTGAAGTTCTTCTCTTCTGTGTAGGTAATCATAAAATTCTCTCCTTAGGAATGATGGTCGCAGTTCCGGCAGGAGACGGGTTCCTGCCTCCTGCCAGCGTGTAGTATAGCAGAGATGCCGGAAGATGGCAAGGCGGGCGCAGCATTTAGGCGCTTTGATTTTCGCTGGAAACATACGCTCCCCTCCGGTGCGTTTTATGAGAGGCATCGGAGGGGAG
Source organism: Clostridiales bacterium (assembly GCA_020860385.1). GTDB lineage: Bacteria > Bacillota > Clostridia > Oscillospirales > Oscillospiraceae > Onthomonas. The sequence continues at coordinate 6,808 of JAJBUK010000036.1, forward strand.
AAATTTGTAAGCGCTAGTATTTTTCAACTTTGGTGATGTAGACTTCCGGCTGGGTGTCGATTCGGTAGTTGTGAACAAATTTGAGGTCATTTTCCCACTTACTGAGTGCCAGTTCGTTGCCTTCTTTTGCGCCGTTCATGTTGATAAAATGCTCTAGGTAACGGATTACCTCCGTCTTTGGCATGATGTTATCGTGAATCATTTTGGCTAGAATATAATGTCGTTCAGATTCCGTCAGTCCTTCTGCCTGTGATACTGTATAACCGCATAATCGCAATGGGCTTTCTTGTGCTAGGGTGAGTTCTCCATTGAATGTCTCGGAACTAATCATTCTTAAATTTCTGATTAAAACTCCAAATCGTTCTCTATATAAGCAGAAAGAGGTATAGTTCATCATTAAGCGTCCACATTTTTGACAATACTCAACATCAATTTTCACTTCTTTCCCATTTCCGCTAAAAAAGTAGCCGCTGCTGGGATGATTGGATGCTCTTGGCGATGACATACAATCCGCCCCTTATAGATATATAATATTTTGTTCGCAGTAGGGTCTGTTGATTTTGTTTTTTTGATAGCCGTTTTTTGAGTGCCGTTCGTTTTAGGGTTCTTTTTCTTCTTATTGCTTATTGTTAGGAACGAATTAAGATCATCGACTTTGCTCTTTTGCATTTTATCCGCTTTAACACAAGTTTTCGCAACAGAACTTCTTTTCCTGGCAATACGTCTGACAATTTCTATGTGATTATAAGAAACAGCAGTTAACAAGGAAATGGGAATGATTTGACGTGCTAATACATCAATCCAAAAAGCCTCATTATTTATGATAATTTCTTCTTGTGCCTCTTTTTTTGCGTAGGTTCTATTTATTGGCGCAACCAAGGCTTCGCTTTCAGAACGACAGCGCATAACAAGATAATAACTTTCCGGCTTTTGAGAATTGTCCGCTTTTGACTTACAAATATCCCCTGGTTGTATAGGCAAATATGGGAAAGGAATCATTTCATCCTGTTCCAGTATAGGACGGTGGCTGTTCTTCCTCTCTTTTTTGGAGGGTTACACTGTTTTCTTTTTACTTTTTCGATGATTTTTTCTGGTTCATCTAATTTCATTTTTTCAATCACAGAGATTGAATTAAGTGGAATAGAGACAGATGAGTTAGTCAAAACACAAAATGCGACACCATTAATCTTAATTGCAAGATTTTTTGATTTTGTGTTGTAATATAGAGGTACAGCGTTTACAGTTTTCCCATCAGACTCCAGAATAAGGAAATACCTCGCATTAATAGCAAGCAATCTCTTATCCTTACACTTCTTGTTCAATATACAAATAGTTCCAGGAGGAAGTGTTTTGTTTGAGGCGCTTGTTTTTCCTCGCTCTGGGATTGCTTGTTTTTTTGCACTTGTCGTTTGTGTCAACTTGTTTTTCTCTTCCGGGTGCAGATTCCGTCGCAACTTGGTTAGCGTCTCCTGCAAGTTATCAAGCCGTAGTTCTGGAACAACAGCAAGTGTTATCAGCGGAAGTTCCATTTGGAATGCAACTCTTGCACAATATTTTATGTGATTGATTTGAATGATTCTGCTACCAGGATTGTAGTCGGTTGTTACTGGTACTACCAACGCAGTTTCAGCCTTTTCCTTCACATCAATTACAAGAAAAAGTTGATTCTTATGGGTGAGCCCGCCACTTTGCGTACAAATATCACCAGGAGACAGTTTTTTTCTTAATGTGTCGCCCATAAACAATCACTCTTTTTCTCTGCTATATTGATACAACATTTTCGCCGCACTAAGGCACATCCTGCCCCGTTCATCTCTGAAATTTATATTTTGTTGAATAACATCTTACCGCAATCTTACCATCCCTTTACATAAAAGTCAATCTTTCCGATATGTCCTTTCCCTTCCCCGCAAAAAGAGCCTGCATCCGGTTTCCCGGACGCAGGCCCATAACCTTTTATCTTCGCTCTCTATTTTAACACAGCCACCACTACGGCGTCCCAGGGGCAATTCGTCCCGAACAGGGCCGCGGCAGCGGGCCGCTCGCCAAGCACCACCCGGTCCCCCGGCTGGCAACCCAGGGTGTCCATCGCCACCAGTTCGCCGCCCTGGGGATGGTGGGCCGCCAGCAGGGCGGCTCCTTCGGGCAGGGGTACGCTCCGGGCCAGAGGCAGCGCCCTGGTCACCTGCGAGAGTATCATGGTCATTCCTCCTTGCACGGAGGTAGTTTTGCCATGATTCCCCGCCCTTATTCATTCATCACGAACTGGCTGTTGTAGAGCTGAGCATAGAAGCCGTTCTGCCGCAATAGGCTCTCATGGTTCCCCTGCTCAATGATGTGGCCGTCCTTCATCACCAGAATCACGTCGGCGGTCTGGATGGTGGACAGACGGTGGGCCACGATGAAGCTGGTGCGGCCCTCCATCAGTCGGGCGAAGGCCGCCTGAATCTTCTGCTCGGTGCGGGTGTCGATGGAGGAGGTGGCCTCGTCCAGAATCAGCATGGGCGGAATGGCCAGCATGACCCGGGTGATGCACAGCAGCTGCTTTTGCCCCTGGCTCAGGCCGCCGCCGTCCTCCGGAATCACCGTGTCGTAGCCCTGGGGCAGGCGGCGGATGAAGCTGTCGGCGTGGGCGGTTTTGGCGGCCATGACGATTTCCTCGTCGGTGGCGTCGGGGCGGGCCATGGCGATATTCTCCCGAATGGTGCCGCTGCGGAGCCAGGTGTCCTGCAAAATCATACCGTAATTCTTCCGCAGGCTGCTCCGGGTCATGCCCTGGATGTCGACCCCGTCCACCCGAATCTCGCCGCTGTCCACATCGTAGAAGCGCATCAGCAGGTTGATGACCGTGGTTTTGCCGCAGCCGGTGGGGCCGACGATAGCCACCCGCTGCCCCGGCTTGACAGCCAGATTAAAGTCCTCGATGAGCTTCTTCTCCGGCGTGTAGGAGAAGAACACATGGTCCAGGTTCACCTGACCCTGGGCGTGACCCATCTCCACGGCGTTGGGGGCGTCCGGCGCCTCTGGTTCCTCCTCAATCAATTCAAAGAGCCGCCCCGCACAGGCCAGGGCGTTTTGCAGCTCGGTGATGACCCCGGAAATCTCGTTAAAGGGCTTGGTGTATTGGTTGGCGTAACTCAGGAAGGCGGAAAGGGTGCCCACCGTCATGCTGCCGCTGACCACCGCCAGCGCCCCAAACACGCCCACCCCGGCATAGACCAGGTTGTTCACAAACCGGGTACTGGGGTTGGTCAGGGAACTGAAAAAGGTGGCCCGGAGGCTATACTTCTCCAGCCGCCCGTTGATTTCATCAAACTGCTCCAGCGCTCTGTCCTCATAGCCGAAGGCCTGCACCACCTTCTGCCCGGCAATCATCTCGTCAATGAGAGCGGTCTGCTCCCCGCGGGTCTGGCTTTGCAGCTGGAACATGGAGTAGGTGCGGCTGGCGATGAAACCCGCCACCACCAGGGACAGAGGGGTCAGGCACACCACCACCAGGGTGATGCCCACGTTCTGGGACAGCATGAAGCCCAGCGTGCCGATGATGGTGATAACGCCGCTGAACAGCTGGGTGAAGCCCATCAGCAGGCCATCCCCGAACTGGTCGGCGTCCGCGATGACCCGACTCACCAGTTCGCCGGAGGTGTGTCCGTCCAGGTAAGACAGGGGCAGCTTCTCAATGGTGCGGATGGCCTGGGCCCGAAGGCTCTGGACGATGCGGTAGGTCAGATGGTTGTTGCACAGGTTCATCAGGTATTGCAGCACGCCGGTGGCAGCTACTACCACAAGCCCCCGCTGCACCAGCGTCAGCACGCCCCCGAAGTCCACCTCGCCGGGGCCAACAATCAAATCCACCGCCTGCCCCGTCAGGATGGGGAGGTACAGCGTCAGCGCCACCGTCAGTACCGCCAACGCCAGGGACAGGATGAGCAGCGGCATACGGGGCTTCAACTCCCGCAGCACCCGCTTCAGCACCGCCATTTGGTTATATTGGGGGTTGGACTGCTTTTGCTTGTTTGCCATGGTCACTGCGCCTCCTTCCCTGCCGGCTTCTGGAATTGGGTATAGTAAATTTCCTGGTACACCGGGCAGCTTTCCAGCAGCTCCCTGGAAGTGCCGATACCCACCGCCTTGCCGTCCTCCAGGACGATGATTTGGTCGGCGTGGGCCAGGCTGGACGCCCGCTGGGAGACAATAAACACGGTGGTGTTCTGGATGGAGCGCAGCGCCTTGCGGAGCGCGGCGTCAGTGGCATAGTCCAAGGCGGAGGCGCTGTCGTCCAAAATCAGGATTTCCGGGCTGCCTACCAGCGCCCGTGCGATAGTCAGCCGCTGCCGCTGTCCGCCAGAGAAGTTCCGGCCGTTCTGGGCCACTGCGGCATCCAAGCCGCCCTTGCCCTTCACCACGTCCTCCGCCTGAGCCAGGCGCAGGGCCTCCCACAACTCCTCGTCCGTGGCGTCCTCATTGCCCCACTTCAAATTGGAGCGGATGGTGCCAGTGAACAGCACTGCCTTCTGGGGAACGATGCCGATTTTCTTCCGCAGTTCTGATAGGGGATAGTCTTTTACATCTATTCCATCCACCTGGACGGAGCCGACGGTGGCGTCGTAGAACCGGGGAATCAGCTCCACCAGGCTGGACTTTCCGCTGCCGGTGCCGCCCACGATGCCGATGGTCTCCCCCGGCATGGCGGTAAAGGTCAGTTCGGTGAGGCTCTCCGCCCCCGCCCCCTGATAGGTCAGGCTGACGTTCTGGAAGGAGACGGCGGGAGCGGCGCTCTGCGCCTCCGGCGCGTTCTCCGGCGCACCCATGCCAGGCTCCACCGCCAACACCGCAGCGATTCGGTCAGCGGAGGACAGCATCTTGGACAGCTGATTGATGAGGTTTGCCAGCTTCACCAGCTCCACCAGAATCTGCGCCATGTAGTTCACCAGGGCCACGATTTGCCCCTGGGTCATGGTACCGGCCTCCACCCGGAAGCCGCCCACATAGATGATGACCAGCACCCCAAGGTTGATGATGAGATAGGTCAGCGGGTTCAGCAGCACGGCCACGCGGCCCACCCGAAGGTTCTCCTGGGTCAGGGCCTCGTTCCCGGCGTCGAACCGCTCCACCTCGGCGTCCTCCCGGCGGAAGGCCCGCAGCACCCGGACGCCGGTCAGGTTCTCATGGGTGATTCCCAGCACCCTGTCCAGCTTGCCCTGCACCCGCTTATAGCCGGGGATGGTGATGCCGGTGATGCCAAAGACCGCCCCCGCAATCAGGGGAATCACCGCCGCCACGATGAGGGCGCACTGCCAGTCAATGGTGAACGCCATAATGAGCGCCCCAAAGACCACAATGGGGGAACGGAGCAGCAGCCGCAGGGCCATGTTGACGCCGCTCTGCACCGTGTTACAGTCGCTGGTCAGGCGGGTAATTAAGGTGCTGGTGCCGATGCGGTCCACCTCGCCAAAGCTCAGATGCTGGATGTGGCGAAACAGGGCATGGCGCACCTTCGCGCCGAAGCCCACGGCGGCTTTGGCCGCAAAATATTGGGCGGTGACAGCGCTGGCCATGCCCACCACAGCCAGCAGCACCAGCACCAGGCACATCCGGTAGATATAGGGCCTGTCCGCCTGGGCGATACCCACATCGATGATAGCCGTCATCACCAGCGGCACCAGCAGGTCAAAGCAGGCTTCCAGCAGCTTGAACAGCGGGGCCAGTATGCTTTCCTTTTTATAATCCTTCAGGTAGACAAGTAACCGTTTCACAATCGTCCCTCTCCTCCGCGCCAACCGGCGCACAGTTTGGTCTCTCTACTTGACAAACAGGGAAGCCCCATCAGTCGTTAAAAAAACGTCCAGACAAATTCTGCCCGGACGTTTCATCGTTGTGACAAATAGGGGTTCCGCTGATTATTCGGCCTGGCTTACAGATCCAGCTTGCCTACATAGTCCTCATTGATGACGTAGTAGGCGGCGTTCTCCTGGGGCTTGAGATAAATCTTGCAGCTCTTCACGGCTACGCGGCCCTGCTCGGCATGGAAGGCAGCCTTGGCGGCCACCACCAGGTCGTTGACGTTGGCTTCCTTAAAATCATACTGGAGATAAATTTCCGGCTTCAGAGGGGCGGAAGCCTTCTTGGCGGCTTCACCGGCGGCCTTGCGGGCCTTCTTGACGGTGGGCTCCACGGCGTCCATGCCCTTCTTGGCGGCCTTGCGGGCCTTCTTGACAGTGGGCTCCACAGCCCCGGCGACGGCCTCGACAGCGTCGGAGGCGGCCTTCACAATCTCATCATTGGTAATCTTAGCCATTTTAAATCACACAATCCTTCCTAATCAATGCGTTCATGTAGCTGCGCCGGGCTTGCGGTTTGGCATACGGCCTGACCGGAGCGCCGGTTCACGCAGTTTTGCGTTCAATTTGGCTGCGGCGCTTTGCGCTCGCAGATGATCGGAAAACAAATTTCCTCAGTTCAACAAACCATCTCAGGTTCATTAGTTGTATTATATATACTTTTGCGTTTTCTTGTCAATGGCAAAACAGCAAAGTTTTGACTTGGATTTCCCCAATTTTTAGCATTCTATTCAAATTTTGCCGAAAAATTCGTCGAATTTCAAAGGGAATCCTGCGTCCGCGCCGCCGGTCCCGGCTGCAAAACGGTGACAATGTATCCGCCCAGATTGTCCTCAGAAACGACGGCTGAGACGAACTCCTCCGGCAGCAGCAGCGTCTCCCCTTCCTGGCGGGAAATCAGATAGCTGCCATACTGGTACCAGACGCCTGCCTCCAGCGAGGCGATGTATCCCTCCAGGGTCAGGTGATTCCTGGAGATGATTTCCGCATGGGGCGCACCCACATAGCGCAGGTGCCACGGCTCATAGCTGATGCCTGTCTCCTCCACCCCGTAGAAGGGATAGCGGATGATGAAGCCATACTGCCAGCAGTTTTCATTGACATATTGCCCCGCTTCGCTGTCCAGGAATCCCATCCCCGCAAGGTAGGGCACATAGACGTCCAGCGCCAGCCCCACCTGATGCTCACTGGTGTTCAGCGGCGCGGCCACATCGCCGTCCTCCTCAATGGTTTCCGCCTGCTCCTCCGCCGTACGGTAGGCGGAGCGGATATAGAGGTGCTCGTCAAACCGTTCCAACACCTCCGCCGCCAGCTGACGGTAGGCTTCGGTCACGCAGCAGTTCATCTGTACGTCCGTATCCCCATAGCAGACGATGTCGGCGGCGAAGTCCTCCGCGATTGGATACTGACTGTTCACCAGCAGCAGGGACTGGTCGAAGCTGACCCGCTCGTCCGCCTGTAAATCCTCCATGGTCCAGCCCTCCAAGGCAAGGCCGTCCGCCTCGGTCAACTGCACACCGGGCTCCGCGTAAACGGCAATTCCTGCAAGCAGGCGGTAGCGCCAGCTCGGCTTATAGTACAAGGCTGCCGCAACCAGGAGCACCAGCGCCGCCAGCAGGAGCAGCACGACATTCCGCCATGCCCTCCTGTTATGCTTTTGATTTTTTGTCATATCTTCCAAACCACCCCCGTTCTGATACGTTCATTTTACGCCAAAATCGGGCGGAGTGGTTTAAATTTGTCTTAAGATTGCGAATCGAGTCGTTCTTTTGACCCGGTTTCCCCTTCACAAAAAGGGGCGAATGACCGGCGTCCTCACCACCTGGTAAGTACAAAAGAAAAGAAAGCACAGAAAAATTCTGCGCTTTCCTGAAAAAACTATTGACAGCGATTGGAAACTGCGGTAAAATAAATTGTTAATATGGATATTGTGCCGCCATGCGTTCCTCAACCTTCCTGCTATTAGGATACCACGTTCTTCCCGAAAGCGCAAGAGGAGATTGGGGAAAACGCAAAATTCCATCCCACTTATCCGGGCGTGTCAAGCAGTTCCGGGCGGGTCGGTTTTGTGAATTTTGCCAAGTCCATTTGTCACCTTTGCCAGAAAAGTGGCAAGCGAAATGAAAAACGGAGTGTGAAGCATCTATGGTCAAAGACGTCTACTTCGGCAACACCCTGCGAAAAAGCTTTGCGCGGAAACAGACCATCATTGATATGCCTGCCCTGCTGGACATCCAGAAGCAGAGCTATCAGTGGTTTTTTGATGTGGGTCTGCGGGAGGTCTTTCGTGATGTCGGCTGCATCACGGACTATCAGGGGAATCTGGAGCTTTCCTTCATTGACTACTCAATGGACGAGCCGCCTAAGTACAACGTAGAAGAGTGCAAGGCCCGGGACGCAACCTACGCCGCCCCTATCAAGGTGCGGGTGCGCCTGCGCAACCGGGAAACGGAGGAAATTAAAGAGCAGGAGATCTTTATGGGGGACTTCCCCATTATGACGGACGGCGCTACCTTCGTCATCAACGGGGCGGAGCGGGTCATCGTCTCCCAAATTGTCCGCTCCCCCGGCATCTATTACGGCATCGAGACCGATAAGGCCGGGAACATCTCCTACACCACCACGGTTATCCCCTACCGCGGCGCGTGGCTGGAGTATGAGACGGACTACAGCAATATGTTTTACGTCCGTATCGACAAAAACCGCAAGCTCCCCATCACCTGCCTGCTGCGGGCCATCGGCCTCAAGACGAATGAGGAGATTTTGGAGGTCTTTGGCGAGGACGAGCGCATCGTCGCCACCCTGGAGAAGGACACCTGCAAGACCTATGAAGAGGCCATGCTGGAGATTTACCGCAAGCTCCGCCCCGGCGAGCCTCCCACGGTAGACTCCTGCGAGACGCTGATTCAGAATATGTTCTTCGACCCCCGGCGCTATGACCTGTCCTCCGTTGGCCGCTATAAGTTCAACAAGAAGCTGGACATCTCCCGCCGCCTGAACGGCCAGACTGTTGCCCAGCCCATCATTGACCCCTGGACCGGCGAGGTCATCGTCATGCCCGGCGAGGTGCTGACCCGGGAGCGGGCCACGGAACTGGCGAAGCGGGGCGTCAACGAGGCCGTCATCGAGGTGGACGGCCAGCAAATCAAGGTCTTTTCCAACAATATGGTGGATATGACCCCCTATGTGGACTTTGACCCGGAGGAGGTGGGCATCTCCGTCCCTGTCCGGTTCACCGTCCTGAAGGAGCTGCTGGAGCAGTACTCCGGCGATGAGCTGAAAGCCCAGGTGAAGGCCCATGTGGACGACCTGGTACCCAAGCACATCATTGTTGACGATATGCTGGCCTCCGTCAACTACCTGAACGGCTTGGCCCACGGCGTGGGCCATAAGGACGACATTGACCATCTGGGCAACCGCCGCCTGCGCTGCGTGGGCGAACTGCTGCAAAACCAGTTCCGCATCGGCTTCAGCCGGATGGAGCGGGTCATCCGGGAGCGCATGACCATTCAGGACCTGGACATCGTCACCCCCCAGTCCCTCATCAACATCCGCCCGGTCACTGCCGCCATCAAGGAGTTCTTCGGCTCCTCCCCTCTGAGCCAGTTCATGGATCAGACCAACCCCCTGGCCGAGCTGACCCACAAGCGCCGTATCTCCGCTCTGGGCCCCGGCGGTCTGAGCCGTGAGCGCGCCTCCTTCGATGTCCGGGATATTCACTACTCCCACTATGGCCGCCTCTGCCCCATTGAGACGCCCGAAGGCCCCAACATCGGCCTGATTTCCTACCTGGCCTCCTACGCCCGGGTGAATAAGTACGGCTTCATCGAGGCCCCCTATCGTAAAATCGACAAGGCCACCGGCCGGGTCACCGACGAGTACGAGTATATGACTGCCGACGTGGAGGACGAGTTCGTCATCTGCCAGGCCACCGAGCCGCTGGATGAGAACAACTGCCTGGTCAACAAGCGTATTACCTGCCGCCACCTGGACGAAATCATCGACGTAGACCGCAGCCGGGTAGACTATATGGACATCTCCCCCCAGATGATGGTGTCCGTGGCTACCGCCATGATCCCCTTCCTGGAGAACGACGACGCCAACCGTGCCCTGATGGGCGCAAACATGCAGCGTCAGGCTGTGCCGCTGCTGGTCACCGAGGCCCCCATCGTGGCCACCGGTCAGGAGTACAAGAACTGCCAGGATGCGGCGGTCTGCGTGCTGGCCGAGGGCGACGGCGTTGTGGAGCGTGTGGACGCCAACTATATCACCGTCCGCTATGACCGGGGCGATGTGAAAACCTATAAGCTGACCAAATTCCTCCGCTCCAACCACACCACCTGTATCAACCAGCGCCCCATCGTGGACGTGGGCCAGCGGGTGAAGTACCGTGAGACGCTGGCCGACGGCCCCTCCACCTGCAACGGTGAAATCGCCCTGGGCCGCAACATCCTCATGGGCTTCATGACCTGGGAAGGTTACAACTACGAGGACGCCGTCCTGCTCAGCGAGCGGATGGTGAAGGAGGATGTCTTTACCTCTATCCACATCGAGGAATACGACCTGGAGGCCAGAGACACTAAGCTGGGCCCGGAGGAAATCACCCGGGACATCCCCAACGTGGGCGAGGACGCCCTGAAAGACTTGGACGAGCGGGGCATCATCCGCCCCGGCGCAGAGGTCAACCCCGGCGACATTCTGGTGGGCAAAGTCACCCCCAAGGGCGAGACCGACCTGACCGCCGAGGAGCGGCTGCTTCGCGCCATCTTTGGCGAGAAGGCGCGGGAAGTCCGCGACACCTCTTTGAAGGTACCCCACGGTATGTACGGCATCGTCATCGATGTCAAGGTGTTCAGCCGTGAGAACGACGACGAGCTTGGCCCTGGCGTCAACCAGTGCGTGCGGGTCTACATCGCCCAGAAGCGGAAGATTTCCGTGGGCGATAAGATGGCGGGCCGTCACGGCAACAAAGGCGTCGTTTCCCGCATCATGCCGGTGGAGGATATGCCCTTCCTGCCTGACGGCACCCCGCTGGACATCGTGCTGAACCCCCTGGGCGTGCCCTCCCGTATGAACATCGGCCAGGTGCTGGAGGTTCATCTGGGCTACGCCGCCAAGACCCTGGGGTGGAAGGTGGCCACCCCCATCTTCAACGGCGCCAACGAGAAGGATATTCAGGATTTGCTGAAGCAGGCCGGTCTGAACGAAAACGGCAAGAGCTGGCTCTACGATGGCCGTACCGGCCAGCGGTTTGACAACCCCGTCACGGTGGGCTATGTCTACTTCCTGAAGCTGCACCATCTGGTGGACGATAAGATTCACGCCCGCTCCACCGGCCCCTACAGCCTGGTAACCCAGCAGCCTCTGGGCGGCAAGGCCCAGTTCGGCGGCCAGCGGTTTGGCGAGATGGAGGTCTGGGCCCTGGAAGCCTACGGCGCGGCCTACTGCCTCCAGGAAATCCTGACTGTCAAGAGCGACGACGTGACCGGCCGTGTCCGTACCTACGAGGCCATCGTCAAGGGCCACAACGTGCCCAAGCCCGGCGTGCCTGAGGCGTTTAAGGTGCTGGTCAAGGAGCTGCAGGCGCTGTGTCTGGATATCCACATCCTGGATAAGGACGGCAACGAAGTGGAACTGAAGGACGACGATGACGAGCCGGATTATCAGAGCATCCGCCGCCTGGAGGAGGACGATTATGACTACTCCGACAGCGACAGAGAGTACGAGCATCACGGCTTCACCACCGGCACCATGGATGAGGACGGCAGCGTGATCTCCGACGTCGCCTTTGAGGAAGAGGGCGAGCTGTCCATTGACTCTGACAGCAGCGAACCGGATTACGACGAATAATCATAGAGGAGGTCAAAAGCATTATGAGTTATCCCGATTTTGACGCAATCAAAATCTCTATTGCCTCCCCCGAACAGATTCACGCCTGGTCGTATGGCGAGGTGAAGAAACCGGAGACGATCAACTATCGTACTCTGAAGCCGGAGCGTGACGGTCTGTTTTGCGAGCGGATTTTTGGCCCGCAGAAGGACTGGGAGTGCCATTGTGGCAAATATAAGAAGATTCGCTATAAGGGCAAGGTCTGCGACCGCTGCGGCGTGGAGGTGACCCGCGCCAAGGTGCGCCGGGAGCGCATGGGCCATATCGACCTGGCCGCCCCCGTGTCTCACATCTGGTATTTTAAGGGTATTCCCTCCCGGATGGGTTTGATTCTGGACCTTTCCCCCCGCGTCCTGGAGCAGGTGCTCTACTTCGGCTCCTATATCGTTACCGACCCCGGAGACACTCCCCTGTCCCGCGGCCAGGTGCTGAGCGAAAAGGAATACCGGGAGAACCGGGAGTATTATGAGGACGACTTTGACGCCGGTATGGGCGCTGAGGCCATCCAAAAGCTGCTGGCAGACATCGACCTGGAGGAGATGGACAAGAGCCTCCGCGCTGAGTTGGCCTCCGCCTCCGGCCAGAAGAAAGCAAAGCTGGTCAAGCGGCTGGAGGTGGTGGACGCCTTCCTGCAATCCAACCAGCGGCCTGAGTGGATGGTCATTACCGCCCTGCCTGTGCTGCCCCCCGACCTGCGCCCCATGGTGCAGCTGGACGGCGGCCGGTTCGCCACCTCCGACCTGAACGACCTGTACCGCCGGGTCATCAACCGGAACAACCGCCTGAAACGGCTGATTCAACTGAAAGCCCCTGACATCATCATCCGCAACGAGAAGCGGATGCTCCAGGAGGCCGTGGACGCCCTCATCGATAACGGCCGCCGTGGCCGCGCCGTCACAGGGGCCAACAACCGGGCGCTGAAATCCCTGTCCGATATGCTCAAGGGCAAGCAGGGCCGGTTCCGTCAGAACCTGCTGGGCAAGCGTGTGGACTATTCCGGCCGAAGCGTTATCGTGGTCGGCCCTGAACTGAAAATCTACCAGATGGGCCTGCCCAAGGAGATGGCCGTGGAGCTGTTCCGCCCCTTCATTATGAAGAAGCTGGTGCAGGACGGCGTAGTGAACAACATCAAGGCCGCCAAGAAAATGGTAGATAAGGGCAAGCCCGAGGTCTGGGATGCGCTGGAGTACGTTATCAAAGACCATCCCGTGATGCTGAACCGCGCCCCCACCCTGCACCGCCTGTCCATCCAGGCCTTTGAGCCGGTGCTGGTGGAAGGCCGGGCCATGAAGCTGCATCCCCTGGTCTGCACCCCCTTCAACGCCGACTTCGACGGCGACCAGATGGCCGTCCACGTCCCCCTGTCCGCCGAGGCCCAGGCCGAGGCCCGTATCCTGATGCTGTCCGCCAACAATCTGCTGCGGCCCCAGGACGGTGGCCCCGTCACCGTGCCCACCCAGGACATGGTGCTGGGCTCCTACTACCTGACCTTCTCCAAGGACCGCCCGGTGGACCAGGCGCTGTGCTATGAAACCGCCGCAGAGGCCAAGATGGCCATGGACGAGGGCAGCATTGAGGGCGACACCGTTATCTGGGTGCGCGACCCGGACGAGAGCCGCTATCAGCCCTGGATCAAAACCACTGGTTACCTGGCTGCGGAGGCCGCTCAGGCCGGTACCCTGCCCCGGGAGATTTACAAGACCTTCGCCTCTGACACCGAGGCCCGGCTGGCCTATGATGAGTCCATGCTGCGCCGCTCCAAGGAACTGAAGCGTACTATTGACCTGGACGCCCCCATCAATCAGGACGACCTGACCCTACAGGAGCCGATTTTGGTGCGCCGCACCGGCACCTTCCACGGCGAACCCTACAGCGCCCTGGTCAAGACCACCGTGGGCCGACTGATTTTCAACGACCAAATTCCCCAGGACCTGGGCTTTGTGGACCGTGACGACCCTGCCCACTGCCTGGACCCCGAAATCAACGAGATTTGCGGCAAGAAGCTGCTGGGGCAAATCGTCAGCAGGTGCATCTCTAAGCACGGCTTCGCCCGCTCCGCCGAGGTGCTGGACGGCATCAAGGCTCAGGGCTATCACTACTCCACCGTTGGCTCCCTGACCGTTTCCATCTACGACATGACCATCCCGGAGTCCAAGTACGAGAAGGTGGCCGCCACCGAGAAGCAGGTGGTCAAAATTGAGAACCAGTACCGCCGGGGCCTCCTGACCAACGATGAACGGTACCGTCTGGTCATCCGCGAGTGGGAAAAGACCACCAACGATGTCTCCAAGGACCTGACCGTCAGCATGGACGCTTACAACCCCATCTTTATGATGGCGGACTCCGGCGCCCGTGGTTCTCAGGCGCAGATCCGTCAGCTGGCCGGTATGCGCGGCCTGATGGCCAACGCCTCCGGTCACACCATCGAAATCCCCGTCAAGTCCAACTTCCGTGAGGGTCTGACGGTGCTGGAATACTTCACCTCCTCCAGAGGCGCCCGAAAGGGTATGTCCGACACCGCCCTGCGTACCGCCGACTCCGGTTATCTGACCCGCCGTCTGGTGGACGTCTCTCAGGAGGTCATTGTCCGGGAAGAGGACTGCGGCACTGACGACGGCATCATGGTCTACGAGATTGCCGAAAACGGCCAGGTCATCGAAACCTTTGGCGAGCGTATCAACGGCCGCTACCTCAGCGAGCCGCTGTATGACCCCGAAACCGGCGAGCTGCTCCACAATCCCAAGACCGGCCGCACCTTCGACACGGACACCATCATCTTCACCGAAGACGCGGAGTTCCTGGAGGCCCACGGCATCAAGCAGGCTAAGGTGCGCTCTGTGCTGACCTGCCACGCACGGCAGGGCGTCTGCTCCAAGTGCTACGGCCTGAACCTGGCCATGCAGGAGCGGGTGGGCATCGGTGAGGCTGTCGGCATCATTGCCGCCCAGTCCATCGGCGAACCGGGCACCCAGCTGACCATGCGTACCTTCCACACCGGCGGTGTCGCCGGCGGCGACATCACCCAAGGTCTTCCCCGTGTGGAGGAGCTGTTTGAGGCCCGCCGACCCAAGAAGATGGCCCAGCTGGCGGAAATCTCCGGCCGCTGCACCATTGGCGAGACCCACAAGGGCACCCTGACCAGCGTCACCATCACCGCTGACGATGGCGACACCCGCACCTATATGCTGCCCCAGGCCCAGCTCCTGGTGAAGAATGGCGACTATGTGGAGAAGGGCTTCCAGCTGATTCCCGGCGCGCTGTATCCCCAGGACGTGCTGCGTATCCAGGGCGTCCACAAGCTCCACGAGTACCTGGTCAAGGAAGTCCTGAAGCCTTACCGCAGCCAGGGCGTGGACATCAACGATAAGCACATCGAGGTCATCTGCCGCCAGATGATGCGCCGCGTCCGCGTGGAGGAGGCTGGGGATTCCACCCTGCTCTCCGGCTCCAACATCAGCGTCAATGCCTTTGAGGACGCACGGGACGCCGTTCAGGCCAGAATCGACGCCGGTGAGACCCATGAGGACGGCAGCGAACTGGTGCTGCCCACCTGCACGCAGCTGCTGCTGGGTATCACCAAGGCGGCCCTGGCCACCGACTCCTTCCTGTCCGCCGCCTCCTTCCAGGAGACCACCAAGGTGCTGACCGAGGCCGCCATTTACGGCAAGGTGGACCACCTCCAGGGCCTGAAGGAGAACGTCACCATCGGCAAGCTGATTCCCGCCGGTACCGGTCTGGAGCAGTTCCGCAAGAGCGACAAAATCACCGACGACGGTGATGTCCTCACCAAAGAGGACGAATCCGCCTCCGCTGATGACAGCGATGCGCTGATTCTGGAGGAAGGCGCTCGTGAGGTAGCCGAGGAGCAGTCAGCGTCTGATGAGGATGCGCTGGAGCGCGCAGCCCTGGAGGGCGGCGATTCGGAGGACGCCCCGGAGGACGATTCGTTGTTTGAAGAGGACGAAGCTTCCATGTCCCTTGACGAAGGCCCTGAGGCGTAACCGCCCCGCTTTATGACACACAGCCACCCCTGGCTATGATAGCCAGGGGTGGCTTTTTCGTCCCGATTTGGGACATGCGGCGTTTTGTGGTGCAAAATCTCCGTTGCCTTTCCGGGAAAGATGGGGTACAATAGAGGCAGTTAATTTCGGCAAAAAGGAGAGCTATCTATGCCTTATTTGAACGAGCAGTTAATGGCCATGGCGCGGGGCGACCAGCCTGCCCAACTGGTGCTGAAAGGCGCTGCCTACCTGAACGTGTTCACCGGTGAATTTTTAGAGGGCGACATTGCGATTGGCGACGGCGTGGTGCTGGGCATCGGCTCCTACCAGGGGGTGCAGGAGGTGGACTGCACCGGGAAAACGATTGTGCCTGGATTCATTGACAGCCATATGCACATGGAAAGCACCATGGTCATGCCCGCCCGCTTTGCGGAGGCCGCCCTGCCCCATGGCACCACCGCCATTGTCACCGACCCCCATGAAATCACCAACGTCTGCGGCAGAGCCGGGTTTGACTATATGTGGGAGGCCACGAAGGCGCTGCCGCTGGATGTCTTTCTCATGGTGCCCTCCTGCGTCCCCGCCAGCCCCTTTGACGAGTCCGGCTGCGTTTTTGACCACGAAGATGTAGCCCAGGCGCTGAAACTGCCCCGGGTGCTGGGGCTGGCAGAACTGATGGGCTTCCCCGGCACGGTTGGGGGCGACCCGGAAATCGCCGCCAAGGTAAACGCTGCGCTGGCCCAGGGGGGCATTGTGGACGGCCACGCCCCCGGCCTGACCGGCAAGGCGCTGAACGCCTACCTGACCGCCCGGGTTTCCAACGACCATGAAAGCAGCACCCTGGCCGAAGCCTTGGAGAAGCTGCGGCTGGGCCAGTGGGTGCTGGTGCGAGAGGGCACAGCCGCCAAAAACCTGGAGGCACTGCTCCCCCTGTTTGAAGAGCCCTATGCCAACCGCTGCGCCCTCTGCACCGACGATGAGCATCCCGGCGACCTGGTGCGGGTGGGCCAAATCGACAACATCATCCGCAAGGCCATTGCCCTGGGGGCCTCCCCGGCCAACGCCTACCGGATGGCATCCCTCAACGGTGCCCTCTGCCACAACCTCCCCTATCGGGGGGCCATCGCCCCTGGCTACCTGGCCGACCTGGTGGTACTGAACGACCCGATGGCGGTGGACATCTGCGCCGTCTACAAGGGCGGCAAGCCGGTCTATGCAGCCGGTCAGCAGCTTTCCCTGCCAGCGATTCCGGTGCCCCAGGCGCTACAGGATACGGTACACCTGGACCCGGTCACGGCGAAGGATTTCCGCCTCCGCCGTGTTCCGGAAAAAATCATCGGCCTGAACCCCGGCTCCCTCATCACTGACGACTGCGGAGAGGGCACGGACTACGACCTGGCGCAGGATGTTTTGAAGCTCTGTGTGGTGGAGCGGCACCATCACACCGGCCACATCGGCGTCTGCCTGGTGAATGGCTACGGCCTGCGCTCCGGAGCCTGCGCCACCACGGTGGCCCACGACAGCCACAACGTCATCGCGGTGGGCACCAGCGATGAGGAGATTGCCTTCGCGGTGAACCACATCCGGGAGATGCACGGCGGTATGTGCATCGTGAACCAGGGCAAGGTGCTGGACGAGCTGCCCCTGCCGGTGGCCGGACTGATGAGCGACCTCCCCGCTGAGGAAGCCGCCGCCAGAGTAGACCATATCTCTGCTACCGCCTGGGCAAACGGCGTGAACCCCGGCATCGACCCCTTCATGACGCTGTCCTTTGCCAGCCTGCCGGTGATTCCCACGTTGAAGCTGACTACGCTGGGTGTGGTGGATGTGAACCAGTTCAAAATTGTGTAATGCCAAACCGCTTTACAGCGTATCGAATAGAATCAGCTATCCGTGCAGAAGGTTGATTTCTGCGCAGATAGCTGTTCTTCTAATGATGCAATTCCGCCGCTGCCGTCCAAAATGCGTTCAAGTCCTCCGGCAGGGGGCTTTCCACGGAAATCATGTTGCCGGTTATCGGGTGTAGTAGTTCCACTTTACAGGAATGGAGGGCGGGGTGGCCCGGCGCGCCGCCTGTTCCGTAGAGGGCATCCCCCGCCAGCGGACAGCCCAGGGCGGAAAGATGCACCCGAATCTGATGGGTGCGGCCAGTGTGGAGGGTCAGGGACAGCAGGCATCGGCCGTTTCGCTCTTCCAGCACCCGGTAGTCCGTTCTGGCCTCCAGGCCGTCCGGGCGCACCTGGTACTCATTCAGCGCGCCAGGGCGCTTGCCAATGGGCAGGTCAATGACGCCCTCCCGTTCCGGTGGCTCCCCCTGGCAGATGGCCAGGTATTGGCGGCGAAACTGGTCTGTGTGTAGCTGCCCCATCAGCGCTTCCTGGACGACAGCGCTTTTCACCGCCACCAACAGCCCGGAGGTGCCCTTGTCCAGCCGGTTCACCAGCCGCAGCACAAAGGGCTTGCCCTGCTGCTGATAATGCCAGGTCAGGTAGTTGCCCAGGGTGTCGGTGTAATGCCCGGGGCCGGGGTGGACACTGAGCCCGGCGGGCTTTTCCACCACCAGCAGCCAGTCGTCCTCATAGCGGATGTCCACTGGGCCGGGGGTGGGGACGATGGTGCTGTCCTCCTGCTCCGGGATGGACACTTGCAGCAGCTGCCCCGCCCTGACCGTTTGGTTGGAGCGGACAGCCTGGCCGTCCAACAGCAATCCGCCGGAGGCGAACTTTGCCCGTTTCACCTTGGTCTTGGACAGGCGCAGGATGCGGCGCAAAATCCACCCAACCTCTTTCCCTTCGCAGTCCGGGGGGATTTGATAGTCCAGATGCCGCATAGCTCCACTTCCCTTCTCACGGAAAGTATAACGGTTCGCGGTGCAGTTGTCAAATGCAGAGGGATTCAGCTCTTGTCGCCGGGCTTGAACATCACCGCCGCCAGCCAGCCGAAGAAGACAGCCGCCGAAATGCCCCCCGCCGCAGCTGTGACGCCGCCGGTGAAGGCTCCCAGCAGGCCCTTCTGCTCCACCGCCGTCTTGACCCCCTTCGCCAGGTTGTAGCCAAAGCCGCTGAGAGGCACTGTGGCCCCGGCTCCCGCCCAGTTTACCAGCGGCTCGTACAGGCCCAGTGCCCCCAGAATCACCCCCGCCACCACATAACAGGTCAGGATGTTGGCCGGGGTCAGGCTGGTCTTGTCAATCAGGAACTGCCCAATCAGGCAGATGACGCCGCCGCAGACGAACGCCTTGCAAAAGGATAGAAACACTTCCATACGGTTCACCTCACTGGATTGTGTTGGAAAGGGCGATGGCATGGCAGATGCCGGGGATGCTCTCCCCCTGGGCCAGGGACACCGGGGAGTGCAGCGCTCCCGTGGGGCAGAACAGCACCCGGTTCCACTTCCCCGCCCTCATGCCGTTCAGCACCAGGCCGCACAGGACGCTGGCGGAGCAGCCGCAGCCGGACGCGCCGCAGTGGACATCCTGCGCTTCTACGTCATAGAGCAGGCAGCCGCAGTCGTTATAGCGGTCAGACAGGTCGATGCCCTCCCGCTGCAGCAGCTCTTTGCAGAGCTGCCGCCCCAGCATCCCCAGGTCGCCGGTCAAAATCAGGTCGTAATCCTCCGGGGTGCGGCCCGTGTCGGCGAAGTGCGTCAACAGCGTGTTGCAGGCTGCTGGCGCCATGGCCGCTCCCATATTGTTGGCGTCCTTGATGCCCATGTCGTTGATTTTCCCCACCGTCACATGGGTGAGATAGGGCCCCTCCCCTGCTCTGGCCAGCACCGCCGCACCGGCAGCGGTTGCCGTCCACTGGGCGGTGGGGGTGCGCTGGCCGCCGTACTCCAGTGGGGTGCGGTACTGCCTTTCAGCGGTGCAAAAGTGGGAGGAGACCACCGCCGCCGCCCACTCCCCGAAGCCGCCATCCAGCGCCATGGCGGCCAGCGCCAGCGCCTCCCCCATGGTGGAGCAGGCTCCGTACAGACCGAAGAAGGGCCGTGCCGCCTTTCGGGCGGAGTAGCCCGCCGCGATGCACTGGTTCAGCAAATCCCCCGCAAAGAGGAGGTCCATGGCAGCCATAGGCTGCTTCGCCTTCTCCAGCGCCTTCTCCAGCGCCAGCTGCTGCATGGCGCTTTCCGCCTTCTCCCAGGTGGATTCCCCAAAGGTGGTGTCCTGCTCTATCAGGTCAAAACTCTCCCGCAGGGGGCCCTCTCCCTCCTTCTTCCCCGCTATGCTGGCAAAGCCTGCCAGGCTGGGGGGACTGGCCAGGGCAAAAGTCTGCGCGCCTTGCTTCTTGGTTTCCATCTGTCCTCACGACCCTTCTGGTGTTTTCCTGTCTATTGTTTGCAATGGCAGAAAATTTATCCGTATGCGGACGGAAAAATCCTCGCCGCTCCCGACCGCTATTATCAAAAAAAGCCAAAGATGGCGAGAATTCTCCGGCTTTGTTTGTCGCCGTCTGCCCTTGTTTTTCCCGGCGCAATCTGCTATACTACATAAAATATCTTTCTCACATTGAGGGTCGTATCTTTTGGAGGTGCATCATTCATGGGCTTGGAGGAAAGCCGTACCATCGGTTATATTTGCCCCAAATGCCACAACAGCGTTGTGGTCGACAAGGATTTGTTTACGCTGACTTCTGCCCCTGTCGTGATTCCATGCCCCTGCGGCGGCTCCCGGCTCATCATCGAGTATTCTGGCGACCAGTTCAAGCTGAACGCCCCCTGTGTGGCCTGCGGCAGCAACCATACGGTTTATTGCTCCGCCAAGGACTTTCGTACCCGCCGGGGCATGGCGTTTTCCTGCAAGAAAACGGGGCTGGACTGCTGCTATGTGGGGGAGGAAGGCGTCGTCTACGACGCGCTGACCCGCCTGGAGGCCCGCACAGACCAGCTGGAAGCGGCCCAGGACGCCCAGGGCTCCTTCCTGAACGAGCTGGTGATGACGGAGATGCTGGACGAGTTGAAGGACATCGCCCAGCGGGGCGGCATATCCTGCACCTGCGGCAGCAAGGAGTGGCAACTCAAACTCCACTATTCCGCCATCGAAGTGGTTTGCAGCAGCTGCGGCAACACCCTGCGCCTGCCCGCCGCCACCATGGATGATTTGGGCGACCTGTGCTGTAAGCAGACGCTGCTGATACAAGGAAGATAACCTGCGATCCCTCGACGGGGTCGGTTTCCCCGGCGTTTACCGATAGCTTCGCGATCAATAAATTGAAGGAGATGCTGAAATGATTAACACAAATGCAGCCGAGAAGTTTGTGAAAGAGGGCCTGACCTTCGATGACGTGCTGTTGATTCCGGCGGAGAGCGATGTGCTCCCCTCTGACATCGACCTGCACACCCAGCTGACCAATAAGATTCGCCTGAACATCCCCATCATGAGCGCCGCCATGGATACCGTCACGGAATACCGCATGGCCATCGCCATGGCCCGGGAGGGCGGCATCGGCATCATTCACAAGAATATGTCCATTGAGGCCCAGGCCGAGCAGGTGGACATGGTGAAGCGGTCAGAGAACGGCGTCATCACCAACCCCTTCTGGCTCTCCCCGGGCCACACCCTGGCTGAGGCGGACGAACTGTGCGCCAAGTATCACATCTCCGGCGTCCCCATCTGCGAAAAGGACGGCAAACTCATCGGCATTATCACCAACCGTGACATGAAATTTGAGACCGACCCCAACAAGCTCATCACCGAAATCATGACCAAGGACAACCTAATCACCGCCCGGGAAGGCATCACCCTGGACGAGGCCAAGGCTATCCTGTGCAAGTATAAAATCGAGAAACTCCCCATTGTCGATGAGAAGGGCTATCTGAAGGGCCTCATCACCATTAAGGACATTGAGAAGGCTGTGGCCTATCCCAACGCCGCCCGTGACGACAAGGGTCGCCTGTTGTGCGGCGCGGCCATCGGCGTCACTGACGACGTGCTGGATCGTGTCGCCGCCCTGGTGGAAGCAGGGGCCGACGTGCTGTGCTTGGACTCCGCCCACGGCCACTCCCGCAACATTCTCCGCAATGCGGAACGCATCAAGGCCCTGTATCCCGATGTGCAGCTGATTGCAGGCAACGTTGCCACCGCCGCAGGCTGCGAGGCCCTCATCAAGGCCGGTGTAGACTGCGTGAAGGTGGGCATCGGCCCCGGCTCCATCTGCACCACCCGCGTAGTGGCCGGTATCGGCGTGCCTCAAATCACGGCGGTCTATGACGCGGCCTGTGTGGCCGCCAAGTACGGTGTGCCCATCATCGCGGACGGCGGCATTCAGTACTCCGGCGACATCGTAAAGGCCCTGGCCGCCGGTGGCAACGTGGTCATGCTGGGTTCCCTGCTGGCCGGCTGCGAGGAGGCTCCCGGCGAGATCGAAATCTACCAGGGCCGCTCCTTCAAGACCTATCGCGGCATGGGCTCCATCGCCGCCATGAACAACGGCTCCAAGGATCGCTACTTCCAGGCCGGGCAGCGCAAGCTGGTGCCGGAGGGCGTGGAGGGCCGCGTCCCCTACAAGGGAACCCTGTCCGACACCATCTTCCAGATGCTGGGCGGTATCCGCTCCGGCATGGGCTACTGCGGCGCGCCCAACATCTCCGAATTGCAGAGCAAGGGCCAGTTCGTCCGCATCACCTCTGCCGGTTTGAAGGAGTCCCATCCCCACGACATCTCCATCACCAAGGAAGCCCCCAACTACTCCGTCCGATAAACGACAAAAGAAAACACAGCATCCGTTCCGATATCCCATCGGAACGGATGCTGTTTCTTTTTGTGAAAATCTGGTTCAACGCTTCTCCGGAAGGAAGGCTGCCACGGCCTCTGCCAGCAGCAGGGCGGAAATGACGGCCCCCAGGGTGCTGAAATAGTTTACCCCGTACAGAAGCGGAGACAGGGACGCCAGGACGGCAGCGACGGATAACCCCTTAAGCGCCGACTTCCCCTTCCCTGCCCACAAATATAACATTCCTACCGCCAACAGCAGGCAGGAGAGGATAGCCGTCAACAGCGGGCCAAACAAAGCGTATCCAAAGGGGGTCAGGCTGAAATAGGAGTAGGTTCTCCGAACCGTTTCGATGCTACCGTCCTCAGCCTGGACGCCAAAGTTCAGCACCGCGCTGTAGGGCAGCAGCTCCAGAAGCACCGCTGCAACGGGCAAAAGGACAAGCCATAGCTTCCTGCCCTTCAAGGCGCTCAGCCCCCTTTCCAGCTCAGATGGTGTAGTAACCCAAATCGTTATCGTCATCCTCCACGATTTCCAGGCAGAGGTGATTAAACCGCCCGCACAGCTTGAGGATGCAGCAAAACAGGCCCGCAATGGCCAGGCTGACGCCGACGATTTTACCGATGAGTTTCAGTTTATTGGTATTCATAAGAACCTCCATAGACCTGACGCCTGCCCACTGACGGGGCAGGAGCGCCGTTCTTCTACCCTTAGTTTACAGGAAACTACTGGAAAAGGCAATGAATTTTTTATGAAATTTGATAATATGGCCTTTCGAATTCTTGAAACCAACTTTTTAATCGCAAAGCATCCTTTATTTCAAAGATATCATGACATTTTGCAACATAATTCGACGGTTTATACTCCCATAGCGGAATACGAACCGCCGAGGTTGTCCGCAAGCTGTTCCAAAGTCAGCTTTTTCTGCTTCCTGTATCGTTTGATATTTGCTCCGATTTCTTCCATATCGTCGCTGATTGGTTCCTTCTTTTCCGCCAAGATCTTTCACCTCCTTCCAGCTATTTATCCTTTTGGCTACTGTCCCAACGCTTCATTTTAATCCAGCGCAATACTACATGTGTTAGAAAGTTATAAAATATCGAATTCAGATAAAAATAAAAGGCCGGAATAGATCAGGAACGTCCGTCCAGGTTACGGACTGCCTCCTTCATCTACCCCGGCCTCTCCACGCAATGCGGGCAGCACGTTAAGGTGACTGCAATATACTGTTTCATCAAAGCCTGCCGCTTTCTTTGCCAGCAGATCAAAAATCCAGCTTCATAACCGGCAGGGCTTCTTCATCCATCAGGTGATTGACTTCATCCATCGAAATATAATGGTCTACCTTGCCATCCTTTTCATATCCAAGCGCCCTCCTGCCATTGATAATCATCGGCTTACACATATATTTCGGTTTCAGGTTGCTGCTGTTATGCGTTGTGTATATCCGTACTTCACTTCCATTTTTCATCCGATATTTCCGCTGCTCCTTCCTGCTCACAAGTTTTCATTTCATATCGGCCAGTTCAAAGATTCCTATCTCCTGTTCTGGATATTTCCAGTTCTAACCATTCTGCCCACAAAAAGGACGAACAAAAGTTCATATTCTCTGTGTTGTCAAATGATGTGGCCCCCGGCAGGAGGAGTACAAAACCTAAGA
>JAJBUK010000126.1 GCA_020860385.1 Clostridiales bacterium
CCCCCAGACCGCCCAGACACCGCCCGCCCAGACCGAGACATACGCCAGGGCCTGGCAGGCCGTGAAAACGGCATCGATTAAAGCCGGAAAGGAGGACTATTCGTGGCCATTCCAAAGTACGATGAATTATATCGCGATTATTTAAACGCATTGGCAGATGGAAAACCGCACTCCATTTCTGAAATCAGAGAAATCATCAGCGATGCAAGAAATCTGAATGAGGAAGATTTGCAGCAAATGCTTCCCAGCGGGCGTGTAACAGTTTTTATGAACCGTGTTAGTTGGGCTGGATTTTATTTGAAAAAAGCAGACCTGATTACCCGTGTTGCCAGAGGGCAATATGTCATTACGCAGGAAGGCAAAAAGTTGCAAATAGCGACTGATATAGTCATTAACAAACTATTTAATGCGTTATCCATCTTTTGCAGCCTTTAGCAATGGGAAAGGCGCTGATAAGGAAGATTCCTCAACAGCGGAACCGGCAAAGGGCAATGATGCAGCAACACCGCAGGATACAATCGATACTGCTTTCAAGAAACTCAATTCTGCCCTAGCGGATGATTTGATGGACGAAATTATGAAGCAATCTTCGTCCTTCTTTGAACGTCTGGTAGTACAGCTTTTGTTGAAAATGGGATATGGCGGCCCCTTTGAGGGGGCTGGTATTGTAACGAGAGCCACCGGAGACGGCGGCATCGACGGCATTATCAAAGAGGACAAGCTGGGTTTCAGCCAAATTTATATTCAAGCAAAGCGGTGGGACCCTAGCTTCACCGTGAATCGCCCCGCAATTCAAACATTTTCCGGTGCCCTAAGGGACGAAGGCGCATCGAAGGGCCTTTTTATCACGACCGCCAAATTTTCTAAGGGTGCAATCGAATCCGCAAAACGCCAGCATATCGTTCTTGTAGACGGCGAAACATTGACAAGATTGATGATTGAGTATGATTTAGGCGTTTCTATTTCTCACACATACGCAATTAAGAGCCTGGATACAGACTTTTTCAGCGAAGATTCCCTGTAAATTATACGAAAAAAGAGGTAAACCGACCATGTTCCAATCCAGAACCCATACCTGCGGCCAACTCCGCGCCGCCGACGCCGGTCAAACCGTCACCCTCTGCGGGTGGATGGAGAACGTCCGCGTGGTGGGCAGCAACTTTGCCTTCCTCATCCTGCGGGACTTCTACGGCACCACCCAGGTGGTCATTGAGACTGCCGAGATGATGGCGGTGGTGAAGCCGCTGAACAAGGAGTCCACCCTGTCCGTCACTGGCACCGTCCGGGTGCGGGAGAGCAAGAACAGCAAGCTCCCCACTGGCGAAATCGAAGTCGTCCCCACGGAAATCAAGGTGCTGAGCCGCTGCCGCCACAACGAGCTGCCCTTTGAAATCAACCGCAGCCGGGAAGCGGACGAGGCGACCCGGCTGAAATACCGTTATCTCGACCTCCGGAACCCGGAGATGAAGCAGAACATCCTTCTGCGGTGCAACGTGGTGTCCGCCCTGCGGCAGGCCATGACCGACCACGGCTTCCTGGAAATCACCACCCCCATCCTGACCGCCTCCTCCCCGGAGGGCGCCCGGGACTATCTGGTGCCCTCCCGGAAGCACCCCGGCAAGTTCTACGCCCTGCCCCAGGCCCCCCAGCAGTTCAAACAGCTTTTGATGACGGCGGGCTTTGACCGGTATTTCCAAATCGCCCCCTGCTTCCGGGACGAGGACGCCCGGGGCGACCGCTCCCCCGGCGAGTTCTACCAGTTGGATATGGAGATGGCCTTCGCCACCCAGGACGACGTGTTCGCCGTGCTGGAGGACGTGCTGCCCCCCATCTTCGCCAAATACGGCAAGTACAACGTGGCCTCCCCCGCTCCCTTCCGCCGCATCGCCTACCGGGACGCCCTGGAGACCTACGGCACCGACAAGCCCGACCTCCGCATTGACCTTATCGTGCAGGACGTGACCGACCTGTGCGCCGCCACCGAGTTCGCCCCCTTCCACCAGGGCGCGGTGAAGGCCGTGGCGGTGCCCGACTGCAAGCTGGCCCGGAAAGCGGTGGACAAGCTGTGTGCCGAGGTGGAGGTGCAGTCTGGCTCCAAGCCCTACTGGGTGAAGGTTGACGAGAAGGGCCAGCTCACCGGCGGCGTGACCAAGTTCCTGACGGAGCAGTGCCCGGCGCTGACGGAGCGGCTGAACCTGAAGCCCGGCTCCTTCGTGGGCTTTGCCGCAGGTGCGCTGGCGCAGGCGCAAAAGACCGCAGGCGTCCTCCGGAATAAGCTGGGCGTCGCCGTCCCCGGCCATATGGACGAGGAAAAGTACGAGTTTTGCTGGATCGTGGACTTCCCCATGTACGAAATCGGGGAGGAATCCGGCCTGCTGGAGTTCTGCCACAACCCCTTCTCCATGCCCTCCGGCGGGATGGAGACCATGCTGAAGGCGGAGCGGGGGGAACTTGACCCCCTGGACATCACCGCCGACCAGTACGACCTGGTGTGCAACGGCGTGGAGCTGTCCTCCGGCGCGGTGCGGAACCATGACCCGGAAATCATGCTGAAAGCCTTTGAGCTGGTGCGGCTGGGGGAGGACGATGTGAAGGCCCGGTTCCCGGCGCTGTACAACGCCTTCTGCTACGGCGCACCCCCGCACGCGGGCATCGCCCCCGGCGTGGACCGGATGGTGATGCTGCTCTCCGGCGAGGAGTCCATCCGGGAAGTCATCCCCTTCCCCATGAACAAGAACGCCCAGGACGTGATGATGGGCGCGCCCTCTGCGGTGGAGCAGAAGCAGTTGGACGAGGTGCATATCGCTGTCGTCTCCGACGGAGAATAAACCAAACCGCAAGCATCCCCGCCGCGCAGCCGCGCGGCGGGGGTATTTCCTTTGCGGTGGAGAACGGCGGGAACCGCTACAGGGTAGGGGCGGCCCTTGGCCGCCTGGCGGAGATGGTCCTCCCCCTACCCAGTAGGGGCGCACAGTGTGCGCCTGGCTGACGTGCCCTCCTTAGATAAAGATGGATAAAGGAATAACGTTCTTGCCCTTGCTAGGGCGTGGCTCTCCTTAGATATGGTTCATGAAAGGAACAACGGCTTGTCCTCCCGGCGGGGTTTCGTTCCTTAGGTAAGGATGGATAAAGGAAAAACGTTTTGCCCTCCCGGCGGGCCCCCTTTCTCGCTCCGCCGAGAAAGGGGGGGAAAGAGGGCGGCTTAAGGAGGGGCTTCGGGGCCTCGCCCCTCCCTAAGAACCCTCCCCCTATCCCGCTGGCGGCTAGCGCCTTGTCTCTCAATCAAGTGGTCTATCCCGTTGGAGACGATGTAACTTCACACTGGTGAGACTGCCGCCCATGGCGGCTGGGGTGGGATTGCCGCCCACGCCCCTGCCGCTAAGCGGCGGGACGGGCGGCAATTTTGTTGCCCTTTGGTCGCGGAAATCTGGCTGTACGGCTAGGGTATTGCCTCTAATCAAAAAAGCAATGGATGATTACGCCCTTTCAATAAAAGGTTGTAGCTTTGCCGCACAGTCAGATGTTATCCATCGCTGGATAATAAAATTGCACGTTCCGCCCGCTTTCAGCAGGGCGGAACGGCAATCCTCCCCCAGCCGCCATCGGCGGCAGCTTTGGTGCGTGTTAAGTCACATCGTCTGTTGCCCTAATAGACCACCCGCCGACTGGATAGCGCGAAGCCAAGGACTATAGGGGGAGGGTTCTTAGGGAGGGGCGAGGCCCCGAAGCCCCTCCCTAAGCCGCCTTCTTTCCCCCATTTCTTGGCGGGACAAGAAATGGGGCCCGCCGGGAGGGCAAAAACGTTGTTCCTTTATCCATCCTTCTCTAAGGAACGAAACCCCGCCGGGAGGGCAAGCCGTTGTTCCTTTCAAGAACCATATCTAAGGAAAACCAGGCCCCGGTCAGGAAACCACATTTTTCCTTTATCCATCCTTATCTAAGGGAGGCTACCCCCAAGGCGGCCAAGGGCCGCCCCTACAGAGGGCGTGGGAACCGCCGCCTTCCAACACAGCGGCACACATCCCCGCCGGTCGGGCAAGAACGTTTTTCCCCCATCCATCCTTCTCTAAGGAGTCCCTCCTGAATGGTTGGCATTCCCCTTGCGCCTTCCCCAAAGGCGCGAAATCCCCCTTGCATCTCCCCCCAAAACCGTATATAATAATGTTGCACTGTGTACAAAATCTGACTCCGCTTCCATTCGGCGGCGTCCAGGAGGAAAGCTATATGTCAAAGAAATTCTATATCACCACCCCCATCTACTACCCGTCCGACAAGCTTCACATCGGCCACACCTACTGCACCGTGGCTACCGACGTCATGGCCCGCTACAAGCGGATGTGCGGCTACGACGTCATGTTCCTCACCGGCACGGACGAGCATGGGCAGAAAATCGAGACCAAGGCGAAAGAGGCTGGCGTCACCCCCCAGCAGTTCGTGGACAATATCGTCACCGCCCCCGGCGGCATCAAGGATCTGTGGAAGCTGATGAACATCTCCAACGACCGATTCATCCGCACCACCGACGACTATCACTGCAAGTCCGTCCAGGCCATCTTCAAGAAGATGTACGACAAGGGGGACATCTACAAGGGCACCTACAAGGGCAAGTACTGCGTCCCCTGCGAGTCCTTCTGGACGGAGAGCCAGCTGGTAGACGGCAAGTGCCCCGACTGCGGCCGCCCCGTGAAGGACGCGGAGGAGGAGGCGTACTTCTTCCGCCTGTCCAAGTATCAGCAGCCCATCCGGGACCTGCTGACCAAGACCGACTTCCTGGAGCCCAAGAGCCGTGTGAACGAGATGGTGAACAACTTCATCGACCCCGGCCTGGAGGACCTGTGCGTCTCCCGCACCAGCTTCACCTGGGGCATCCCTGTCACCTTTGACGAGAAGCACGTGGTCTACGTCTGGATCGACGCCCTGAGCAACTATATCAACGCCCTGGGCTACGAGAACGACAAATACGATGATTTTGACAAATATTGGCCCGCCGACGTTCACTTCGTGGGCAAGGAAATCGTCCGCTTCCACTCCATCATCTGGCCGGCCATGCTGATGAGCCTGGGCCTGCCCCTGCCGAAAAAGGTGTACGGCCACGGCTGGCTGCTGCTGGACGGCGGCAAAATCTCCAAGAGCAAGGAGAACACCACCGTCAACGTGGTGGACCCGGTGATCCTGGCCCAGCGCTACGGCGTGGACGCCCTGCGGTACTACCTCATGCGGGAGTTCCCCTTCGGCAGCGACGGCAACTTCTCCAACGAGCTGCTCATCAACCGCATCAACGTAGACCTGGCCAACAACCTGGGCAACCTGGTCAGCCGCACCACCGCCATGGTGGGCAAGTACTTCGGCGGCAAGCTGCCTGCGGAGCAGACCGCCGATGAGGAGAAGGATGCCGAGCTGATTGCCATGGCCTCTTCCCTTCGGGAGAAGTACGAGGGGCTGATGGAAACCTACACCTTCCAGAGCGCCCTGGTGGAGATTTTCAAGGTCATTGACCGGGCCAACAAGTATATTGACGAGAACGCCCCCTGGATTTTGGCCCGCAGCGAGGAGCAGCGCCCCCGTCTGGCCCGGGTCATGTACAACCTGCTGGAGACCATCCGCATCTGCGCCGCCCTGCTGACCCCCTTCATGCCGGAGACGGCGGAAAAAATCGCCGCCCAAATCGGCTCCGACAAAAACGGCTGGGAGGACGCCGCCGTCTGGGGCAGCCTGAACCCTGAGGCCGCCGTCACCAAGGGGGAGAACCTGTTCCCCCGCATCGACCTGAAGAAGGAGCTGGCCGAACTGGCCGCCATCGAGGAACAGCGCAAGCTGGAGGAGCAGCGGGCCGCCGCCCCCGCCCTGGAGCTGGAGCCCCAGCTGGAGGAGCAGGTGGACTTCGCCACCTTCGAGAAGAGCGACTTCCGGGTGGTGAAGGTGAAGGACTGCCAGCCGGTGAAGAAGTCCACCAAGCTGCTGCGGTTCATCCTGGACGACGGCACCGGCACCGACCGGCAAATCCTCTCCGGCATCGCCAAATGGTACAAGCCGGAGGAGTTGGTTGGCAAGACCCTGGTGGCCATCGTGAACCTGCCGCCCCGGAAGATGATGGGGCTGGAGTCCAACGGTATGCTGATTTCCGCTGTCCGGAAGGAGCACGGCGAGGAGGTGCTGAACCTGCTGATGCTGGACGACGGCATCCCCGCCGGGAGCAAGCTGTGCTAAATTAAGCGAAAACCCGTTAAAAACTGCATTTCCCGGGTCGGCATCGGAAGGGGTCGGCCCGGCTGAACCGAACAAGTCCGCCCTTCCGCAGCAGCTGTGGAGGGGCGGATTTTTAGTTATGCAGTCAGCCTTCCCCCGCTCCCAGTAGGGGCGCACAGTGTGCGCCCGGCAACGGTGGCCTCCTCCGGCAAAGTATGTACGTTTTTCAACGGCGCAACCCCTCAGTCGGCTACGCCGACAGCTCCGCCGTCAAGCGGCATTTCCGGCGCGTTGCGCCTCCCTACCCTTTCAGGGCAATGTCATCAACTTAAAGATGCAATTTTCCTGGATTAAGGAGAATAAGGT
>JAJBUK010000096.1 GCA_020860385.1 Clostridiales bacterium
GGAACGTGCAATTTTGTTGCCCCTTGGTCGCTGAAATCTGACTGTACGGCTGCGTTGTTCTTTTCACCCCAGGATAGATGGTTTTTAAGTTGACGACATTTCTTCCTGTGTGGGCGAAGGTCACTTCGTCCCCTCGGCAATGCGTTTGGCGTACATTTCCTCATAGTAGCGCTGATAGTCGCCGGACAGGATGCGCTGCCACCAGTCCTGATGGGTCAGGTACCACTGGATGGTCTTTTGGATGCCGTCCCGGAACATGGTCTCCGGCTGCCAGCCCAGCTCCCGCTGCATTTTGGCCGGGTCGATGGCGTAGCGCATATCGTGGCCCTTCCGGTCGGTGACGTGGACGATCAAGTCCTCGCTCTTGCCCAGGGCCTGGCAAATCAGGCGCACGATGTCGATGTTGTGCATTTCATTGTGGCCGCCGATGTTGTACACCTCGCCCACCTTGCCCTGGCGGAGAATCAGGTCGATGGCCTTGCAGTGGTCCTCCACATAGAGCCAGTCCCGGACGTTCTTCCCCTCGCCGTAGACGGGGAGGGGCTTGTCCGCCAGAGCGTTGGCAATCATCAGGGGAATCAGCTTCTCCGGGAACTGGTAGGGGCCGTAGTTGTTGGAGCAGCGGCTGATGGTGGTGGGCAGGCCGTAGGTGCGGTGATAGGCGTTCACCAGCAGGTCGGCCCCCGCCTTGGAGGAGGAGTAGGGGGAGCTGGTTTTCAGCGGCGTCTCTTCGGTGAAGAACAGGTCGGGGCGGTCCAGGGGCAGGTCGCCGTACACCTCGTCAGTGGACACCTGATGGTATCGCTCCACGCCCACCTCCCGGCTGGCGTCCATCAGCACCTGGGTGCCGATGATGTTGGTCTGGAGGAAGATGCCCGGGTCTTCGATGGAGCGGTCTACATGAGACTCCGCCGCGAAGTTCACCACCATGTCCGGCTGTTCCTCCCGGAACAGGGCGAACATGGCCTCCCGGTCACAGATGTCCGCCTTCACGAAGCGGAACTGGGGGTTCCGGAGGGCCTCCGCAAGGGTCTCCAGATTGCCGGCGTAGGTCAGCTTGTCCACGCAGACGATGCGGTCCTCCGGGTGCTCCCGCAACTCCAGATAGACGAAGTTCGCGCCGATGAATCCGGCGCCGCCGGTGACGATGATTGTTTTACCCATAAATATCCCTCGTTTTGTGTGTAGTTTGTGGTTTTTATCGTGGTTTTGCGGGTGGATTGCGGTGGTTGAAACCGCCGGGTTTTCCCTCATCCAGTAGGGGCGCACACTGTGCGCCCGCCCCGTTCCCCCTTAGAAAAGGTTTGCGGAAGGGGGTTGTCCGACTGGCGGGGCCTGCTGACGGTTCGGTGGATAACGGCGGTTTCCCCTTGCCGCAGTAGGGGCGGCCCTCGGCCGCCCGGGGTAAGCAGGCGGTTTCTGCGGGCGGCCAAGGGCCGCCCCTACAGGAAAGCAAAGATTTAGGCTTCACTTTCTACTCCGGAGTAAGCGGAACCGCTGTGGCAGTCCCTTTCTCAAAGGCTCTCCGCCCCGTCGGCCACTTCCTCATACTGAATCTTCCCCTCGGACACCCGCCGCAGATGCTCCCCATAGGGGCTCTTGCCGTACCGGGCCGCCGCCTCCAGCAGCTTCTCCTTGGAGATCCAGCGGTTGGTGTAGGCGATTTCCTCCGGGGCGGAAATCTCGATGTCCTGCCACTTCTGGACGGTGCGGACGAAGGAGGTGGCTTCGGCCAGGGAATCCATGGTGCCGGTGTCCAGCCAGGTGTAGCCCCGGCCCAGAATCTTCACGTTCAGGTCGCCGTTCTCTAAGTACATCCGGTTCAGGTCGGTGATTTCCAGCTCCCCCCGGGGGGAGGGCTTCACCTGTTTGGCCAGCTCTGACACCCGGCTGTCGTAGAAGTACAGGCCGGTGATGCAGTAATTGCTCTTGGGATGCTCCGGCTTCTCCTCCACCGACAGCACCTTGCCGTTCTGGTCGAACTCCACGATGCCGAAGCGCTGGGGGTCCTTCACATAGTAGCCGAAGATGGTGGCCTGGCCCTGCTTCGCCTGCTTCACCGCCCGCCGCAGCAGGGAACCGAGGCCTGCGCCGTAAAAGATGTTGTCCCCCAAAATCAGGGCGCAGGGCTCCCCGTCCAGGAACTCCTCCCCCAGCAGGAACGCCTGAGCCAGCCCGTCCGGGGAAGGCTGCACCTTGTACTCCAGGGCCAGGCCGTACTGGCTGCCGTCCCCCAGCAGCCGCTGGAAGTTGGGCAGGTCCTTGGGGGTGGAGATAATCAGAATCTCCCGGATGCCTGCCATCATCAGGGTGGACAGGGGGTAGAAAATCATGGGCTTGTCATAGACGGGCAGGAGCTGCTTGGATGTCACCATGGTCAGGGGATACAGCCGGGTGCCTGCGCCTCCGGCCAGAATGATGCCTTTCATTGTATGTCCTCTCTTTCGTGTTAGTCGCTCTGATAACACCTATTATACAGGATAAGCGGGGAAAAGGGAAGTGTCTCCCGGAAAAAAGCACGGAAATCAAGGTTAAAGATGCAATCTATCCTGGGTTGAGGAGAACCACGCAGCCGTACAGTCAGATGTTATCCATCGTAAGATAATAAAATTGCACGTTCCGCCCGCCATCGGCTAGGGAGCGAAGCGGAAATGCCGCTTGACGGCGAGGGCGGAACGGCAATCGTCCCCCAGCCGCCATGGGCGGCAGTCTCACCAGTGTGAAGTCACATCGTCTCTATCGGGATAGACCACCTGATTGAGGGACAAGGCGAAGCCCACAGTGGGATAGGGGGAGGGTTCTTAGGGAGGGGCGAGGCCCCGAAGCCCCTTCCTAAGCCGCCCTCTTTCCCCCCTTTCTCGGCGGAGCGAGAAAGGGGGCCCGCCGGGAGGGCAAGCCGTTGTTCCTTACAAAGAACCATATCTAAGGAGAATCAGTCTCCGGTCAGGAAACCACATTTTCCCTTTATCGTGCCTCATCTAAGGAGGCTACCCCCAAGGCGGCCAAGGGCCGCCCCTACAAAAAAGTGAAGTTTTAGGCTTCACGTTCTATTAGTGCAAAACGGATTTCAAATTTGATTTCCATGGAAAAAAGCGGACGGACGGGAACCTTTTTCTACTACATCCGGCTGAGCTTGTTCCGTATCCCCTCCAACCGGTTGTCCATAGACTTCGCCTCTTGGGAAAGCGTGTCAACAGAGCACTCCATCCTGTCCATCCCGTCATGCACAGACTCCAGGGAGGCGTTTATGCTGTCCAGTGTGCGGCTCATCGCGGTCAAGGTATCGCTCATGGTGTCCAGCGTGTTGGCGATTTTGTCCAGGGTAAAGAGCAGGGCCTGTTCTTCAATCTGCGTCATGGAAAGCGCCTCCTTGTATCGGTCAGTATCCATACATGGCGAAGCGAATCGCCACCAGCACGGCGATGTGGAGGGGATAATAGGCGTAAAACCCGTAGCGCCCCACCGGGCCGGGAAGCCGCTTCCCCGGCTTGCCGTTGTAGAGGAAAATGGGAATCAGGGCAAGCAGCCCCGGCAGCTCCACCGTGCCGAAGCACCAATATAGCAGGAAGGCCACCGCCGCCGTCAGGCAGATGGGGTACTCCCGCAGCAGGTAGAAGGCCAAAATCAGCAGCACGCCGCCGCCGGAGTAGTCGGTCATCAGCAGCTCCCCCGCGCAGTAGCCCGCGATGGCAATCACCGCCACCAGCAGCCACGTTCCCCACCGGGGGAGAGACCGCCCGGCCCGCTCCTCCAGCCAGCGGGGGCAGCGGTCTGCGGCCCACACCGTCACCAGGCCGATGGCAAGGGTCAGCATGACGTTCTGATAGTAGGGATAGTACCACGCATAGTGGAACGCCAGGTCAAAGGGAATCTCGGAAATCAGGAAGAATACCAGCAGCCTGATTAGGTACTTCCCCTTGCTGCGGGTGTGAAAGTAGCCCTCCACGATGAGGAAGCAGTAGATGGGGAAGGCGATGCGGCCAATGTAGCGCATGGGCCAGTACAGGCCGCCGCAGCCCAGGATGGCGGCGGTGTGGTCAATGGTCATGCAGACCAGGGCGATCAGCTTCAGCGCCAGACCGTCCAGGCACTGAAAACGGCGGAGGCTATCCTCCCGCTGCCGCGCAGCGAGCATCAAATCGTTCATCAGAGGCACCGGCTTTCGGCGGCGGGGCAGCCCGCCGCGGCTAGATGTTAAGGCAAGTATAACATTGCCGGAGGGAAAGCGCAAGCCCCAGCAGGCGGGGGGCTCATTCCCTGGATAAGGACGGAGGCGGAAAAGCAGGTTTGCCGGACTGCGGGGGCTGCCGCCCTTCCGATGGATGACAGCGGCCCCATCAGTCAGCCGCGCTTCCTGCCTGTAGGCTCCCATGAACCGGCGATTACAACCATTTTCTGCCCCCGTTCGAGGGAGGCGGCGGGACGCGGCGGGTATTCCCTTACGGCGTCACCCCGAACCGCTCCATCCACAGGTTCAGCTCTATGAGCCAGGCAATCATCTGGGGCCCGGCCATCAGCTGGCCGAACCAGGGACGGCCATAGTCCCCGGCGCTGACCAGCAGGCCACTCCGCAGGGCGTCCTCGTTGACGACGGCGTGAATGGGGGCGTTGGGGTCGGCCAGGAGGGCCAGCAGCTTCTCCCGGGCCAGCACCTCGAACCGGGGGTTGTGGGTCTTGGGATAGGGGGACTTGGGCCGCAGCCGCACCTCCTCCGGCAGGATGCCCGCCGCCGCGTCCCGCAGCACCGCCTTCCGCGCCCCGCCCCGGCTCTTCATCTCCCAGGGGATGTTCCAGACGTACTCCACAACGTGCTGGTCGCAGAAGGGCACCCGCACCTCCAGGCCGGAATACATACTCATCCGGTCCTTCCGGTCCAGCAGGTTCGTCATAAACCAGATGAGGTTCAGCCAGGCGATCTCCCGCCGCCGGGCCTCCGCCCCCGTCTCCCCTTCCAGCCGGGGGGTCTCCGCCAGGGAGGCGTGGTACCGGGCGCGGACGCTCTCCTCCAAATCCAGCCTTTGCACCAGCGCCGGGTTCAGCACCCCCGTTCGGGCGGAGAAGTCCATGCACCAGGGGAAGGTGTCCGCCGCCATCATATCCGCCCGGTGGAACCAGGGGTAGCCGCCGAATAGCTCGTCGGAGCACTCCCCGGACAGGGTGACGGTGTGGCGCTTCTTGATTTCCCCGCAGAAGAACAGCAGGGAGGAGTCCAAATCCGCCATCCCCGGCAAATCCTTCGCCGCCACCGCAGCGGGCAGCAGCTCCAGCAGCGCCTCCTGGGTGCAGGTCAGCACCGTGTGGCGGGTGCGGAAGTCCTCCGCCATCCGCAGCGCCCAGGGGGCGTCGGCGTCGGGCTGGAAGGAGGAGGCGTGAAAGTACCGGTCGTTGCCGGTGTAGTCAAAGGAATAGGTGGAAAGGGGTTCCCGGCCCTGGGCGGCGTACTCGGCGGCGGCCACGGCGGTAATGATGCTGCTGTCCAGCCCGCCGGACAGCAGGGTGGCCAGCGGTACGTCGCTGACCAGCTGGCAGCGGATGGCCCCGGTGAGGAGGGTGCGCAGATGCGCCACCGTGTCCTCGTAGGACTCCGTATGCGGGCGGCTCTCCACGTTCCAGTAACGGCAAATGCGCAGCCCCTCCCGGTCAAAGACCAGCTGATGGGCGGGCCGCAGCTCCCGAATCCCGGCGAACACCCCGCTCCCCGGCGTCCGGGCGGGGGAGACGCCCAGCACCTCCCGCCAGGTGTCCTCGTCCGCCTCAGGCCGGATACCGGGGTAGGCGAACAGGGCCTTCAGCTCGCTGCCAAAGACGAAGGCTCCGTCTTTCACCGTGTAAAAGAAGGGCTTCACCCCGAACCGATCCCGGCAGCAGAAGAGCTTCCCCTCCCGGCTGTCCCAAATGGCGAAAGCGTAGATGCCCTCCAGATAGTCCCCCACCCTCTCGCCGTAGGCCCGGTATGCCTCCAGCACCACCTCGGTATCCGTTCGGGTGGCGAAGGTGTGCCCGGCGGCCATGAGACGGTACCGCAGTTCCGGCGTGTTGTACAGTTCCCCGTTGTAACACAGGGTCAGGCCGTCCTTTTCCATGGGCTGCTGGCCGTGGGCCGGGTCGATGACCGCCAGGCGGCGGTGGGCCAGGGCGCAGTCCCGGCTGTACCACTCCCCGGCGTCGTCCGGCCCCCGGCGGCAGAGGGTCTCCCCCATGGCGAAGGCGGCCTCCCGCCACGGGGCCTCCCGGTTGTCCCGGTCAAAGCTGCAAAAGCCTGCGATTCCACACATAGACATTCCTCCTCGTTGGTTCAGTATATGCACATTCCCCGCTGGGCGGCACATTGTATCCAAATTTTTACTGACAAATTTGGAAAATAGGGGGTACACTATGGTTATAGCTGTTAGTTGCTGACTGCTCGTGACCCCTCCACCGGCTGCCGCCGGTTCCCCTCCCCTTTCAGGGGCGGCAGGAGGTTGTTGTAACCGCCACTTTATTGGCTCCGCCGT
>JAJBUK010000117.1 GCA_020860385.1 Clostridiales bacterium
ACAGACGATGTGACTTGATACCTGCTGAGACTGCCGCCCATGGCGGCTGGGTAACTTTTTGCTTTTCCTTCGGTCGATGAAATCTGACTGTACGGCTGCGTTGCGTTCCTCAACTTAGTATGGATTGCATCTTTAAGTTGATGACATTGCCCTGAACGGGGAGGGGGCGACGACAGCCTGAGGGGTCTCTTTGGTACATTTAACCGGAAGCCTGATTTCCGTGTGTTTTCTCCGCTTCCTGTTGCTTTTTCGCTCCATTCGCGCTAAAATAGGGGTAACATGGGGTATGGTCAAGCCCCGCAGCCGACTTGAGGGAAAAGGAGCAGCTTATGCGCATTCTGATTGTGGAAGATGAAAAACGCCTGGCCCAGACCCTGGGGGACCTGATGGAGGCCCATCACTTCACCGCCGACCTCTGCCATGACGGGGAGGCGGGGCTGGACAACGCCCTGTCCGGCATCTACGACGCCATCATCCTGGATGTCATGCTGCCGGGGATGGACGGCTTCACCGTGGTGCGGCGGCTCCGCCAGGCGGGGAACCGCACCCCGGTGCTGATGCTCACCGCCCGGACGGAGGTGACTGACCGGGTCTCCGGCCTGGACTGCGGCGCAGACTACTACCTGACCAAGCCCTTCGACTCCGAGGAGCTGATGGCCTGCCTCCGGGCCATCACCCGCCGCCAAAACGACGGCAATGACAGCAACGTCCTCACCTACGGCGACCTGCGGCTGGAGCTGGCCTCCTGCCTGTTGGTGTGCGGGGAGCGGTCTGTGCGCCTGAGCCGGAAGGAATTTGAAATCATGGGCAAGCTGATGTCCAACGGGGACTGGGTGGTGACCAAGGAATCCCTGCTCCTGTCCGTCTGGGGCTACGAGTCCAACGCGGAGGACAACAACGTGGAGGTCTACATCTCCTTCCTGCGGAAGAAGCTGGCCCATTTGAAGAGCAACGTCTCCATCAAGACCCTGCGGATGCTGGGGTACCACTTGGAAGTGAAGCCATGAACGTGATCCGGAAGCTGCGGTGGAAGTTCGTGCTGATCAATATGCTGATCGTCACGGCGATGCTGGTGTTTATCAGCACGTTTTTCATCGTCTCCGTCTCTGACAGCCTGCGGGAGGACAGCATCGACCTCCTGAATCAGGTCATCCTGCAGGACGGAATGCCCATGTTTTCCATCGGCAAGGAGCAGGATAAGGCGGGGGATGGGCAGTTTTTCGACGATGGGGGCAGCGTCTCCCTGCCCTACTTCACCGTGTCCGTCCTGATGACGGGCCAGGCTGTGGTGGTCACCAATCAGTTCTATGACCTGGATGAGGATACCATCGAGGCAGTGGTCAACCTGTGCCTGGAGCAGGAGGAAACCTCCGGCGTGTTGGAGGACTATCACCTCCGCTACCTCCGCTCCTCCACCGTCTCCGGTTGGCGGCTGGCCTTTGCCGACATCAGCCAGGAGGAGAGCACCATTCGCAGCGTGGTGCAGAATACCATGCTCATGTCCCTGGCCGCCTTTGCCGCCTTCTTCATTATCAGCATTCTGCTGGCCCGGTGGGCGGTGCGTCCGGTGGAGCAGAGCTGGCAGCAGCAGCGGCAGTTCGTGGCCGATGCCAGCCATGAGCTGAAGACCCCCCTGACGGTGGTGCTGTCCAGCGCCGACATGATGGAGAAGCACGGCGCCGCCATGACGGACAAGGAGCGGCGCTGGCTGGAGAACATTCAGGCCAGTTCCCTCCAGATGAAGGAGCTGGTGGAGGAACTGCTGGTGCTGGCCCGCAGCGACGCCGACGAGTCCAGGTCCAACCCCCATACGCTGCTGAACCTCAGCGACCTGACGGAGGACACCCTGCTCCAGTTTGAGGCCGCCCTCTTCGAGAGCGGCCACCTGCTGGAGGCGGAGGTGGCCCCCGACCTGTACGTCTCCGGCGACGGGGGGAAGCTGAAACGGCTGCTGGAGATTTTGCTGGACAACGCCCGGAAGTACGCCGCTCAGGACAGCACCGTTCAGGTGTTCCTGGCCCCGGAGGGGGCCAAGCGGGTGCGGCTGGAGGTGCGCAACCAGGGGGAACCCATCCCCGCCGACCAGCTGGAGCGGATTTTTGAACGCTTTTACCGGGCCGACCAGGCCCGCACCAGCGAGGGCTTCGGCCTGGGCTTGCCCATCGCCCGCACCATCGCTCAGGAGCACGGCGGCAAAATCTGGGCCGCCTCCAACGACGCGGAGGGCACCCGGTTCTTCGTCAGCCTGCCCAGGGCCAAGGCCCCCGCGGCGGAGCGGGGGATGTAGGGGTGGCGCTGCCGCCGGAGAAGTGGTTTTCCTTAGATAAGGATACCGGAAGGAACAACGTTTTGCCTTCCCTGCGGGGCCGCACTCCTTAGACAAGGATGGATAAAGGAACAACGTTTTGCCCTCCGGGCGGGCCCCATTTCTTGCTCCGCCAAGAAATGGGGGAAAGAAGGCGGCTTAGGAAGGGGCTTCGGGGCCTCGCCCCTCCCTAAGAACCCTCCCCCTATCCCACTGGCGGCTTCGCCTTGTTTCATTCTATAGGTGGTCTATCTCGATAGAGACGATGTGACTTCTCACTGGTGAGACTGCCGCCCATGGCGGCTGGGTAACATTCTGCGTTTCCATTGGTCGTGCTAATCTGTTTTTCAGTACGGAAGCGCATTTTTTCTTTAGATAAACGAAGCTTAATCCTTAAGTTGATGACAGTGCCTTTCAGGGGTAGCAGAATGCTGTCATATTCCGCCATCCTGTAGGGGCGGCAGAACGTTGTCATAATTCCGCCCCTACTGGGTCTGGGGGAACCCTGTATCTCCTCCCAACGCACAACCCACAAAGAAATGAGGACAAATCCTATGGCTCAGCCAAACGATACCCTGCAAACCCTTTCCCTGCCCATCGTCGCCACGGAACGGGCGCTCCAGGTGGAGCTTGTCTCCCCCGCGCCGGGAGAGACCCTCCGCCTGACCCTCCGCTGCACCGGCGGCAGCTTCCCGGAAGGGGGGACGCACTACCTCCGCCTGTCCAACCAGGGGGAGACGGCCCACTGGTACGCCCCCGCATCGGTGGAGGGGAACCGGCTCACCGCCGACCTGACCGGTGTCGCGGCCCTGTTCACCGGGCAGGAGGAGCCCGCCCGGCTGACCGTGTCCCTCGCCCACACCAGGGGGAAGGGGCTGGTCATCTGCCCTCTGCGGGGCGGGCAATTTCGCCCTGTGCTGGATAAGGGCAGCAGCTGCCCCTACCTGATGGACAACCGGGCGGTCTGGGGCGGGCCGGTGGCCGCCTTCCCGCTGGAGGGGGTGGACTATGTGGCGCTGCCCCACTTCGTCCGCGGGAAGCAGCGGCGGGTGGATCTGGCGCTGGACGCCTGCCCCCGGAGCCTGCGCTATTGGAATCAGCTTCGCTACGGCATCGACTGGATGGAACTGCGGGGCGGACGCTTCCTGCTGTCCGTCATCGCGCCGGAGGGCGCGCCGGGGCTGCGGGGCATCTCCATCCACCGGGCCTCCGGCAGCGAGGCGGGGGAGACCGTCTTTCCTGTACAGGCGGGCCGCGCCCTGTTTGTGCAGCAGGAAAATCCTCAGCTTATAGGCCGCATCTTGGAGCCGTGCTGGGCGGAGGTGCCCCTGCCCACCCTGCCGTCGGACGGGGAGCCGTGGCGCATCTCCGGCGTGTATGACGGCGGGGACGGAACGGTGTACCACGTCCCCCTGTGCATCGTGGATGAGGACAGCCACCAACGCATGGGCGACCTGGCCAACAGCCTGAGCCTGACCCCTGGGCCGCTGTGCTGCGGCCTGCAAATCACCGGCCTGGGCAGCCCCATGCTGTCCGTCAGCGACCAGCCCCCCTACCTGTGCCAGCAGGCGGAGGCGGACACCCTGGAGGAGGCCCTGGCGCAGGAGCTGCTCCTGCCCATGGGCAACCTGTTCCTCCGGGACAGAGGGGGGAGCGATTGGAAGTGGCGCTTCTCCGTGGCCAACCTGCCTTTGGACGGGGACAC
Organism: Clostridiales bacterium; assembly: GCA_020860385.1. Classification (GTDB taxonomy): domain Bacteria; phylum Bacillota; class Clostridia; order Oscillospirales; family Oscillospiraceae; genus Onthomonas. The sequence continues at coordinate 4,011 of JAJBUK010000117.1, forward strand.
CGAGCTCATCATGCAGGCGGTGCGGAAGGACGGCACGCTGCGCTTCCCCGTCTCCGTAGTGGACGGGACGGGGCCGGACAAGGTGCTGGAGGCGGACTTCTCCGCCCTGCCCGGCCTGGTGGACAACACCCTCCCCACCCAATGGCGGCTGCGGCTGGCCATCCGCCGGGGCAGAGCCTTCGGCAACGTGGGCCTGCGCATCGCCGCCCGGACGGTGCGCACCGGCATCAGCACGGAGGAGAAGTGGCGCAGCCGCTTCTTCACCTACGGTGCGCCCTTCGGGGCCTGCCAGATGATGGGGCAGACCCTGGAGGCCCTGGTCTGCTGCCCCCAGAACGGGGACTGCTCCCTGGCCCTGGGGGACCAGATGCGCCGCTACGAACGGCAGATGGTCTGCCGGGCGGAGGTACACAAGCTGCGGGGCACCCGGCTGAAACTGCGGGTGCAGTGCCCCAATCTGGCACCGGGGACGTGGGATTCCTTCGCCCTGGTCTACCGCTACAAGCAGGAGGAGGCCCGGCAGGTGTACTTCTTCCCCGCCAAACACATCAGAAAGCGGGCGGAGTACACTGAGCTGACGGCGGACTTTGACCTGTCCCAGCTGGAGTTCGCCCCCCTGTACTGGGACATCCGCACCGTCTTCCACGGTCGGGACGGCGTGGCCTACACCGCCCGCATCAATCCCCAGCTGGCGAAGGAGCAGCGCTGGTGCAAACAGGAGGACAGCCCCCTGTACCGGCTGGAGGGGCAGGTGCGCCGTGTCACCGACCGCATCAGCGCCCAGGTGGAGCGGCTCTTCCACTCCAGCAGCTACCGCCAGGGGGCGGACATGAGCGTCTCCCTGTACAAGACGCTGGACAAGAGTTATGCCCTGGTCTGCCAGGCATACAGCCCCTACTGCGGCTTCCTGTTCCGGGTGAAGGAGCGGCTTGCCCTGGTGCTGAGCAAGGTGTTCCGCCGCCGCCTGGCCCATAAGCACATCTTCCTGTGCTATGAGAAGTACGGCAGCATGGCCCAGGACAACGGCTTCTACTTCTTCCGCCACTGCATGGAAAACGGCATGGAGGAGAAGATGCACCGGAACATCTACTTCATCATCGACAAATCCCAGCCCGACTACCGGGAGCGGCTCCTGCCCTACAAGGATCATGTGATTCAGTTTATGAGCCTGAAGCATATGGTCTATATCCTGGCGGCCCGACTGCTGATCTCCAGCGACTCCAAGGCCCACGCCTACGCCTGGCGGGCCAAGGAGAGCATCATCCTCCCCCGCATCAACCACGGGAAGAAGCTGGTGTTCCTCCAGCACGGGGTCATCGCCCTGAAAAAGGTGAACTTCTTCTGGCAGAGCTCCAACTCCGCCGACCTGTTCATCACCTCCAACCAGCGGGAGTACGGCATCATCTGCCAATACCAGGGCTACCCGCCGGAGAACGTGGTCATCACCGGTTTGGCCCGGTGGGACGTGCTGGAGGATAAGCCCATTCCGGAGAAGCACATCCTCCTGATGCCCACCTGGCGGAACTGGCTGGAGGAGGTCACGGACGAGGCTTTCGTGGCCAGCGACTACTATAAGAACTATATGGCCCTCATCAACGACCCCCGGCTGGAGGCCCTGCTGGAGCAGTACGACCTGTATCTGGACTTCTATATCCACCCGAAATTCCGGGAGTATATGGCCCAGTTCTCCATCAGCGGCAACCCGCGGGTGAAAATGATACCCTTCGGCTCCGCGCTGCTGAACCAGCTGATGATGGAGTGCCGGATGCTGGTGACGGACTATTCCAGCGTGTGCTGGGACGTGTACTATCAGAAGAAACCGGTGCTGTTCTACCAGTTCGACGTGGAGCAGTACAACGAGACCACCGGCTCCTATATCGACCTGAACACTGAGCTGTTTGGCGACCAGGTGCTGACCCCGGAGGCCCTGCTGGCAAAGCTGGAGGAGTACGCCAAAAGCGGCTTCGCGCTGCCGGAGCGGTACGCCGCCATGCAGCCCAGTATGTATGAGTATGTGGACAGAAACAACAGCCAGCGCATCTGTGAGGAAATCATGAAGCGGGGCTGGTGACGGACAGAAAGGGCGGGCAACATGACGCAGCACAACCGAACCCCAGAGCCGCTGACCTCCAAGGCGCTGCCCGTCCGTACCCTGGGCGGGGAGCATTGGATGTGGCAGTTCTGCCTTCTGGGGCTGTTCCTCAGCGGGGCAGAGACCCTGACCCTGGAGGGGGAGAGCGCCGGGCGGCATCTGACCTTCCCGGTGTGGCTGCTGGCCTGCGGGGAGGCGGGCAGCCAGATGGAGGCGGACTTCTCCTCCGCAGCGGAGAAGGCGGAGAACACCCTCCTGACCCAGTGGACGCTGACCCTGACGGTGGAGGACGGGGCCATGCGCTTCCAGGCCCCGCTGCGGCTGGCGCCCCCCGCC
>JAJBUK010000033.1 GCA_020860385.1 Clostridiales bacterium
TAGGGGGAGGGTTCTTAGGGAGGGGCGAGGCCCCGAAGCCCCGCCCTAAGCCGCCCTCTTTCCCCCCTTTCTCGGCGGAGCGAGAAAGGGGGCCCGCCGGGAGGGCAAACGCCTTATTGCCTTATGGTATCCTTTCCTAAGGAGCGTAATCCCCTTAAATTGATGACATTGCCTTGAAAGGGGAGCTGGCTGGCCGCAAGGCCAGACTGAGGGGTTTCTTTGGTACATTTAACCGAAATCTTGATTTCTGTGCATAAACGGGAAACCCCTTTCCTGTCCGGGAAAATTGTGGTACAATAGCCGCAGGATAAAACTATCTCCGGTGGGATGCTGTGACAGTTTCCCACGGAATCGGGAAAGGAAGCAACGCCATGATTGCATTTTTGACCAGCAGCCCCGCCATCCCCAAGGACGCGGAGCACCCCTACAGCGCCAGAGAGGTCAACGGCGCCAACGGCCTCATCGACCGGCTGGCCGCCCTGTGGAAGCCGAAGATGGAGGCGCTGTTCATCAGCGCCGCCCCGGCGGAGCATGAGGAGAACCTGTCCCGGGCGGCGGAGCTGGGAGATGCCTTCGCCGTCTCCGGCCTGCCCTTCGCCGGGCTGGCAGTCTGGGACGGGGCCAGCGGGGACTACTCCGCCGAGGCGCTGCGCCGGATTGACCTGCTGATTTTGGCGGGCGGACACGTCCCCACTCAGAACGCCTTCTTCCAGCGCATTGGCCTGCGGGAGAAGCTGGAGGGCTACCCCGGCATCATGCTGAGCATCAGCGCAGGCACCATGAACAGCGCGGAGGTGGTCTACGCCCAGCCGGAGTTGGAGGGGGAGGCCACCGACCCCAATTATCAGCGGTTCCTCCCCGGCCTGGGGCTGACCAGGGCCATGGTGCTGCCCCACTATCAGGCGGTGCGGTACGCAACGCTGGACGGGATGCGCCTCTTTGAGGACATCACCTATGGGGACAGCATGGGGCGGGCGTTCTACGCCCTGGTGGACGGCAGCTACCTGCTGGTGAAGGATGGCGTCACTACCCTCTATGGGGAGGGCTACCGCATCGCGGACGGCAAGCTGCTGAACATTTGCGCAGCGGGGGGCTCCGTCGTGCTGCCCGTGTGAGTTTGCGTAAGCTGTACATGATAAAAGGAGACAGCCGGCCTGCTGGCCGGCTGCCTCTTTGCGTGAAAAGGTTCAGAATGGTGCTGCATTCCGCCCCGGTGGGGGCGGAGAGAGCAGAATTACTTCAGGCCCTGCTCGTAAGCCTCAATCATCTTGCGCACCATCTGGCCGCCGATAGAACCGGCCTGACGGGCGGTGATGTCGCCGTTGTAGCCCTGCTGCAGGTTGACGCCCACCTCGTTGGCGGCCTCCATTTTGAACTTGTCCATGGCCTCCCGTGCCTGGGGCACGACGATCTTATTGCTGTTACTGTTAGCCATACTCGTTGCATCTCTCTTTCTAATCAAGATTCGACCCTTCCTGAGTGGAAGTGACGAGTGTAGTATGAGAAATTCAACCCGAACTATGCGGCGCAGCGCCCCGCCAAAAGCTGGCGTCCTTTCCAGCGGCGGGATTGGCATTTTTTGACAGCAAAAAGCCTTGCGTGTAATCGGGGGACAATATCCGGTGCGCGGGCGTGGCCGGGTGGCCGCCGCTCCCTTCTCCGTCAATCCTCCATGACAAAGTGCTGATAATCCTTCACGCTGTTCCAGTTGCCGCCCCAGATAAAGCCGTGGTCAGTGAACAGCTGATAGCACAAATCTGTCTCGTCGATTTTGTAAGGGGTATCTGCCGAGCGGTCCACATAGTCCCCGGAGTTGGCGGGGAAGTAGCCGGCGGAGGTGACGTAGGGATTGTACAGCGGGTTCACGTCCACCGCCAGGCCATAGGCGTGGGCGCTCAGATGGTCGCTGCCGGAGACGACGCGGTAATTGAAGCAGGAGGTATTGTTGTCCGCCATGGACGCCTCATCGTCCCCGCCGTACTCATCGATCAGCAGCATTTTTTCAATGGGATACGCCGCGTCATATAGCGCCCGGAAAATCTCCAGCAGGTCGCCGCTGATGCTCTGGTTGCAGACTATCTCCCCGATATGCACCTCCCCGTCGAAGCCGATATGCAGCACCCGCAGGTAGCGCAAATCGTCCTGGCTGACAGTGCAGCCCTCCGGGTAGGAGATGCCGTCCATCCGGGCGAATACCTCGTCGGTCAGTTCGCTCTCCGTAAAGAGCAGGTCAGCGTCCAGCCCGGACATCTCCTCCGCCGTCAGCACCGTACCCGCCGCCATGTCCAGCACGTCCTCCTCTGTCAGGGCCTGCGCCTCCGGCTCCAAATCGGAGGACGCCGCGGCGCTGTCGGCCTCCGCCGTCTCGCTGCCTTCCTCCGGCTGCACCTCGGAGGAGGACACGCTGCCCGCCTCCGGCAGCAGGCCGGAGGACTGCTCCGAGGCGGCGGAACTCTCACTTCCCCCGGCAGGTGCGCCGCAGCCCGCCAGCAGAGCCAGCAGCAGGGCTGCGCCCAGTGACCGCCCAAGGGCGGCGCGAACGGTATGTTGCATAGCATTTCCCCCTTTGCAGGAAAACCAGCCAGCGGCCCGGAAGCCGCTGGCTGGACGGATATGTTACTGCTCCAGCTTTGCGATGGCCGCCTTCGCCGCCATCTGCTCCGCCTCTTTTTTGCTGTGGCCGGTTCCCTGGCCCACGGCCTGCCCGTTGAGCCGCACCTCCATGGTGAACTCCTTGGCGTGGTCCGGCCCGGCCTCTCCCACCAGATGATAGGTCAGCACCTGGCCGTTTTTGCGCTGCACCAACTCCTGAAGGGCGGTCTTATAGTCCCGGCTGGCCTCATAGGCCTGGGCCATGTTGTTCAGAATGAACCGCTGAATGATACGCCGGGCCTCGTCAATGCCGCCGTCCAGATAGACCGCCGCCAGCACCGCCTCCACTGCGTCGGCGTTGATGGAGGGGCGGGTGCGCCCGCCGCCGGCCTCTTCGCCCTTGCCCAGCTTCAAATAGGCCCCCAGCTGCAACTCCTTGGCCACCAGCACCAGGCTGTTTTCGCACACCAGGCTGGCCCGCAGCCGGGTCAGGTTGCCCTCCGGCAGCTCCGGAAAGGTGCGATACAGGCTGTCCGCCACCACCATGCCCAGGATGCTGTCCCCCAGGAACTCCAGCCGCTCGTTGGAGTGAATGCCCCCCAGGTGATGCTCGTTGGCGTAAGAGCTGTGAATCAGGGCATTCTCCAGCAGGGAGATGTCCTTAAAGTGGTAATCCAGCCTTTCTTCCAGTGTTTTCATGTCGTATAACTCCTTTGAAGTGCGCCGCCTGCTTACTCCTGGGCGGCCTGCGAGGGAATCACCATGTGATCCATATTCTCAATGATTTCCTGCTCCACCCCCGCGCTGACGAACTGAATGGCCTGCTTCACGGCGTTGAAGAAGGCGAAGGCGTCGCTGTTGCCGTGGGCCTTGATGACGGGAGCCTGCACCCCCAGGAAGGCTGTGCCGCCGGTCTCCCGGCTGTCCAGCATTTTCTTGAAGCCGCCCATGTCGCCCTTAATCATCAGGTAGCCCACTTTCGTCTTGGTGTTGGTCATAAACAGGTCTTTCAGCCCCTGGACGATGAAATTGGCGGTGCCCTCCATGGTCTTGAGGACGATGTTGCCCACAAAGCCGTCCGCCACCAGAACGTCCACCGCGTCGGAGCTGGCCAGACTGGTAGGCTCCACGTTGCCCACGAAGTTGATGCGCCCGGCGTCTCCGGCCTGCTTCAGGAGGGCATAGACCTCCTTATACAGCTCGCTGCCCTTGCTGGGTTCCGCGCCGATGTTGATGAGGCCCACCCTGGGGTTCTCCCGGCCCAGCACCTTTTCAGCGTAGAAGCTGCCCATAAAGGCGAACTGGAGCATATACTCGGCGGTACACTCGGCGTTGGCCCCCGCGTCAATCAGCACGGCGCTGCCCGCCCCGGTGGGCACCACAGGGGCCACGGCGGCCCGTTTGATGCCGGGGATACGCCGGACGATGAGGGTGGCTCCGCTGAGCAGCGCCCCGGTGGAACCGGCGGAGATGAAGGCGTCCCCCTTGCCGTCCCGCACCATCCGCAGGCCCACGGACATGGAGGAGTCCTTCTTCCGCAGGCAGACCCGGGCCGGGTCGTCGCAAATCTCCACCACCTCGGTGGCGTTGACGATGGTAACACCCTCCGGCAGGTCGGTCTTGTCGTCCGCAAGGACCTTGCGGATGTCCTCCTCCCGGCCCACCAGGGTAATGTCACAGCCCAGCTCCTTGTGGGCGCGCAGTGCCCCCCGGACAGGTTCCGCAGGGGCCAGGTCGCCGCCCATTGCGTCAATAATAATGTTCATTTTTGGTCGCTCCTTATGATAGTTTTGTAAGGGGCGCGCATAAGGCGTTCCCTTGCGGAACGCATCATGCCCACCCCCAAAGGTGACAGGGTATGGGGGGAGGCCAGGGCTTCCTGCATTCGGCCTCTCCTGCTTTTATACTTATAACTCCAGCTGCTCCAGGGCTGCCAAGGCCCGGGCCGCCAGGGCGGCGTTCTTCGCCCGCTTGCCGCCCCGCACCTTCTTCTCCAGGGGGGGGATGATGCCGAAGTTGACGTTCATGGGCTGGAAGTCGGCCACGGTGGGATTGCTGACGTAGCGGGCCAGCGCCCCCAGGGCCGTCTCGGCGGGGAAGTCCACCGGCGGCTGCCCCAGCAGGCGGTGGGCCAGCTCCACTCCGGCCACCAGGCCGGAGGCGGCGGACTCCACATAGCCCTCCACGCCGGTCATCTGCCCGGCAAAGGTCAGACGGGGCTCCTCCGCCACCTGATAGTAGCGGTTCAGCAGGCGGGGGGCGTTCAGGTAGGTGTTCCGGTGCATGACCCCGTAGCGCAGGAACTCCGCCTGCACCAGGCCGGGTATCATGCGGAACACCCGCCGCTGCTCCGGCCAGGTCAGGTGGGTCTGGAAGCCTACGATATTGTAGATGGAACCCTCTGCATTATCCTTCCGCAGCTGCACGACGGCGTAAGGCTCCTTCCCCGTCCGTGGGTCAGGGAGGCCCACCGGCTTCAACGGGCCGTAGCACAGGGTATCGTGGCCCCTCCGGCCCATGACCTCCACCGGCATACAGCCCTCAAAGACGGTCTTGTCCTCAAAGCCGTGGAGCTTGGCCTCCTCCGCGCCGCACAGGGCCAGCCAGAAGGCGTCATACTCCTCCCGGCTCATGGGGCAGTTGATATAGTCCGGGGTGCCCTTGTCGTAGCGGCTGGCGAACCAGGCCTTCTCCATGTCGATGCTCTCGAAGGCCACCAGGGGAGCCACCGCGTCAAAGAAGTGGAGATACTGCTCCTGGGGGAAATGGCGGGCGATGTCCTCCGCCAGGGGGTCGGAGGTCAGGGGGCCGGAGGCCACCAGCACCGTCCCCTCCGGGGGGATGGCCGTCACCTCTCCCGCCGTCACCGTGATGTTGGGGTGGCTGCGGATGGCCTCCGTCACCTTTTTGGCAAAGGCCTCCCTGTCCACCGCCAACGCGCCCCCTGCCGGAAGGGCGGTGGCGTCGGCGCAGGCCATGATGAGGGAATCGCAGCGGCGCATCTCCTCCTTCAGAAGGCCCACGGCGTTCTCCACATTGTTGGCCCGCAGGCTGTTGGAGCAAATCAGCTCGGCAAAGTCCGGGCTTTTGTGGGCGGGAGTCCTCTTCTCCGGCTTCATCTCCCGCAAATCCACGGGGATGCCCCGCTTTGCCAGCTGCCAGGCGGCTTCGCAGCCGGCCAGCCCGGCTCCAATGACGATCACAGGCTCCATTCAGTCCTCCGTTTCCGACGCTTTGGCCTGCTTCGCGGCCTCCCGCCTGGCACGCATCAGCGCCTGCCCCTTCGCCAGCGCCGCCTTCTGGGCCTCTGACAGCTCCCGCTTGGGCTTGTCAGCGGCGGCAGTCTTGGCGGAGGCGGCCTTCTTTGTGCTGGATGTGCTCTTTTTCGTGCCGGATGTGCGTTTCTTTGCGGTGGTGGCGGTTTTCTTGGCGGTGGAGGTGGTCTTTTTCGTCTTGGTAGATTCCTTCTTCGCCGTCGGCTCCGCCACGGCCTCCGCCGCGACCTGGGAGACGGTTTCCTCCGCCTTCTCCTTGGGCTTACGGTAGCCGGGGCGCAGCTCCTCCGGGGTGAAGTTTTCGCACTTCTCGTTGATGCAGAAGGGCTTCTTGGCCCCTCTGCCCGACTTCTTGAACATGGTCTGGCCGCAGATGGGGCAGTTCTCCTTCACCGGCACGTCCCAGGTCATAAAGTCGCAGACCTGACCATTGACGCTGCGGTTATGCTCGCAACCGTAGTAGGTATAGCCGTTGCGGCTGGTTTTTTTCAGGATGCGGCCCCCGCACTTGGGGCA
>JAJBUK010000003.1 GCA_020860385.1 Clostridiales bacterium
GGGGCCTCGCCCCTCCCTAAGAACCCTCCCCCTATCCCACTGTGGGCTTCGCCTTATCTCTCAATCAGGTGGTCTATCCCGTTAGAGACGATGTGACTTCTCACCGGTGAGACTGCCGCCGATGGCGGCTGGGAGGGATTGCCGCCCACGTCCCTGCCTACGGCGGGACGGGCGGCAATTTTGTTACCCTCTGGTCGCTGAAATCTGATTGTACGGCTGCGTTGCTCCCTTCAACCCAGGATGGGTTCCCAGTGCCATGCACCGCTCTTTATATCCAATAAAATCCAATCAGGCCGGACAGAATGCCCACCCCGGCTCCGACGATGACATCCCTGGGGAAATGCACCCCACCGACCACCCGGCAGCAGGCCAGCAGCACCCCGAAACACAGCAGCACCGCCCCCAGCCAGGGCACCAGCCACAGGAAGGTCATGGCGATGACGAAGCAGGAGAACACATGGCGGGAGGGGAAGCTGAACCCCTTGGTGTCCTTATGGATGATGGGTTGGATGTCCAGCACCTCGTAGGGCCGTTTCGCGTTGACCACATGGCGGTACACCGACAGCAGCGCAAAGGAGACCGCCGGCACCAGGAAGGCGCGGAGCAGCCGCCCGTCCCGCCGGACGGCCAGCACGATCAGGGCCACCGGATAGGCCACATAGCAGGTGCGGGTCAGAATGGTGTTTAAAATGCGCAGCCCCTTTTCCCTTGCCGGGGTGCGGAAGGGGGCGGAGATGCGGCGATACTGCTGGGCGGTCATGGGCTCACTGCTTCCCTTCCAGGAAGTAGGTGGCCTCGCTGTCCGCCATATGGAGGGCGAAGGCCAGGGGGAACATCTCGAAGGCCTTTCCCACGTCCCGGCTGTCCTCCGGGCCGGAGAAGCCCATGTGATAGCGGATGGCGAAGGCTTCTTCCCTTGTCAGCCGCATATAGCCGTTGATGATATAGACGCTCTTTTCCCCGTGGCCGTAGGGCATGGGGTCGTCAAACTGGTACTGGGGCACCTGCCGCCAGGAGCCGTCGGGCTGCTTCACGTTGCGGGTGATGGTCTTGTAGCACCCCGCCTTGCACACGTCATGGAGCAGGGCCACCACGGCGATGGTCTCATCGGTGTAGGCCAGCTTATAGGTCTCCTTCACCCGCTCCCGGGCCAGGTAGTCCACCAGGCAGTCGTAGACGTTCAGGCTGTGGTCGCACAGGCCGCCCTCATAGGCGCTGTGGTACCGGGCGGAGGCCGGGGCGGTGAAGAAATCGCTGCGGTTCTCCAGGTAGTCCAGCAGCGCATCCGCGCCGGGACGGGTCACCTTCTCTTTAAAAATGGAAATAAACTCTTCCTTGCTTGTCATATCTTCCAATCCTTTCCAATCCTATAAAAACTGGTTGAAACACTGCCCTTATTGTACCACAGAACTGCCAAAAAAGAAAAGGTGGAACTCTACGTTTTTTCACACAAGCGCCCGTTTGGCATAGTATGAAATGTAAAATCCTGCGGAAGCAGGCGTTCGGAGGTGCGTATGGGGCAGTTGGTTTCTCTGCTTTGTTTACTGGCGTCCGCCAATCTGGACACTCTGCTGCTGGGCATGGGCTGGGCGCTGTCAGACCGCAGGCTCTCCCCCAGAGCGGTGGCGGTCATCGGGCTGGTGACCTCGGCGGTGACGGCCCTCTCCCTGGCGGCGGGGAACTGCGTCACCCATTGGGCGTCCCCCTGGCTGATGCAGCGTGGCCCCGGCCTGCTCCTGATGGGGATGGGGGCCTGGTCGGTGCTGGATTGGCTCCGTGAGTCTGGGGAAGCCCTGTCCGCCGGGCAGGAGGAGCCGCCAACGACCTGGCGGCAGACCCTGACGCTGGCGCTGGTGCTGGGGGGCAACAACTGCGGCATCGGTGTGGGAGCCGGGCTGGCGGGATACGGCCCCTGGCTGGCCGGCGGGCTGAACCTGCTCCTGACCTGGGGAATGCTGCTCCTGGGGCAGCGGTGCGCCGCTTGGGTGCAGCGCGCCGGGGCGGAGCGCTGGGCGGCGCTGGCCGGCGGGCTGCTGCTGATAGTAGTCGGCGCGGCGGCCGCCGGGGGAGGGTAGGCGTTCATGGATCCAGATTTTTCCGCATCCAAATATGGGGGCAGTGTTCCTCGTAATCTACCGTCCCATATGCCACATACCCCTGCTTTTCATAGAAGCGTTGTGCAGCTACCTGGGCGTGTAACGCAACGCTGCACCCTTTGTTCCCACGCACGATACGTTCAACCGTCCTTAACAGGTTTGCACCGATCTGGTTCCCCCGGTATGGCTGCATGACGGCGATTCTGCCAACGATATAGTTGTGGGGCGCCTGTTCAAAGAGGCGACAGGTTGCAACGGCAGCTCTATCGTCAAATACCACAAAATGTTGTGCGATATCGTCGATTCCGTCAAATTCTTCCGTAAATCCCTGCTCCTCCACAAAGACCGCAGTGCGAATTTGGATTGCTTCCGGCGGTAACACGTCATAAATTTTTGTTTCCATTTTGCCCTCCTTAAAGCAAAAAAGGGTGAGGCACGCCATATCAAATCAAAATCAGACAAAGTATTTTATATGGGAAAGCCCCGGAAAATCTTGATTTTCCGGGGCTTTGAACTGTTCTGATTCGATTTTTCGAGAAAATCAGCGCTTGCTGAACTGCGGCGCACGACGGGCGGCCTTGAGACCGTATTTCTTCCGCTCCTTCATACGAGGGTCACGGGTCAGGTACCCGGCCTGCTTCAGGATGGTGCGGTACTCAGGATTCATGCCCAGCAGGGCGCGGGCGATGCCGTGACGGATAGCGCCGGCCTGGCCGCTGACGCCGCCGCCGGAGACGTTGGCCACGATGTCAACCTTGTCCACATTCTCGGTGGCGACTAGGGGCTGACGAACCACCAGCTTCAGGGTCTCCAGGCCGAAATAATCGTCCATGCTGCGGCCGTTGATGGTGATGCTGCCGGTGCCGCCCTCATAGACGCGCACGCGGGCCACGGAGGACTTCCGACGGCCAGTGCCATACAGGTAAGGCTTCTTGCTCTGATACATAATCGATTACCTCCTTAGTCCACGGCGATGGGCTTCTGCGCAGCCTGCTCGTGCTCAGCGCCCTTGTAAACGCGCAGCCGGGTCAGGGCCTTGGCGCCCAGGCTGTTCTTCGGCAGCATACCCTTGACAGCCAGCTCCATCACGAAGTCGGAGCGCTTGGCCATCATGGTGCCGTACTGAATCTCCTTCAGGCCGCCGGTCCAGCCGGAGTGATGACGATAATACTTCTGTGTAGCCTTCTTGCCGGTGAGGACAGCCTTATCGGAATTGATGACGATGACGAAGTCGCCGCAATCCACATGGGGGGTGTACTCAGGCTTATTCTTGCCGCGGAGCAAGTCGGCGGCAGCCACAGCGGTCTTGCCCAGGGGCTTGCCAGCTGCATCCAGGACGTACCATTTACGGCCGGCCACGTCCGTCTTTGCCATGTAAGTGGACATATACAAACCTCCAAATATGATTTCAAACCATGTTGTTCTGCAAAAGCGCCGGGGCCGCGAGTGGGAGGCACGGCCACAGCAATCTTATTTATACCACAGAGGCCGGGATTCGTCAAGCGGAAAATCGAAAATTCTTTACGGAGCTTGGGGCGTGCTTTGAAATGCTCCCGTTTTCTCTCAAATGCTCCTGTTTCCTCGCTTTCGATTTTTAAAATCGCCGCGGCGGCATACAGCGCTCCCCCGCTGCACCGGGGCGTTGACCCGCTGCGCCCCTTTTTGTCGGACAAATTTTGAAAAATGGGGCTTGTGTTTTCCGGCCAAACAGGATATACTAGAACTTGATAAAGAGGGAGTAGTTGGCGCGCCCCGGCGCGTTGCCCCGGTCGTCATCACGCTGGCCTGTATGCCAGCCGGACGGAGCGCGAAGTAACGAGACTTTTATCGCATTTTTATCGTGCGGTGAAGGTCTTTTTTTGGCCTCACTGCCCAGACTAATTTCTGAGGAGGTTTCCTGCAATGCTGATTCCTGTGTTATTGTTTGCGGTGGGGCTGGTGCTGCTCATTAAGGGCGGGGACTGGTTCGTGGACGGGGCCACCGGCATCGCCCGGCGGTTCCACCTGCCGGAGCTGCTCATCGGGGCCACGGTGGTCTCCATCGGCACAACGCTGCCGGAGGTGATGGTGTCCACCACCTCCGCCATCTCCGGCCACAGCCAAATCGCCTATGGCAACGCCATCGGCTCCGTTATCTGCAATACGGCGCTGATTGCGGCGCTGACCATCGCCATCCACCCCTCCAAGGTGGATCCCAAAACGCTGCGGACGCCGGTGATTTTCTTCTTCACGGCGGCCATCTTCTACGCGGTGGTGGCCTACACCACCGGATATTTCAGCCGCCTGGTGGGTATCCTGCTGCTGGTCATCTTTGTGGTGTACATGGTGCTGACCGTCCGGGAGATGAAGGACAGCCCTCAGCCGGTGGAACCGCCTGAGGAGGGCCAGGAGGAGGACAGCCCCATGTGGAAGCTGCTGGCGCTGCTGGTGGTGGGGGCGGTATTGATTGCCATCGGCGCGGATCTGCTGGTGGATAACGGCACCCTGATTGCGGAGGCGCTGGGCGTGCCGGAGTCCGTCATTGCCCTGACCCTGGTGGCCCTGGGTACCTCGCTGCCGGAGCTGGTGACCGCCATCACCTCCCTGGCCAAGGGCCACGGCGCCCTGTCCCTGGGCAACGTGATTGGCGCAAACCTGTTCAACCTGGTGCTGGTGTGCGGCGTGTCTGTTACGGTGTCCCCCTTCAGCATCCCGGAGAACTCCACCCTGTTCGGCATCAACTCCTCCCTGGTGGTGGACGTGCCGGTGATGTTCCTGGTGATGATTCTGCTCACCGTCCCGCCCCTGCGAAAAGGCAAGCTGACCCGGTGGCAGGGCTTTACCCTGCTGGCCATTTACGTCGCCTTCTGCGTGTTCCAGTTCACCATGGCGTAAGCGGATAATTTCAAAACAAAACAACAGGCGCTGAGCCGGCGGAATTTCTGCTGGTTCAGCGCCTTCTGCTTTCGATGATGTCATCAACCTAAGATGCAATCTATCCTGGGTTAAGGGGAATATCGTTGCCGTATAGTCAGATTTTCTCGGCCAAAGGGCAACAAAATTGCCGCCCGTCCCGCCGTAAGGCTAGGGACGAGGTGGCAATCGTACCCCAGCCGCCATGGGCGGCAGCTTTGGTGCGTGAGGGTTCCATAGTTTGTTGCCCAAATAGACCACCTACGGGCTGGACAGCGCGAAGCTCAGCGGGATACAGGGGAGGTTCTTAGGAGGGGACGCACAGCGGTCCCTCCTAAGCCGCCCTCTTTCCCCTCTTTCTCGGCGGAGCGAGAAAGAGGGCCCGCCGGGAGGGCAAACGCCTTATTTCATTTATCAATCCTCATCTCAGGAGAGCAATCCCTTTCAGTTGATGCCATTGCCCCCACGATTTTGATTGCACATCCTTCGAAATTCTGATATGATAGGAATAGAGAACTTTCGTGCAGGAGGTGGCGGCTCATGGTGGTATCCGTGCGCAGCCTGGGGCTTTACGGCATTGCGGGCTATGAGGTGACGGTGGAGTGCGACACGGCCAGCGGCCTGCCCGCCTTTGACGTGGTGGGTCTGCCGGATGCGGCGGTGAAGGAGGCCCGGGAGCGGGTGCGCTCCGCCATTAAGAACCGAGGCTATCAGTTTCCCATCGGTCGTGTGACGGTGAACCTGGCCCCTGCCGGGCGGCGAAAGGAGGGCACGGTCTACGATCTGCCCATCCTGCTGGGTATCCTGATGTCCACCGGTCAACTGTCGGCGGATGTCAGCGAGATGGCCTTTGTGGGGGAGGTGTCCCTGTCCGGCCAGCTGCGGGGCGTTCGGGGGATGCTTCCCATGGCGTTGGCGGCCCAGCGGGCAGGTATCCAAAGCCTGTTCGTGCCGGAGCAGAACGCCCCGGAGGCGGCTCTGGCGGAGGGCATCACCGTTTACCCGGTGCGGGACTTCGCCCAGCTGGTGGCCCACCTGTCCGGCGAGGCGCAAATTGAGCCGATAACGGCGGCGATTCCCCCCATGGGCAGCGGCTTCCCTCTGGACTACGCCGATGTGAAGGGCCAGGAGAACGTGAAGCGCGCCCTGGAGATCGCCGCCGCAGGCAATCACCACATCCTGATGGTGGGCCCGCCCGGTTCTGGTAAGTCCATGATGGCGAAGCGTCTGCCCTCCATCCTCCCGGACATGACCAGGGAGGAGGCCATGGAAAGCACTGAGCTGTGGAGCGTCTGCGGCCTGCTGGACGAGCAGCACCCCCTCCTGACCACCCGCCCCTTCCGCTCCCCTCACCACAC
>JAJBUK010000021.1 GCA_020860385.1 Clostridiales bacterium
AACACCTTCTTTACCGTGACTGATAATGATTAACTTTTCTTTTGGGCCGGCCCTTGGCCGCCGGGGCTACGCATGCTTTTTCTGCGGGCGGCCAAGGGCCGCCCCTACACACACGGTTGCAAAAAAAGGAACATTTTGTCAGTTTTGTCAGTGGTTGGACGATGGTTCCAGCAGGGCCACGGCCTGGGCCGCCATGCCGGAGCCGTCCCCGGTGAAGCCCAGATGCTCCTCCGTGGTGGCCTTGACATTGACGCAGCCCTCGTCCACCCCCATGTGCCGGGCCAGCAGCGCCCGCATGGCGGGGAGGTAGGGGGCCAGCTTGGGGCGCTGGGCCACGATGGTGGCGTCCACGTTGACCACCTGATACCCGGCGTCCTCCAGCAGCACCATCGTCCGGTCCAGCAGCACCACGCTGGAGATGTTCTCCAGGGCGGGGTCATTGTCCGGGAAGGCTTTGCCGATGTCCCCCAGTCCGGCGGCCCCCAGCAGGGCGTCCATGATGGCGTGAATCAGCACGTCGGCGTCGGAGTGGCCCAGCAGGCCCTTCTCCCAGGGGATGTCCACGCCGCCTAATATCAGCCTGCGGCCCTCCACCAGCCTATGTACGTCATAGCCCTGACCGATTCTCAGTCCTGTTGCCGCCATTGCAAAATTGCCTCCCCTATCGCCAAATCCATGGGCGTTGTGATTTTAATGTTCTCCCGGCTGCCGGTGGTCAGCGTGACCTTCATGCCCATGGCCTCCACGGCGGAGCAGTCGTCCGTCAGAGGTATCTTTTCCCGAATCGCCCGTTCCAATGCGCCGGTGATGAGTCCGTATTCAAAGACCTGGGGGGTCTGCACCGCGAACAGCGTCTCCCGGTCCGGGGTGCTGTCCACCAGGCCGTCGTGGGCCACCTTCACCGTGTCCACCACCGGAATGGCCGGGGCGGCGGCATGGTTCCGCTCCGCCGCCTGAATGACCTCCTCCAGCAGCTCACGGCCCACAAAGGGCCGCGCCCCGTCGTGGATGGCCGCCAGGTCCGCCTCTTTGGACACCTCGGCCAGCCCCAGCCGGACAGACTCCGCCCTGGTCTCGCCCCCCTTCACCACCGTTTTCACCTTGTTCAGGCCGTGCTGCCTGACCAGGCCGCTGATGGGGACGATCAAATCCTCCCGGGTGACGACGATGATTTCGTCGATCAGCTCGCAATCGTTCAGCGCCGACAGCGCCCGGACAATGACCGGGACGCCGCCCAGCTCCGCCAAAACCTTATCCACGCCCTCCATGCGGTGGGCGCTGCCCGCCGCAGGCACCACTGCGGCGCAATAGGGCCGTTCCTTGTTCGCCTTGCGTTTCAGCCAGGAAAAAAAGTCTGCCATACGTTCCCCAACCTTCCGTCATAATCGCCCTGTGCCGCCGACAGGGTATCCTTTTATGTCCAGTATACCAGCTTCTTCCCCCTTTGACAAGGCGATTTTTACAGGAACACAACGGCGAAACAGCATGCGATTTTGGCCTTGTCCAGCAGGTCGCACAGTCGTTCCCAGGCGGCGTGACTGGTGGTGCGGTGGGCGGTGCGGCCCGTTTCGTTGTATAGCGCCACCGCCTCCGCCCCGTGGGTGACCTCGTAGGGCAGCGTGACGGCCTGTGTGGGGGTCTGGCGGCCTTTTTTCACCTCGGCCATGTCGTTCCCCCTTTCAGGTGTTACATCGTGTCAGGCCCATGTGGGCGGCCTCCTTTCCAGATTGGGGCATGAGAAAAGCACGATGCAGTTACACCGTGCTTTTGCTTATTCGTGTTCCTGCCCCATAGTGAGTGAGAGAATCGCTATATCGTCTGAGGTAACGCTGTCCCCCATTCGCTTTGCCATGTGAATATAATCAAGCAATTTTCCCCGGGCGTCCTCTGACCTGGCATTGCTCATAACGCCTAGGATAAAATCCTCGTCATCCCGAATCTTTTCCAGTTCGGCAATCAGCTGTTTCGCTGTATTAGACAGCTCTGCCACTACCTTCGCCTCCTGTGGAAGTCTCATTTTGAAGATTTCAATCATCATCCCATAAGTCGGCACCATCGTCACCGGGGGCAAGGCCGTCCGGCGTGATTTTGTCAAAATAGGTCACAACTTCTTCCAGCGTAGCGTCTGGATTCTGCTCAACGTAGGCAAGCATAGATGCTTCGGTCTTGTACTGCTCTGGGCCGAGCAGTGCAAAATCGTAGTTCCCCATCATTTCATAACTTTCGTTGCGCAGATGGGAATACCTCTCTGTTATCAGCTTCACATATTTTTCGTGTGTTGTCACTTACGGCCTCCTATTTGAGCTTAATTCTCTTTTTGATAGTGAACCCGCCATAGCCATCAGCGACTATTTTATAAGCATAATTTGAATCGTAAATAATCCGCTCGTCTCCGCGCAACAGATTCGGATACCTGGTATTTACGATTCCGGTTAGCTGAGCATACTTTTTGTGGCTCACCTGAATACCCTTCACCTGTCGTTGCTGAGATGGCGCGTATTTCGTCTTTCCTGACGTAATTTTACCAGCGCTTTGCGTATTTGTCCACCGCTTTGTGTGGACATTCTGCCGCCTTCCGTCACCGGGGTCATATTCCACCGTACAACGACAATTCGGGTGGCGTTTGTATGCGTCTGCGCCCGTTACAGGATAATCATGACAAAAAGGACAAAAAGCCGCCCCGCGAGCATACCTCGCGGGGCGGTTTCTTACGCAGTCAGTTCAGGCGGGAGGAACTCAGTCCTCGTCGTCATACTCGTCCTCCGCATCGCGCAGGGCGGCACGGCGGGACAGGGAAACCTTCTTGGTCTCCTCATTGATGTCGGTGATTTTGACCTCCACGGTCTGGCCCTCGGCCAGCTCGTCCTCAGGCTTCTCCACCCGATGGTCGGCGATTTGGGAGATGTGGATCAGGCCGTCCACACCGGGAACGATTTCGGCAAAGGCGCCGAAGCTCATCAGCTTGACGATTTTCACGGTGACGATGTCGCCCACCTTGCAGGTGTCCATGAAGTTCTGCCAGGGGGAGACGGTGCGGTCCTTCACGCCCAGGGAAATCTTCTTCCGCTCAGGGTCATACTTGATGACGTACACATCCAGGGTGTCGCCCACGGAGACCACCTCGGAGGGGTGCTTGATGCGGGACCAGGACAGCTCGGAGATGTGAACCATGCCGTCCACGCCGCCGATGTCCACAAACGCGCCGTAAGAGGTCAGGCTCTTGACGGTGCCGGTGTAGTGCTTATCCACCTCGATATTGTCCCAAATGGCCTGGGCCTTGGCGGCGCGCTCCTCGGCGGCTACGCTGCGGATGGAGCCCACCACGCGGCGGCGGCCACGGTTGACCTCGGTGATGTGCATACGGGCGGTGGTGCCCACCAGGCTGTCCATGGGCTCATTGCGGCGCAGGCCGGTCTGGGAAGCGGGTATGAACACGCGGATGCCCTTGACGTTAGCCACGACGCCGCCCTTGTTCTGCTCCTTGATATAGCCCTCGACCACCGTCTTGTTGGCCTGAGCCTCTTCAATCATTTCCCAGTTCCGGTTGGCGTCCAGCTTCTTCTTGGACAGGGTGACGATGCCGTCCTGGTCGTTGACCCGCTGAACGACACACTCCAGCTGGTCGCCGATTTTGACAGCCTCTGCCATCTTGACGGAAGGATCATCGGAAAACTCCGTTTCAGAGATATAACCGGTATGCTTGGTACCCAGCTCCACCTGGAGCTCGGTCGGTGTGATGTTCACAACGGTACAAGTCACCTTATCCCCTGTATTTAAAGTTTTGATCGATTTCTCCAACATCTCTTTGAAGGATTCTTCGATCTCCATGATTTCTTCGCTCATTTTGTTTTTGACCTCCTTTATTATCCACCCGGGCGTAGATGCGCCCGCAGTGATACCAACACAAGCCGCGCCGTTCAATAAGTGCTCCGGCAACTCAGCTGCCTGTTCGATCCAAACCACGTTATTGCATTCCGCCTCGCAAAGCTCTGCCAGATGCCGGGTGTTGGAGCTTGCATGGTCTCCAATCACGATCATCGCATCGCATTCCTTCGCAAGGCTGACCGCCTCCGCCTGTCTATGGTATGTCGCACTACACATTGTATCAAATATCTCAGCATTTGTACATAGTTTTTTTGCAATTTCCACAGATTTTTTCCAATTTTCTTTTGAGGCGGTGGTCTGGCAGACCAGGGTTATGGGCAAATCATAACGATTTTCCCCTTGTTTCAGCCATTTTTCCAACTCTTCGGCGGTTTCCAGTACGATTGCGCCGCGGCACCACCCCGCTGTGGCCACCACTTCGGGATGGGATTTTCTTCCAATAATGACCGGAATCCGGCCATTTTCCTCCGCTTTCCGGACTAAATCGTGTATCCGGGAGACATTGGGGCAGGTGGCGTCCAGCACCGGGATTCCTTTTTCTTCCAGCGCCTGATACACCGCCCGGCTCTCCCCGTGGGAGCGAATCAGCACGGCGCAGCCCTCCGGCACCTCCTCCACTGAGGAGACGCAGCCCATGCCCCGCCGGGCAAACTCCTCCACCACATGGGCGTTGTGGATGATGGGCCCCAGCATGACGCAGGGAGTACCCGCCTCCACCGTCTGCTCCGCCATCTCCACCGCCCGGCGGACGCCGTAGCAGAAGCCGGCGGATTTCGCCTGCAGGACCTTCATGAAATCTCGGCCTCCAGAGCGTAGATTTTTTCCAGCAGCAGCTGGGCCTGCTCCTCATACTCCTGGGGAGTGGCCCGCTTCCCGGCAGGCTTGATGACATACGGTTCCCCGAACACCAGCCTGCTCCGGTGGAACAGCCGCTTCGTCCGGGTGGAGAACACCGGCACCACCGGCACCCCAGTCTTCATGGCCAGCATCACCGCGCCGGTGTGGGCGCTGCCGGACTGGCCCTCCGCCACGCGGGTGCCCTCCGGGAACATCAGCAGCTTATCCCCGCCCTTTAAGACCTTCATGGCCGTCTTGATGGCGTTCAGGTCGCTGTTGCCCCGGTCCACGCCGAAGGTGCCGATTTTGTTGAACACCCAGCCGATGACCGGAATATCCATCAGCTCCTGCTTGGCCATGATGCGGATAAAGTGCTTATGCCCCGCGGCCAGGCAAATCATGGGGGGGTCTGCGTTGGAGCTGTGGTTGGCGCAGATGAGACAGGCCCCCTCCGGGACGCGCTCCCGGTGGAACACCTTCACCGGATACATAATCAGCGTAAAGATGGGCCATACCAGGTGCCACACCAGCTGATACCACCGGCGCATGGTCTCCCTGGATTTTGGGGGTATGCGCTTCTTGTGTGCCTTTTCCTCTGCCATAGGCTCACATCCTCTCACGAATCGTCCGAAGGAGCAGCTGATAGCTCTCCTCCAGGTCACACTCTGTCGTATCCACCAGCACCGCGTCCTCCGCCTGCCTCAGCGGGGCGATGGCCCGGTGGCTGTCGTTCTCGTCCCGCTGCACCACGTCCGCCAGCACCTGGTCATAGGTGATGGAGTCGCCCTTTTCCCGCAGCTCCAGCCAACGGCGCTTCGCCCGGGCCTCCGGCGCGGCGGTGAGGAACAGCTTGATGTTGGCGTCGGGCAGCACCACGGTGCCGATGTCCCGGCCGTCCATCACCAGGTTCTTCCGCCGGGCCATATCCCGCTGCAAGTCCAGCAGGAAGGCCCGCACCGCCGGGATGGCGGACACGGCGGAGGTGTACATGGAGATTTGCGGGGTGCGGATCTCCCCGGAGACGTTCTCCCCGTTCAAAATCATCTGCTGCGCGCCGTCCGCGCCGTAGGCCAGGTCGATGTGAATCTCCGGCAACAGGGCGGCGATGCCCTCCTCATCGGTGGGGGCAAGGCCCTTCCGGCTGGCATACAGGCTGACGGTGCGGTAAATCGCCCCCGTGTCCACATAGACGAAGCCCAGCTCCTTCGCCAGGCGCTTTGCCATGGTGCTTTTGCCCGCCCCGCTGGGGCCGTCAATGGCAATGGAAATCATGCTTAGCCTTCCTCTCTCTTGTTTGCCTGCTCTGCGGCGGCTAGGCCCGCCGCGTACCCGGTGGCCCAGGCCACCTGTAGGTTGAAGCCGCCGGTGTAGCCGTCCACGTCCAGCACCTCCCCGGCGAAGTACAGCCCCGACCTCCGTTTGGAGGCCATGGTGGCGGGGTTCACCTCGCTGAGGCGGACGCCGCCGGAAGTGACGATGGCGTCCTCCACCGGCCTGGGGCCGCTGATGTCCACCCGGAAGCCCTTCAGCTGCTCCAGCAGCGCCCGGCGCTGGGCCTTCGTGATGTCGTGAATCTTCGTCTCCGGTGGGATGCCGGTGCGGTCAATCACCACCGGAATCATCAGCCGGGGCAGCAGACCCCCCAGGCTGTTCTGGAGGGTGCGGTTGCGGTTTTCCCCAAAGTCCCGGAGGATGCGCTCGTCCAGTGTCTTTTCGTCCAGAGCAGGCTTCATATCTATTATAACAGAAAATTCGTTTTTGTCAAAATCCCGCAGATGGGCGCTGGCGGAGAGTATCATCGGCCCGGACAGGCCGAAGTGAGTGAAGAGCAGCTCGCCAAAATCCCGGTACACCGTTTTGCCCTTTTGGTTCTTCACCTGAATGGCCACGTTTTTCAGGGCGAGACCCTGCATCCTGGCGCAGGTATCCCCCCGCTCCACCAGGGGCACCAGGGAGCCCCGCACCGGCGTGACAGTGTGCCCCGCCTGCCGGGCCAGCCGGTAGCCGTCCCCTGTGGAGCCTGTGGCAGGGTAGGAGCAGCCGCCGGTGGCGACGATGACCTGCCTGGCGAAGAGTTCCCTGCCGTCCTCACACCGGACGCCCGTCACCGCGCCTTCCTCCAGCAGCAGCGCCTCCGCCCGGCTGTGGATGATGTCCACCCCCAGCCGCTTCGCCTCGAAAAACAGGGCGTCAATGATATCCGCCGCCTTGTCAGACACCGGGAACACCCGGTTGCCCCGCTCCGTTTTCAGGGGGACGCCCAGCCCGGTGAAGAACCGCTTCGTCTCCTCCGGCGGGAAGCGGTTCATGGCGCTGTACAAAAACTTGCTCCCCTGGGGCAGGTTTTGCAGCGCCTCCGCCGCCGTGCAGTCATTGGTCACGTTGCAGCGGCCCTTGCCGGTGATATACAGCTTCCGGCCCACCTTCTCGTTGCGCTCCGACAGCGTGACGGCGGCCCCGTGCCTGGCGGCCGTAATGGCCGCCATCAGCCCGGCTGCGCCGCCGCCCACTACCAAAACATCGCTCATATCCGCGTTCTCCTCGCAAAAGCAGCGGAGCCAAACCGGTTGACTCCGCCGTTTCGTATGTAGCTTACCGGTCTCCGCCCGGCTTTTCGTAGACGTCGTACTCGTCCCAAATCTGCTCCAAGCCGCTAAGGGTGGTCTCCAGCTGGTCGTTCCGCTTGGCCCCCACCGCCACCAGCAGGGCGTTCAGCAGGCTCAGCGGGGCCACCAGGGAGTCCACGAAAGAGGCCATGTCGCTCTTGGCCAGAAGGGCATAGTCCGCCACCGCCGCCAGAGGGGACGCCTCGCTGTCCGTAATGGCGATGACCTTGGCTCCCTTGTCCTTGGCGAACTGCATGGCCTTGATGGTGCGCTTGGAGTACCGGGGGAAGGACATCCCGATGAACACGTCCCCCTCCCGCACCTTGGCGATTTGCTCAAAGACCTCGCTCATGGCGCTGCTGTTCACCTGAATCACATCGTCAAACATGAACCGGAGGTAGTAGACCAGAAAGTCCGCCAGCGCCCCCGCCGAGCGGATGCCCAGCACGAAGATGCGGTTGCCGGAGGCAAGGGCGTCCACCGCCTCATCAAAGCGGCCCCGGTCCGTCTCCTCCAGGGTCAGGCGAATCTTCTCCGTGTCCGACTGCATAACGGAGGAGATGATGTCCTGATTGCCCAGCCTGTCCCGGGAAACCTCGATGCGCTGCACGCTGGTCAGCTTGTTGCGAATCATCTCCTGGAGGCTCTTTTGCATACTGGGGTAGCCGTCAAAGCCCAGCTCCGCCGCGAAGCGCACCACCGTGGACTCGCTGACGTTTACCGTTTTGCCCAGCTTGCTGGCCGTCATAAAGGCCGCCTTGTCGTAGGAATTCAAAATATAATTGGCAATGAGCTTCTGCCCCTTGGAGAAGCTGGACATATTCTCCTGAATCATGCCCAAGATATTATTCGTCATGTTGGCTGACCGCTCCTTTTTTTCAAAATTGCAGTTCGCTTCGTCCCTGTTGTGCTATCACAATAGCATCATTGTAACGAATTTAGAGAGAAATTGCAATTCTTTTTTGCAAGATTTTAAAATTTTCTTGCATTTTAGCCGGTCAGTTCCCCGGATTGGCCCCGCTTTTCAGCAGTTCTACCTCTTCTTCCTGCAAATAGCGCCATTGGCCGCTGCCCAGGTTGCCCAGGCGCAGCGGCCCCTCCCGGACGCGCTTCAGGCGATGCACCCGCAGGCCCGCCGCGGCGCACATCTTACGCACCTGGCGGTTCTTCCCCTGGGTGATGGTGACGGAGAGCAGACTTGTCCCCGCCTCCCGGGAAGGCCGCACCGCCACAGAAGCAGCATTATAGCGCACCCCCTCCACGGTCATAGGATGGGTCAGCAGGGGGAGGGCCGCCGCCACGTCGCCGGACACGCGGACCAGGTATTCCTTCTCCACCCCATGGCTGGGGTGGGTCAGGGCCTGGGCCAGCGCACCGTCATTGGTCAGCAGCAGCAGCCCCTCGGAGTTATAGTCCAGCCGCCCCACCGGATAGACCCGTGCCGGGCAGTCCGCCACTAGCTGGGCCACTGTGGGCCGCCCCCGCTCGTCCGAGAGGGTGGTCACATAGCCCCGGGGCTTGTTCAGCATCAGGTAGACCGGTTTCTGTGAGCCGGGGATGGGCGCACCGTCCACACAAATCAGGTCTGCTTCCGGGTCGGCCTGGTCGCCAGGGCTGGCCTCAGCGCCGTTCACCGTCACCCGGCCCTGGCGCATCAGTTCCTCCGCCCCCCGGCGGGAGCAGACCCCCCGGGCGGACAGGATTTTTTGCAGCCGCTCCTTCATCGGTAGACCACCTTGCCGTAGTACAGCACGGCGGAGGCGATCTCCTCCCCGTCCAGGTAGTAGACGATTTTGCCCGCCTCGCTCCCCTCCCTGATAACGCTGGGGACGTTGGACGGGCAGGTGATTTTGCAGCTCAGGCCGCGCTCCTCCCCGTCCAGCAGGGGATAGGTGACATCCTCCGCCGTCACCAGGGTGGCAGTGGCCCCGTTCCCGGCGAAGGTCAGGGTGGTCACCGTCTCTCCGGCGGTGCAGAGGGTTTTGGGAGTGTAGGTGGCGAAGGCCCAGTCGTAGACGGCCATATGGTCGTCAAAGTCATAGGAATCGTTCAGGGTGACGCAGACCACCCACTCCCCCGTGTCCGGGTCCTGGGCGCAGGACACCAGCGTCCGCCCCGCCAGGGAGGTGTAGCCGGTCTTGATGCCGATGCACCGGTCATCATAGGACAGGAGTTTGTTGTGGTTCTCTATCCAGTAGCCGTCCTCGGTGGTGATGACCCAGGTGCCGCAAATCTCCGCGAACAGCTCGTTCTGGATGGCGTAGGCTCCCAGGATAGCCATGTCGCGGGCGGTGGAATAGTTGTCCTCATCCACCAGGCCGTTGCAGCTGACGAAGTGGCTGTGCTCCATCCCCAGCTCCGCCGCCTTCTCGTTCATCAGGTCGGCAAAGGCTTCCTCGCTGCCGGCGATGGTCTCAGCCACCACCACGGCGCAGTCATTGCCGCTGCGGAGCAGGCAGCCGTAGAGGGCGCTGAGGAGGGTGATTTCATCCCCCTCCAGCAGGTACAGGGAGCTGCCCCCCACTGAGGCCGCGTAGGCGGAGACGGTGCAGACCTGCGCCAAATCCTCCTCCGTGCTGGCCTCGATGGCCACCAGGGCGGTCATGATTTTGGTGATGCTGGCGATGGGCCGCTCCTCATCGGCGTTGTTTTCGTAGAGGACACGGCCGCTGTCCACATCAATGACACAGGTGGAGGTGGCAGAGGTGGAAATGGCCGAGGCAGGCGTCCGGCAAACCGCGCACAGCAGCGCCATGCACAGCGCCAGGGTCAGGACTTTTTTCCATCTCAAAATGACTTCACCTCAACTGTATTACTGCGGCTTCTCCTCCGCAGCCTCCGCCGTCTGCTGGGCTTCGGCTTCCGCGGCGGCCTTCTCCGCCTTTTCCGCCTTCTTCTTGTCCACCATACCGGCGACCTTGTCCACCATGTCCGGCACCATGTCGATGACCTTCTCCACCGGGCCGCCGGGGGCAGGGGTCACAGGAATCAGCTTCACCGTCTCGTTACGGATGACCAGGAAGCCCACCGGGTCGATGTTGACACCGGCCCCAGCCCCGCCGCCAAAGGCATTGTCCTTATCGGCGGGCTGATTCTTGGTGGCGAAATCGCTGCCGCCGGAGGCGAACCCGAAGCTGACCTTGGAGATGGGCACAACGGTAATGCCCTCCGCCGTGGTGATGGGGGTGCCGACGATGGTGTTCACGTCCACCATTTCCTTGACCTTTTCCATGGTGATGTTCATGACTTCACTGATCGGATGCTTCTTTTCCATATTATTGACCCTCCTGTTTGGATTTATGTTTCTTTTCCTGCCGGTCGGCAAGATAAATACGAAGGAATTTGATGCCAGCAGCCACCACAAAGCGGAGTAGCCGCCCCACGGACATGGTGATGGTCAGGCGCACATAGACCAACGCCTCGGTGGTGGTGAAGTCCACCCAGGCGGAGACCTCCCGCTTGCGTATCCTCAGGTTGTTCTCCAGCAGCGCCGTCACCGCACCGCCTCCGGCGCAAATCATGCCGTACTGCCTGGCCGCCCCTGCCGGGTCGGGCTGGCCCGCGATGGTGTAGTGAACGTACAGCTCGTCAAACCGCAGGACGTTCTTCAGGTCGCCCAGGGTCTCCAGGGCGGCGGGAATCATCTTTAAAATCAGCTGAAGGCTGCCGCCCTTCTTCGGCTTTTTGTCCTCCTCCGGCTGCTTCTTTTTCTTCTGAGCCTTCTTTTCCGCCTTGGCCTTGCGCTTTTCCTCCTTGGCTTTGCGCTTTGCCTCGGCTTTCTTCTTTTTTTCTTCGGCCTTTTTCTTCTTCTCCTCATCGGCGGCCTGCTGCTCCGGCGTCTTTTCCGGTCTGGGCAGCACCTTGATGTTGAAGCACAGGACCTTCACCAGGACGGTCAGCCCCTCCGAGGAGTACTCCACCGTGCCGCCGAACCGGATAAAGCCAATGAGCAGCAGCACAATGAGAACGATGAGCAGCACCTTCATCCTTCCTCACCCTGCCCTTCCTGCATCAGCTTCATTCTGGCCGCAGCGTCCTCCATCTCCTTCGTCAGCTTGGCCTCCTCCCCCGTCTCAGGCAGAGGGGGCAGGTCGTCCAGGCTGTCCAGGGCGAAGCAGCGCAAAAACTGCTTGGTGGTGCGGAACAGGGTGGGGCGGCCCGGCACGTTCAGCTTGCCTGCCTCCTCGATGAGACCCCGCTCCAGCAGCTGCTTCACGGTGTAAGTGGAGTCTACCCCCCGCACCTGCTCCACAAAGCCCCGGGTGGTGGGTTGGAAGTAGGCGAAGATGGCCAGCACCTCCAGCGCCGTCTGGCTCAGCTGAGGGGGCTTGCGGGTCTCCATGGCCCGGCGGATGATGTCCCCATGCTCCGGGGCGGAGCAGAGCTGATAGGCCCCGTCCAGCTGCAACAGCCGGATGCCCCGGCGCTCAAACTTGTACCCGTCCGCCAGGCTCTTGGCCGCGCCGTCCAGCGTCACCTTGTCCACATCCAGCAGCTTACACAGCCGGTCAGCCTCCACCGGTTCCCCTGCTGCAAACAGGATGCCCTCTAACACGGATTCTATCATCTGAACTTCCAAATTGGGAACACCCTCTTTCTCTGTACAGGCTCCTTAATAGGCGTCGGCGGACAGCTCCGTCCAGTCGTCCTCCAGGTCCTCCCCGTGAATCACCGTAACGGTGCAGCTGTCGTCCGTCCCGGCCAGGCGTATCTTCCGGCTCTTGCACAGCTCCAGCACCGCCAGGAAGGTGGCTACCAACTCGCTGCGGGACTTGCTGCCCAGAAACAGTGACTTGAACCGGGTCACGCTGAACAGCATCAGCCGGTCCAGAATCTCCCTGGCCTTTTCCGTCACCGGATAGGGCTCCCGGCCCACGATGCCGCTGAGCATCTCCTGGGCGGGCCGCACCGGCTCCGCCCCCGCCTCGTACAGCCGCTGCATGGCCTTCCGCAAATCCTCCGGCTTATGCTGGTAGCGATAGGTCTTGTCCGGCGCGATGTGCTCCGGCTCCTTGGTGATATAGTTCCGGCCCTGTTCAAAGCGGCCCTCCAGCTGCGGCACCACCAGCTGCACCTTGGCGTAAGCCTCGCTGCGCTGCCGGGCCTCCAGGGAGGCAATCAGCTCCTCCATCTCGGACTGGGCCTCCTCGTCATTGATGGAGAGGAGCATCCGCGTTTTGATATACACCAGATGGGAGGCCATAGTGACAAACTCGCTGGCCACGTCCAAATCCAGCGCCTTGCGCTGCTCCATCCAGGCGAAGTATTGGTCTAAAATCAGGGAAATTTGGATGTCCTGAATCTCCATCTTATTCTTGCTCAAAAGGCTGAGGATTAAATCCAGCGGCCCGTCAAAATTTTCCAGTTCGGAGCGGGTGTGGACCACCCCCTCCAGATGGTAAACCGGCGTCTCCATCAGCTCACCCCCAGGTAGCTCATCATCGAAAAGGGGAAGCCGGTCAGGGTGCAAAGGCCCTTCATGGCCCAGGAAATCATGGCGCTCAGCGGCGTATCCAGCACCCCGAAGAACACCAGGGCGAACAGCACCAGCATCACATAGCGCTCATAGCGCAGAATCTGGGCGTAAATGCGGTCAGGCAGCAGGGAGAATAAAATCTTGGAGCCGTCCAGCGGGGGGATGGGTATCAGGTTGAACATCCCCAGCCCCGTACTCATCACCGCGATGTACATCAGCAGCAGCATGATATATACCGACGCCTCCGTGACCCAGAGGAAGTGATAAATCAGGCTGGCCAGCCCCAGCGCCACCCAGGCCAGCAGCAGATTGCACGCCGGCCCGGCCAGGGCCGTGATGGCCATCCCCTGCTTCGGGTTGCGGAAGTTGCGCATATTCACCGGCACGGGCTTGGCCCAGCCAAACCCCGCGAAAATCATCAGCAGCAGGCCCAGCGGGTCGATATGGGACAGGGGGTTCAGGGTCAGCCGCCCCTGCCGCTGGGCGGTGTCGTCCCCCAGGCGCAGGGCGGTGTAGCCGTGGGCCAGCTCATGGGACACGATGCACAGCAGGGCGATGGCCGCCCGCAGCAGGTAGACCAGCAGCACGGTCACGTCAAAGTTCGCCAAAAAAGTGGACAGCTGCTCCATAATTTCAATCAACACCCCTTTTGCAGGGGTATCCCCCTGGCCTCGCAGCGCGTTTTTTCCTTTCAAAAACCCGCGCAACGCAGCCGCGCCTCGTCAGATACGGACTGCACTGTTTTTTATTATCCGTCAGAAGCGCCGATTTGTCAACGTTTTTTCCGATTTTTCCGGCAGTTCACAAATCCTGCCACCCCGGTTGGGCCTGAAGAGCCTCCCTGGCGTGGCGCACGAACAGGGCGGGAATCTGCCGATTCTCCCCCAGGCCCTGGAGCAGGGGGACCACCTCAAAATAATGCCGCCGCAGCTGATTGGCCCAGGAATCCGCGTCCTTCCCCGCCAGGTCGTTGCAGGCGCCAGGCTCCGCCGCCATCATCAGCGGCATCAGGTAGACCCTCCGCACGTTCCAGGCCCCGGCCAGGCGGTTGAGTATCTCCGGTATGCCGGGGTAGCCCTCCAGCGCCCCCACAAACAGGTTCTGATACCCCTTATCCCGGAACACATAATCCAGGCAGGCATAAGTGGGATTCATGCGCCGGTCGGTGCCCAGCCCCACCAGCACCAGAGCCTCACTGTCGTCCAAGGCGGGGAGGGAGGCGATGATGGCGTCGGCCAGGGCCAGATAGTCGTCAATAGTGGTCAACAGAGGGCGGCCCACGGCGAACCGGGGGAACTGCTTCTGATAAAGCTGCGCCTCCCCCCGCAGGGCCTCCATCTCCTCCCCGTTTTCCAGATAGGTGGGCTGCACCAGCACATCCTGGTATCCCTCCATCCGCAGCGCCGTCAGCGCCTCCACCACGCCGTCCACCGCCACGCCCCGTTTCCTGCGCAGCGCCCGGCGGACATAGGCGGAGGTGAAGGCCCTGCGAAACGTCCGTTCTGGGAAGGCCCGGGCAAGCGCCCGCTCCAGCACGCCGATGTCCTTCTCCAGGGCGGCGGTGTCATCCGTGCCGGAGGATACCACCAAAAGTGCCTTTTTCATGGGCGTTTCCCACCTTTCTCTGTCTGTTTCCCGCCCGTTTCCGGGAGCGTTTTTATTGTTCACAGGCTGTTGAAAATTCCGTCGGCGGCCCGCGGCCGCCCTGTGGGCAAAAGAAAATAGCCGCAGCTCCTGCGGCTATTATACCTGAATTTTCCTGCCGTGTAAAGCAGCAGGGGGTCGGTTTATGCATAAAAGGTGTGATTTCCCAGGACAAACAGCTCCTCCCGGTTCCGGCTGACCCAGCTGGAGGCGGCGATGGCCTCGTTCTCAAAGTACAGCGCCTCGTCCGTCACCTCCGCCCCGTCCAGCACCAGCCGGGCGGCCAGGACGCTCTCCTCCGTCGGCTCGTCATACACGCTGCCGTTGGCCACCGGGGAGAACTGCACTCCGTATGCGGTATCAAAAATCACATCATAGACCGTGTCCGGAAACAGGTCGCTGGCCACCCGGTTCAGCACCACGTTGCCCACGGCGATCTTCCCGTTCAGGCTCTCCCCCCTGGCCTCGGCGGAGATGATGCGGCTGAGCCAGTACAGCTCCTCATCCTGGCGCTGTGTTCCGGTGCTGGTCAGGCTCTGCGTCTGTTCCGCCGTCTGGACAGTGATTTTGCAGTCCCCTTCCTCCACCACTGCGAGAAACAGCTCCGCCAGAGGCTCCAGAGGCACATAGAGCTTGCCATACCGGCTTTGCACCGCCCCGGTGACGCCGCAGAAGTAATACCGCCCATCTGCGAAAAAATACTGCTGCCCTACCTGGGCGGTGATGGAACGGTCCGGCAGCTCCAACGTGACCGCATCCCCCCGCTCCGTGACGCGGGCCTGTCCGCCGGCCGCCTGACAGAAGCCCTCGAGCTCCACATACACCAGCCCATCGCCGTCCGCCCAGGCGCTCACCGTCTGACGGTTCACCAGCACGGTCAAATCCCCTTTTGCCGCAGCCGCCGGGCTGCACAGCCCCAGGCACAGCGCCAGCGCGCCCAGCAGCAGCCGCAGCCTTCCTACGCTTTTTAAGCGCATGGCAAGTTCCTCCCTGTTACAGTTTGTAACTGGATTGTAACCTCCTTTATCCCGCTTTACAAGCCGCAATCGTTCGCAAGTTCCCCTATATTCGCCCGGTTTCCGGCATCATTTGGCAGGTTCCGTCCGCGTTCGCCCCGCTTCCCCGGATTCCGGCGAGGCAGGCGCTCCGACCCTGGACCGGGAATTTTTTCCTCTTTTCTGAAAAAAGGGGTTGACAAGGGGCGCTTCTTCTGTTATCTTAATCATAGTAAATCCCTAGGAAATAGGGAATTAAGGCTCCCGGCCTCATGTTTGCCGGAACCGCTATCTTCCCGCCGCGTCCTGCGGCGTAAGGAGTGTCAGACGATGACCGTTATCTTCCCTGAGGTGCTGCGGCACAACTTCCGCTTTGGGCGAATGTGACCTCTTTCCCTCCTGCGCGTTCCCGCGCAATGGTTTCTTCCCCTTAATTCCTGCTTTACCCACAGGAAAGCCAAATTAAAATGAAAGAGGTATCTTACTATGGCAGCCATTACTGAACAGACGAAACAGTCCTGGAAATTTGAGACGAAACAGCTCCACATCGGCCAGGAAAGCCCTGACCCCGCCACCGATGCCCGGGCGGTACCCATTTATCAGACCACCTCCTATGTGTTCCGCAACAGCCAGCACGCCGCCGACCGCTTCGGTCTGGCCGACGCGGGCAACATCTACGGCCGCCTGACCAACTCCACCCAGGGGGTCTTTGAGGACCGGGTGGCGGCCCTGGAGGGCGGCGTGGCCGGTCTGGCCCTGGCCTCCGGCGCGGCGGCTATCACCTACACCATTCAGGCCCTGGCCACCGCCGGGGGGCATATCGTGGCCCAAAAGACCATTTACGGCGGCTCCTACAACCTGCTGGCCCACACCCTGCCCCTCTACGGCGTCACCACCACCTTTGTGGACGCCCATGACCTGGCCCAGGTAGAGGACGCTATTCAGGAGAACACCCGGGCGATTTACATCGAGACCCTGGGCAACCCCAACTCCGACATCCCGGACATCGACGCCATTGCCGCTATCGCCCACAAACACGGCCTGCCCCTGGTGATCGACAACACCTTCGGCACCCCCTACCTGATTCGCCCCATCGAGCATGGCGCGGACATCGTGGTACACTCCGCCACCAAGTTCATCGGCGGCCACGGCACCTCTCTGGGCGGCGTCATTGTGGACGGCGGCACCTTCGACTGGGCCGCCTCCGGCAACTATCCCCAAATCGCCTCCCCCAACCCCTCCTATCACGGGGTCTCCTTCGTCCAGGCCGCAGGCCCCGCCGCCTTCGTCACCTACATTCGGGCCATCCTGCTGCGGGACACCGGCGCGACCATTTCCCCCTTCAACGCCTTCCTGCTGCTCCAGGGGCTGGAGACCCTGTCCCTGCGGGTGGACCGTCACAACGAGAACACCGCCAAAGTCATCGACTATCTGGTGCAGAATCCCCATGTGGAGCACGTCAATCACCCCTCGCTGCCCGACCATCCCGACCACGCCCTGTATGAGAAGTATTTCCCCCACGGCGGCGGCTCCATCTTCACCTTTGAGCTGAAAGGGGACGCCGAGGACGCCAAGGCGTTCATTGACCGGCTCCAGCTGTTCAGCCTGCTGGCCAACGTGGCCGACGTGAAGAGCCTGGTGATTCACCCCGCCTCCACCACCCACAGCCAGATGAGCGCCCAAGAGCTGGAGGACGCGGGCATCCACCCCAACACCGTCCGGCTGTCCATCGGCACCGAGCATATTGACGACATTCTCGCCGACCTGGAGCAGGCCTTCCAGGGCTA
Source organism: Clostridiales bacterium (assembly GCA_020860385.1). Lineage (GTDB taxonomy): Bacteria > Bacillota > Clostridia > Oscillospirales > Oscillospiraceae > Onthomonas. The sequence continues at coordinate 17,231 of JAJBUK010000021.1, forward strand.
AGCAACCGTTCACCCTCAGCAATGCCGCTGTAAATCTTTTGGTTTACAGCGGCGATTTTTCGTGCTATTCTATTACTTGTGATTGATTCTGCGGCAATGCGCCGAAAAATTTGGGAGGAGAAAAAGCTATGAAGCTCTTCAAAAAAGTCAACATCACCCTGGCCATCTTCATCGGCCTGGTGCTGGGTATCCTGCTGGGCCTGCTGGTGCCGGGCAACGTGGGCTGGTTCTACAGCATCCTGTCCGTCGTCAGCTCCCTGTACATGAACGCACTGAACATGATGATTTACCCCCTGGTGTTCTGCTCCATCGTAGTGGGCATCCATGGCATCGGCAGCGTCAGCAAGACCGGTAAAATCGGCGGACTGTCCCTGCTGTTCTTCCTGGTGACGACCGCTGTGGCCAGCGCCCTGGGCCTGGTGCTGCCCCGCATCCTGAACCTGGGCACCGGCGTCACCATCGAGATGACGGAAAGCACCGTGGAGGCCACCCAGTTCACCAGCCTGCTGGACACGCTGGAGAACCTGATCCCCTCCAACCCCATCGCCTCCTTCGCCAACGGCAATATGCTCCAGGTGCTGGTGTTCGCCCTCATCATCGGCTTCACCATCCTGGCCGTGGGGGAGAAGGGTGAGCCGCTGATGGCCGTCATCACGTCCGTCAACGACGTTTCGCTGAAAATCATCTCCGTGGTGATGTACTTCACCCCCCTGGGCGTCCTCTGCTCCATCGCCACCGTGGTGGAGGCCAACGGCACGGATACCATCCTGTCCCTGGCCACTGTGATGATTGCTCTGTACGTCACCTACTTCCTGTACGCCGTGGTGTTCTACGGCGGACTGGTCAAGACGCTGGGCAAGTGCTCCATCCGGAAGTTCTTCTCCGCCGTGGCCCCTGCCGCGCTGAACGCATTCGGCACCTGTTCCTCCTCCGCCACCATCCCCCTGAGCATGAAGTGCATGGAGGAGGAGCTGGACTGTCCCAATGAGATCACCTCCCTGGCCATCCCCCTGGGGGCTACGGTGAACATGGATGCGGTGTCCATCGTCATGAGCTTTATGATTACCTTCTTCGCCTCCGCCTGCGGGGTGGAGGTCAGCATCAGCATGATGGTGGTTATCCTGCTGGCCAACGTGCTGCTGAGCATCGGCACCCCCGGCGTCCCCGGCGGGGCCATCGCCTCCTTCGCCGCTCTGTCCGCCATGGCGGGGCTGCCCACCGGCATCATGGGGGTGTACATCAGCGTCAACACCCTGGCGGACATGGGGGCCACCTGTGTCAACGTGCTGGGCGACCTGGCCTGCTGCCAGGTGCTGAACGCTCAGCTGAATAAGAAAAAGCCCGCAGAAACAAAGTAACTTCAGACCAAACCGCGCCCGCAGGCAGCTGCCTGCGGGCGCGTTCGTCGCGTTTGTCAACTGAGTTTTCTCTTTTTCAGCTCATGGCGGTACCAGAGAAGTCCTGCCGCCAGTTCCACGACGTAGGCCACGCTGAACACGTTGCCGACCACCGTTCGGATATGGCTCGCCGTTGTAAAGTCCTCATCCGTCAGCACCCGCACCGTCCAACTGTCCCCTTCGCCGCTGGTCTGCACCTCCCAGACGTCGGTATTCCGCCACTCGAATTCCAGCACGGTACCGTCCGGGCCTTCGAGATCTGCCAGGTAGAGTTCCTCCTCGGCTACATCCTCCCCGGTGCCATTCTTCTCCGCAGCAGTCTCTTCATCCCACACTACCTCAATGTCGGACTCCACCGGCCCAAGGGTGACGTCCCCGTCCCCGACCGCATCGTCGGGCTCCGGCTCTGTCGCCATGTAGGTCTGGAAACTCTCAAAATCAGTAAAGACGGTGCCCTGCACCAGGTCGGCCGCCTCTGCGTTCCCGTTGAACATCAGCTGACCCACCAGGGTCACCGTCATCACCAGCGCCGTGACGCCAAGGGTCTTGCCTCTCGCCTTCCACAATTTGGTGCGGCGGGTGGCCTCCTCCTCGCTGATGCGGTAAAAGCCCCGCTTTTCCGCCGTGCGGGAAACCACTATCGTCAGGATGCCCCACAGCGCCGCCGCCAGCAGGCCGAACAGCAGCCCGTAGGCCAGCCAGGTGATACCCACAAGCCCCTGATAGGTGTCATAGGGAATCGCGATGAGGGGGACGGTCGCCCCCAGCAGCACCACCGCCAGCCCCATCACGGCCTTCGCCGTGCGCAGGAGGAACCGCCGAAAATCGTTCAGCTCCTCCCCCTGGAAGTCCTCCCCGTTGGTCCCGGCGTGGGCCAGGATGCAGAAGACCGCCTCGCACAAGAGCGCCGCCACATAGAACAGGCAGCCCACAAAGAAGCCGATATAGGCCCGGTTGAAACCGAAGTTCATCACCATAGCCCCCAGCAGCCCCGCCAGGCTCAGCCCCACGGACAGCATGCTGCGGGTCAGCAGCTTCGTCTTTCCGTCGGACAGGATGTGGGCGATTTGCTTCTCCGTCCTGGGGGAGGGCCGGGCCGCACTGGCAGGCTCCCCGGCGGGGTTGCGCTCCCCCCGGAGCAGCTCGTCCGTCGTCACGCCGAACAGCTCCGCGATCACCGGAATCAGGGTCAGGTCGGGCAGGCTCTCGTCCCGCTCCCAGCGGCTCACCGCCTTGTCGGAGACGTTCAGCCGCTCCGCCAGCTCCTTCTGGGTCATGCCGTTTGCCTTGCGGAGGACGGCGATGAACTTTCCTATCGTTTTCGCTTCCACGGTACTTCACTCCTTACGAAATTTACTGTCCGGGCCCTTTGGACAAGTTTATCCTAGCAAATTCCCGCAAAAAAAGCCACCCCGCAGACCGAAAATCACTCTCGCTTTGCGAGAATCGACGGTTTAGGGGTGGCAAACGCTTTTATTGGGCCGTGTTTCCCGCTTCCCAGGCGGTCTGGGCCAGGCGGTACACCGTCTGATAGCTCTCTCCGGTGGCCCGGCACAGGGCGGCTACGCTGTCGTACTCCGGGTAGGCCCGCTCCGACCCGTCCGGCAGGGTGCAGACCTTCACCGCCACCTGGCCCAGGGCCGTCTCCACCTGGGCCATGCTCCGGGGGAGGATGGTCCGCTCCATCTCCACCCGGCGGATGCCGATGGTGGTGGTGTGGAGGAAGATGAGCTCCTCCAGCGCCGGACGCTGCGCCTCGGTGCAAATCACGCTGAGCAGATAGGCCGGGCGATTCTTCTTCATATAGATGGGCTGGTAGTACACGTCTCTGGCCCCGGCGGAAAACAGCAGCTCCATGACGAAGCCCAGGTTTTCCCCAGTAATATCGTCCAGGTTTGTCTCCAGCTTCCAGATGGTGTCTCTGCCGTCGGTATTCTGGGGGGTCATGCCGGTTCGCTCCCTTCTGTTTCCGGTTTGTTGCGGTCTGTTACCGCTTGTCATTTTTTCACAGGCTGTGAAAAACTTCCGCCCAGCAGGTCAACATTTGCCAGGTGATGCGGGCGGTCAGGCCCCAAATGACCTCCCCGTCCCAGGGCCAGTACAGGGCCTCCTGCCGGAGGCGATAGTCCTTCAGGAACCGCCGGGCCGCCGGAGGCTGCCCCTCCAAATGCTCCGGGGCCAGAGCGAAGGATGTGCGGCTGGGCGGGTTTGCCAGTAGCCAGTCCACCGGCACGGTGAAGATGCGCCCCACCTCCGCCGGGGAGGGCCGTGCTTCCTCCACAGCCTTCCGGGCCACCGCCCCCACCACGGAGTACACCCGCCGCCGGGAGCTGTGCTCCGCCAGGGGCAGCGTCCCCAGCAGGGTCACGGACTCCGGGGGGATGGCAAGCTCCTCCCAGGTCTCCCGGAGGGCGGCCTCCTGGGGCGTCTCCGTCCCCTCGATGCCCCCGCCGGGGAAGCAGACCTCCCCCGGCTGGCGGCGCAGGGTGGCCGAGCGCACCTCGTAGAGCAGGGCGCAGCCCTCCGCCGTCTCCACCAGCGGCACCAGCACCGCCGCGTCCCGGGGCCGGTCTGTAGCCGGGGCGGTCTGCCGGGCCAGCGCCCCGCGCAGGCGTTCCAGTTCGTTTTTCATGGGATTGCACTCCTTAGACAAGGATGGATAAAGGGAATAGGTAGTTTCCTTCCTCCAACTTTCTCCAAGGAGGAAACGTTAGCCGGGCGCACATTGTGCGCCCCTACTAGATTGTGAAAGTTAAATCTTCGCTTTACTCAATTATTGTAAGATGCCAACGGAACTGACTGTGATACTGTTCAGATGGGCAAATTGTTCCGATTTTTGCAATCGTCTGTGTAGGGGCGGCCCTTGGCCGCCTTGGATAAGCAGGTGGTTTCCGCGGGCGGCCAAGGGCCGCCCCTACAGAAAAGTGAAGTTTTAGGCTTCACGTTCTACTACCGAATAGGGGAAAAACCAGCGGTTCCAACCGTCGCCACTAACAGCCAACAGCTAATGGCTAACAGCCCCGCCCTAATGGAAAGAGGGCCATCGGCCTGCGGTCGATTGCCCTCGCTTTCCAATGTTATTTCTGGCCGTCCTGATTCCGGAACAGGTCTAAAATCGACTTAAAATACTCGTCATCGCTCTGGTTGACCGCGGGCTTCTTCGCAGGCTCCGCCGCCTCGGCCTGAGCCTCCCCGTCTGCCTGCGGCTGGGTCTCGGCCTCATCGGCTTCCGCCTCAGCGGACTGGCCCTCCTCCTTAGCGGCCTCAGAGAAAGGGGCCGCGTCCTCCGCAGGCTTCTCGTCAAAACCGGTGGCGATGACGGTGACGCGAATCTCGTCCTGTAGATTTTCGTCAATGGTGGCGCCGAAGATGATGTTGGCATCGGGGTTGGCGGCCTTCTGTACCAGGGAAGCGGCTTCCTCAACCTCTTCCAAGCCGATGTCCGGGTCGCCGGTGATGTTGATGATAACGCCCCGTGCGCCGTTGATGGAGGTCTCCAGCAGCGGGGAGGAGATGGCCATCTGGGCCGCGTCCTTGGCCTTGCCCTCGCCTGCGGCCCGGCCAATGCCCATGTGGGCCAGCCCCGCGTCCTTCATAATGGTGGTGACGTCGGCAAAGTCCAGGTTGATGAAGCCCACGTTCTTCACCAGGTCGGAGATGGACTCCACCGCCTGGCGCAGCACGTCGTCCGCAATGGCGAAGGCGTTCTTGAAGGTCAGCTTCTGGTCGGTGGCGTAGCGCAGCCGGTCGTTGGGGATGATGACCAGCGAGTCCACCTTGGTCCGCAGCTCCTCGATGCCGGCCTCCGCCTGCTTCATGCGGGGACGGCCCTCAAAACTGAAGGGCTTGGTCACCACGCCCACGGTGAGGATGCCCAGCTCCCGGGCCACCTCGGCCACGATGGGGCTGCCGCCGGTGCCGGTGCCGCCGCCCATGCCGCAGGCCACAAACACCATATCCGTCCCCTTCAGGGCCTCGGTGATTTTGTCTCGGCTCTCCTCGGCGGCCTTCCGGCCCACCTCGGGCTTGGCCCCGGCGCCCTGGCCGTGGGTCAGCTTCTCGCCCACCTGAATCTTATAGGTGGCGCTGGATACGTCCAACGCCTGTTTGTCGGTGTTCACCGCGATAAAGTCCACACCCTGAGTGCCGGACTCCACCATACGGTTCACCACATTGTTGCCGCCGCCGCCGATGCCAACAACCTTAATGCTAACAACGTTTTCAGGCTCTTGTTCAAATCCAAAGGACATATCCAGTTTCCTCCTATGTACAGTTCCTGCAAGGTCTGCTCCAGACCATACTACGCTTCTTTTATTTTAAACGCAAAGCGTGTGCAGGTCAAGGCATTTTTAAATTTTTTTCGTTCAACTAATCATACTCCGTTTTCCGAATCAATCCTTTGTCAGCCTGGGGTTTCCGTTGGAGAAGGTCATATCCAGGGTTCCGGTGTCGCCGTCCTCCCAGGTGGCATCCACATAGTCTTCCAGCACGCCCAGAATCAGCTTGGCCTTATAGTCGTAATCCTCATCCTGGAGCAGCTTGATGGTCAGTCGGTTCTGGTAGTTGACGATGATTTCGCTCTCCCCGCTGAGGTCGATGGAGACCACATCCTCCAGCAGCCCCCGGTTCTGGAAGGCAGGAAGCAGGTTCAGCAGGCTCTCCAGCATCAGGCTCTGGCTCCGCTCCCCGTTCTCCTCCACGGCGATGACGCTTCCAGCCTCCGGCAGGTACAGCGTCAATCCGGTGATGTAGGGGTAGCCCTCCGGCGGGTCGGGCATTTCCACCGTCTCCGCTTCCGGCTCCACGCCGGAGGAGGACGGTTCTGCCTCAGAGGTGTCCGCCTCCTCCGCTTCCGGTTCCGGCTCCAGGTCGCCGGAGGCCGCCTCCTCGTCTGAGGTGCTGTCCGTGCCGGAACCCAGCAGCTCCAGCAGCTTGCCGTTGCTGTCCATCAGCCACCAGCTGCCGCTGCCGTCATAGATGGCCGCCTGTGCGTCGGACTCCGCCACCGTAATCACCAGCGTATCCGGCAGCTTATGGGAGAGGGTGACGCTGCTGACATAGGGCAGCTGGGTCAGCAGCCGCGCCACCACGGTGGTGTCCCTGGTCAGGAGCAAATTGTCCCCCAGGTTCACGCCGGAGGCATCCACGATCTCCTCCTCAGTATAGTGGACGTTGCCTTCCACCTCAATGGCGTTGATTTTAAAGAACACAATGGAGCCGCCCAGAATCACGGCCAAAATCAGCACCACGGAGATGACCAGATATAATCCGTTCAGGTTGCCGCCGTTTTTCCGCTTGCTCTGATGCTTTCGGGTTCTCTCTGTAGCCACGCTTCGCTCCCCCTCGCGCCGAAATAGTAAATCAGTCTTTCTTTTCCGTCCGGGTGATGGCGCCGCCCAGAGCGGTCAGGTCCGCCTCCAGGTTGGCATAGCCCCGGTCGATGTGCTCCAGGCCAGTGATGTGGCTCTCGCCGCTGGCCCCCAGGGCGGCCACCACCAGCGCCGCCCCGCCCCGCAGATCCGGGGCCTCCAGCTGGGCCCCATAGAGCCGCTTCACACCGCAGACCACCGCCACCCTGCCTTCCACCCGAACGTCTGCCCCCATGCGGAGCAGCTCCCCCGCATAGCGGAAGCGGTTCTCAAAAATGGTCTCTACAAAGACGGCGGTGCCGTCCCCCCGGCACAAGGCGGCCAGCACCACCGGCTGGGCGTCGGTGGGGAAGCCGGGGTAGGGGGAGGTGCGCACCGGGCGCACGCTATGTAACGGCCCGTGACAGGTCAACTCTGCACCCTCCGCCCAGCTGTGAACCAGGCAGCCAGCCTCCCGAAAGGTCTCCAGCACCGGCAGGAGCTGTCGGCGCTGGACGCCCAGCACCTGCACCTCTCCTCCGGCGGCGGCGCAGGCGGACAGGTAGGTGGCCGCCACGATGCGGTCGGCGATGATGGTATGCTCCCCGCCGTGGAGGGGTTTTCCGCCGCGAATCACCACGGTGGAGCTGCCCGCGCCGGAAACGTCTGCCCCGATGGCCAGGAGGAAGCGCTGCAAATCCTCTATCTCCGGCTCCCGGGCGGCGTTGGTGATGACCGTCACTCCCTCTGCGGCGGTGGCCGCCAGCATGATATTCTCCGTGGCCCCCACGCTGGGGATGGCCAGGGTGAGTTCCGCACCGTGGAGCCTGCCGGAGCAGCGGAGGGTGCCGCCTTCCTCCCGAATCTCACAGCCCATGGCGGTCAGGGCCTTCAGGTGCAGGTCAATGGGCCTGGGCCCCAGCTCGCACCCGCCGGGGAGGGAGATCTCCGCCTCCCCGCACCGGGCCAGCACCGCCCCCAGGAAAATCACCGAGGAGCGCATCTCCCGCATCAGCCGGTCTGGTATCTCCGTCCCGGTGACGGCGGCGGCGTCCACCGTGATGCAGTCCCCCTTCTGAATCACCCGGCAGCCCAGATGCTCCAGAATCCCCAGGGAGGCTGTCACATCGCTGAGGGCCGGGCAGTTGTGGAGGACGCTGACCGAGCCGGTCAGCAGCGTCGCCGCCAGGATAGGCAGGACGCTGTTCTTCGCGCCATGAACCTGTACGCTGCCGGACAGAGGCTTCCCTCCTGTGACGATCAGTTCTTCCATAGACCATTCCCCCACATTCCGATATAGCCTAACCTATGCGGCGGGGGGAAGGTTTGTTACTTGAGCAGGCCCTTTAGTACGTTGTAGATACGCTCATTGGCGTCAGTGACGGAGATTTTGCGGAGGTTCTGCCCCATCTGCCGCAGGCCCTCCACGTCGGAGAGCATCCGGTTCACCTGGTCATAGAGGGCGTCGCCGGAGCAGTCCTTCTCCAGCATCAGCACGGCGGCGTCCTGGTCGGACAGCACCCGGGCGTTCTTCTCCTGGTGGTTGGCTGCCACATTGGGGGAGGGCACCAGGATGCTGGGATGGGCGATGGCGGAGATCTCCGCGATGGTGGATGCCCCGGCCCGGCTCATAATCACGTCGGCGCTGTCCATCACCACCGGCATATCGTAGATATACTCCCGGATGTCCAGCTCCGGGTGCTCCTCCAGCCGGATGCCCCGCTGGGCCAAGCCGTCCAGCACCCGCTGATAGTACCGCTGGCCCACGCCGTAGATATGGTGGAAGGGGCAGCCCTCCGCCACCTCGCGGGCCACAAAGTCCACCATGTACTGGTTCATCACCTGGGCCCCCAGGGAGCCCCAGGTGGTCACCACCACCGGCTTCTGGTCAGTGATGCCCAGCATTTGCCTGGCCTCCAGCCGGTCCTGGGTGAAGAACTCGCTGCGCACCGGGGTGCCGGTGACCTCCACCCGCTCCGGATGGGGGTACAGGCTGCGGCACTCCTCAAAGCCCACCATCACCTTATCCACCCGCTTGGCCAGCATTTTCGTGGTCAGGCCAGGCTGGGCGTTGGATTCATGCACCGCCGTGGGGATGCCCCGCCCGGCGGCGGCCTTTACCACGGGGTAGGAGGCGTAGCCGCCGGTGCCCACCACCAGGTCGGGCTGGAAGTCGTCCAGAATCTTCCTGGCCTGGGCGGGGGAGACCAGCAGGTTCTTCGCTGTCCTCAGGTTATGCTTGAGGCTGTTCCAGTTCACGCTGCGATAGAAGCTGGAGATTTGCACCGTGCGGATGTCGTACCCCTCCCGGGGCACCAGGGAGCACTCCATGCCTCCCTCCGCGCCCACGAACAGCACCTGGGCTTGGTCACGCTCCGTCAGCATACCGGCCAGCGCTACCGCCGGATTGATATGGCCTGCGGTGCCGCCGCAGGTAAAAAGCACTTTCATCGTCTACCGTTCCTTTCGTTTCAGGCTGTTACCCCTGGGGCGGCGCGGCGATTTGCCGGGACACCGACAGGACAATGCCCATCTCCGCCAGCTGTATCGCCAGGGCCGTACCGCCGTAGCTGAAGAACGGCAGGGAGATGCCGGTGGAGGGGATGACGTTCAGCACCACCGCGATGTTCAGGAACACCTGGGTGGCCAGCAGGGTGATGATGCCCACAATGAGCAGGGTGCCGAATTTGTCCTTGGCATGGAGGGCCAGATAGTAGCCCCGGATGATCAGCAGGGCAAACAGCAGGATGATCATCACCGCGCCGATCAGCCCTAATTCCTCGCAGATGATGGCGAAAATGTAGTCGTTCTGCTCCTCCGGCAGATAGAGGTACTTCTGACGGCTCTGACCAAAGCCCAGGCCGGTCAGCCCGCCGGAGGCCACCGCGTAGATGGATTGCAGCACCTGGTAGCTCTTGTCAGAGGGGTCCCACCACGGGTCCAGCCAGGACTTGATACGGGTGCCGTTATAGCCCACGACCACCAGCACATAGTAAACCACGACTGTCAGCCCTCCGGCTCCGGCGATGAACCAGCCGATGCGGATACCCGCCGCGAACAGCACCGCCGCCGCGGCCGCCGCCACCAGAATCATGCAGGACAGGTGGGGCTGGAGGCCAATCAGCAGCAGCACCACCACCAGCACCGCCATATAGGGAATCAGTTCCTTCAAATCGCTCCAGTAGAAGAACCACCGCAGCCCCTCCAGGGGCTGGCGGAGCCGCTTCTGGAAGGTGGGCACCCCCGGCCTCCGCTTGGACAGCCCCGCCGAGAAGAATAGGATGACCCCCAGCTTGGCGATTTCCGAGGGCTGGAAGGTGGGGCCTGCCACCAGGAACAGATGCAGCCACCGCTTCGCGTTGTTGGAGGTGACGCCCAGCGGGGTCTTGACCAGCACCAGCAGAAAGATAGAGACTACCAGCACCGGGACGGACAGGATGCGCCAGTACTGATAATCCATCCGGGACAGCGCCAGCATTGCCACAACGCCGATAACCGCATAGATGGCCTGCCGCTTGAAGTAATACATGGCGTCGCCGTAGGTGATGACGCCGTCCACCACCTTATAGCCCGCCGCCGAGTCATACAGCGCCGCATAGGAGGAGGCGGACAGCAGCATAATCAGCCCGATGACCAGCAGCAGCATGGTCAGCATCAAAAAGGGCAGGTCGATGGGCCCTCTGCGGAGCTTTTCCGCCTGGGTCAGGTCACGGCCGCGTTTCCGTTTGGTGCGGCTCTGCCTGGGCCGCACACTGTTTGCCTGAGTTGCCATACGCCTTCGGCTCCTTTCTGTCGCGCTTTATCCTTTCCTGGTTATCAATAGCGGAACATGACCCCCAGGAAGGCCAGCACGCAGGCCAGCAGGGTCACGCCGGAGAACACGGCGCACAGCTTCTCCTCGCTCCAGCCGCCCATCTCAAAGTGATGGTGCAGCGGGGCCATGCGGAAGATGCGCTTGCCGTGGGTGGCCTTGAAGTAGGTCACCTGAATGATGTCGCTCATGGTCTCGCAGAGGTAGATGATGCCCACCAGAATCAAAATCAACGGCATATCCAGGCTGAACGCCAGCCCGCAGACTGCGCCCCCCAGGAACAGGGAGCCGGTGTCCCCCATGAACACCTTGGCGGGGTGGAAGTTGTACACCAGGAACCCGGCCAGGCCCCCCAGCAGCGCGCCGGAGAACACCCCCAGCTCTGTCTTCCCCCACAGCAGGGAGGCAGCCAGGAAGAACACCGCCACCGGCATGGTCACGCTGGTAGCCAGGCCGTCCACGCCGTCGGTGATGTTCACCGCATTGACGGTGCCCACCATGACGAAGGCCGCAAAGACCATATACACCGGCCAGGGTATGGTCAGGCTGACGTTGGCGAAGGGGATATACAGGTCGGGGGTCAGGTAGCCGGTGTAGCGCAGCAGCACCACAAAGGCGATGGCCGCCGCCAGCTGCAAAAGGAACTTCTGAGGAGCGGTCAGCCCCTCGTTCTTGTGGTACTTCACCTTGCAGAAGTCGTCCACAAAGCCGATGGCGCCGAATACCAGGGCGAAGAGGTAGACGAACAGCCCGCCGAAGTCCCCGTGGAGGAGGTCGGTAAAGCCGCAAATCACCAGGGCAATCAAAATCCCGGCGATGAACATCAGCCCGCCCATGGTGGGGGTGCCCTGTTTCGACATATGCCAGGTGGGGCCGTCCTCCTTGATGGACTGGCCCGCCTTCATCTTGCGCAGCCAGGGGATGACCACCTTGCCCAGCAGGTAGGTTGCCAAAAACCCAATTACAATACTCACGATCGCTTTCATCTTTTGCTCGCTCCTTCGAAAGCCGGTTCCGGCTTCCTCTCTGTTCCGTTTTACCGTCGATACGCGGCAGCAGCGGGGGTCTGGGCCTCGGCCAAAAGCGCGTCCCAATTCGCCCGCCCTGCAAAGACGATGATGTCCTCCGGCTCCCCGCTGCACCGGGCCGCCCGCACGGCGGCGGACAGATCCGGCCCGCCGGGGCGTTCTCCGGCGGCATGGATCAGGGCGCACCAGTCCGCCCCTTGCAGTGCGATGCGCCGCAGCCTGCGATTTGCCCCGCCGGGGGGCAGGGCCAGCACCAGCAGCACATGGCCCGACCCCGCCCTGCGGGCCGCCAGCAGCGCTGCCTCCAGTTGGGGACCGGTGCAGCTATAGTGTATCAGTTCATCCGGGCCGTCCGCCCGGTGGCGCAGCTCCAGGACACCGGGAGCCCCCGGCGCGGCGGATACCGCCGCTGCCCCCTCCCGGAGGGTGTACCCCTCCAGCAGGCCGCAGGCCAGGGCCGCCAGAGCCATATAGAAGTCATAGCTGCCCGGCAACGCCAGGGAGACCCGGGCGATGGCGGAATCCGTCACCGCTTCAAAGGTCAGCCGCTCCCGCCCCAGGCGGAGGTAGCGGGCGTTCAGGTCGGCTTCCCCACGCTTCTCCGCATAGGTCAGCTTTGAGCCGCCCCACTGGGCCGCCAGAGTGCGGACGCGGCTGTCGTCCAGGTTCGCCACCAGCAGGCGGCAGTAGCCGGTGAGGTAGGCCTTCAGGGCGTCGGTATTGTCATGCTCCCGGAGGCCCCCAACCACGGCGGCCCGGCAGCCCAGCCCCCTGGCC
>JAJBUK010000128.1 GCA_020860385.1 Clostridiales bacterium
GGACTTGAACCCCCGACCTGCTGATTACAAATCAGCTGCTCTACCAACTGAGCTAAACCAGCATTTGGCGTTGTCTGTGTTGCCGCTCAACAAAAGGTATCATACCAGAATGGAGGGAAAATGTCAAGCACAAATTTTCTTTTTTTCGTTTTTTTTGCAGGGGAAGCCATACGCCGCCCGCTTCCTCAGCCTCCCCGGGACGAGCAGCTGGCCCCGTCCCTCTGCTGCCAGCGCTGCGGCAGGCCCCTTTACTGGGGCGACCTGGCCGCTCTCTGGGAGGGGGCGGTGTATTGCCCGGGCTGCGGCCCGGAGGAGGCGCCCCTTTGGAGCGTCTCCGACTATCTGCTGCGCCGGTAGCCCGGCGCAGCCACTTTGACAGGAAGGAAGGGAACCCCATTGAACCAGACAAGGCAACGCCCTGACGTCCACCACAGCGGACGGGACGCCAGGCTGCTGGCCTACTATATCCCCCTGATTCTCGACCCGGAGGCCGCCCGGCTGGCCGACCGGCGGAAGGCGGCCCTGGCCGGGTACCTGCGTCAGGAGCTGACCGAGCGGGAACTGGACTGCCTGCGGCTCTACTTTGTGGAGGGGCTGAGCCTGGAGGCCATCAGCGGCCTGCTCCATATAGGCTGCTCCACCATCTCCCGGAACATCGCAAGAGGGAGAGCACGCATTGACCGCGTGCTCTGCCTGGGCAGCGAGTTATTGGGGCAGGATTTCATCCGGGGGTAGCGCTTCGGTTTGGAGCGCCTCCTCCACCGGGAAGGTCAGGGACGCCTTGAACAAATCCCCGTCCACGGCCAGCTGGAACTCCGCCCCCTGGAGCTTCGCCAGGCTCTGGGCGATGGACAGGCCCAGGCCGCTGCCCTCCGCGCTGCGGCTTTCGTCCCCCTGGACGAAGCGCTCCATCAATTCATCCGCCGGGATGTTCAGCGGGTCGGCGGAGATGTTTTTCACAGAGACGGCTGCAAAGCCGTCTTTTTTCACCAAATCCACATAGACCCGGGTGCCGGGCATGGCGTACTTCGTGCAGTTGCTCAGCAGGTTCTCCAGGATGCGCCAGGTGTGCCGTCCGTCTGCCATCACGAAGATGGGCTCCTTGGGGGCCTGCACCCGCACCTCCAGCCTGGCCCGCTCCAGCCGGTCCTCGTATTCCCCGATGGCCTGATGTACCAGCTGACCCAAGTCCAGCCGCTCCTTGTTCGCCGCCAGCACACCGGCAGAGGCTTTGCTGGCCTCCACCAGGTCCTCCGTCAGGGTTTTCAGCCGCTGGCTCTTCCGGTCCAGCACGTCCAGATACGCCCGGGCCATCTCGTCCTGTAGGTTCAGCTTTTTCAGCAGGTCCACATAGTTGATGATGCTGGTCAGGGGCGTTTTCAGGTCGTGGCTGACGTTGGTGATGAGTTCCGTGCGGAACCGGTCGGACTTGATGCGCTCCGACACGGCCTGCTCCATGGCCTGGGAGGCGGTGTTCATATGCTCCGCGTGGCGGCGGAGGTCCTTGGGCAGGCCCGTGGTGTCCGTCTGATAGGACAGGTCGCCGCTGGCCAGTACCTCGCCGCCCTTCTGCACCCGCAGCCACCCGCTCTGCCGCCGCACCGTCCACCACAGGCCCAGCAGCAGCAGCCCGACCAGCAGCCAGCCGGCCACGGTGCGTATCTCGCCATACCCGCCGCAGTTGATATAGGCCAGTATCAGCGCCGAGGCACAGAACACCACATACAGCTCCACCGACTGCCAGGTGGAGGGAATCGCCCGGACCAGCCGTACCACGCCCCGGAAAAGCAGCCGCAGCACCCGCCAGCACAGCAGTAGGATGTGGGCAATCAGCGTCCGCCGGAGGAGGCTGCGGTCCTTTAGCTGGACGGTGACGCCCAGCACCAGGGGCAGCAGGCTCAGCCCCGCCAGCGTCAGGATGCCGCACACAGCGGACAGGGCCAGCTGCCATTCCAGCTCATACCCCTGTTCCAGCAGGAAGAACCGGCTGGGAATATCGGAGGTTGCCCACAGCACCATCGCCCCGTAGACAATGGCCACAGATGCCCCAGCGGAGAGGCACAGCATTACGTCCTGAGGGCACCGGGCCAGGGTGCAGAGGTGAATGCCCTCCTGTCCTTTCGCGTGGCCCGCCGCGTTCATCAGCCAAATCAGGGACAGCAGCAGCACCAGCGCCGCAACGCCCGCAGTCACCACATCCACCAGAAAATTATTCTCCCAGTTGACCAGGTGCTGGACGTAGTCGGAAACGGAATCCTCCGTCACCCAGCCGTCTGACACAATGCCCATCTCCAGGATGCAGCAGTCGGTGTCACAGAGGTCGCACAGCGCCTCGTCCAGGGCCTTCGCATAGTCCAGGAACAGGACTGCGGCCTGGTAATCCTCCGCCGTCTTGCCGTCTGAGACGGCCGCGCTGGCCGCGGTATCGCCGTCCACAGCCGCCTCCGTCGCCCCCTCGGCGTCATATTCCGCAGATTCTGTCGAGGTCGTATCCGTGTTCGCAGCGTCTGACCACGCCGCCTCGATTTCCTCCAGTAGCGCCGCGTTTTCATAGAGCAACTCGGTGTTGCCTTCGTAAAAGCCGTCCTCGTTCAGCACTGCCAGCGCCAGGTCTTCGTAGCGTTCCGCGTTGGAGTACTCACACACCACAGCTTGCAGGTAGGCGTAGAGGTAGGACGGGACTTCCGTGTCGTTGATTTTCCACAGAACGATGTCGTCCTCCAGCAGGGCGTCATACAGCGCCTCCAGCTGCGTACCCGCCAGAAGGGCGCCGCCGTTGCTATCCTCCGGGTATTCCGCTACCAGGGCGTCTACAAGGGTCATCACCGCAGAGGCGCTGTCTGTCAGCACCTCGGTGTTCCCCTGGAGCCAGCAGACCGTGGAGGACGGCTCGAAGGAATCGCTCTCCTCCGACAGTTCCAGCCCCATGAGGCAAAGCTCACCCAGCGTGTAGACTTGCTGATACAGGCTGTCCGCATCCGTCTCCGCCTCGAAGTCGTCTGCGTTGGAGGCGTAGGCCGTGCCGTCCATATCCATCACCCGATAGCGGATGTTGGTGTTGCCGGAGGCCAGATAGTCCGCTTCCTCCTCCAAAGCCTGCCGCCCCAGGTAGGTCAGGCTGTCCTCCCCCAGGCTCAGCAGGTAGTAGCGCATGATGTCCTCGGCGTAGCCGCCGGAGTTGGCGCAGTACCAGGTGATTTCGCTGGTCTCGTCCGTCATGCCGTAGCAAGTCATCTCCAGCGCAGCGGAAATGCCCGCAAAGCAGACCGCAAAGCCGCTGGCCGCCACCAGCAGGATGGCAAAGACCTTCGGCCAGAACCGTTCGCGCAGCTTGCTCATAGCGTCGTTCGTCCCCTTTCCGTGCATCAGCGGCCTCTTATGACCGCTCCAGCTTATAACCGACCCCCCAGACCACCTTTAAATATCTGGGGTGGGAGGGGTCGATTTCAATTTTCTCCCGCAGATGACGGATGTGGACGGCTACGGTATTGTCGCTGCCCAGCACAGGGTCCTTCCACACCCGCTCATAGATTTGCCGCACGGAAAAGACCTGGCCGGGGCGCTCCATCAGCAGGTGTAGAATGTCGTACTCCAGGGGGGTCAGCGTGACCGGCTCCCCGTCCACCAGGGCAAAGTGGCGCTCCGTGTCCAGCTCAATGGGGCCGACGGTCAGGGTGCCCTCCCGGTCAGGCTCGCCGCCCAGGACGGTGTAGCGCCGCAGCTGGCTCCGTACCCGCGCCAGCACCTCCATGGGGTTGAAGGGCTTGGTGATGTAATCGTCTCCCCCGGCGTTGAGGCCCTGAATCTTATCCGTATCCTCACCCTTGGCCGTCAGGAACAGCACCGGCACGTTGGAGGTTTTCCGCAGCTCCTGGGTGGCCCGGATGCCGTCCATGTGGGGCATCATAATGTCCATCAGCACCAGATGTATTTTCTCCTGGGACAGGATGTCCAGCGCCTCCTCCCCGGAGTAGGCCTTGAATACCTGATACTCCCCGCCGGACAGGTAAATCTCCAGCGCGGAGACAATATCCTTATCATCATCACAAATCAGTATGTTGTACATTTTTTGTCACTTCCTTAGGATAAAGTATACCGCCAAATCCTCTGGAAGGGAAGCGTTGCGACCATTAAGATTTCCTGAAGATTTCGCTGAACGCAGACAAAACCTGCCCGTTCCGGTGCAGGTTTTGCTTTACATGGTTTTCCTGGTGGTGTAATATAAATAGTAACTATATCACGAAAAAGAAGGGAATCCCTGTGAAAATCTCAACGAAAGGCCGCTATGCTCTGCGCACGATGATCGACCTGGCGGAGCAGGAGCGGCTGCCGGACGCCGCCCCCTATATCCCCCTGAAGGAGATCGCCCAGCGGCAGGGCATCGAGGTCAAGTACCTGGAGCAAATCGTCTCCCTGCTGAAAAAGGACGGGCTGATTCAGGGCGTCCGGGGCAGCAACGGCGGCTATCGGCTGGTGCGCCCGCCGAAGGACTACACCGTGCGGGAGATTTTAGAGGTGACGGAGGGCTCTCTGGCCCCCATCGCCTGCCTGGATACCCCGGTGAACCTGTGCCCCCGGAAGGACGCGTGCAAAACCCTGGCCTTTTGGGAGGCGTTCGCCGGTCATATCCATACGTTCCTGGAGGGCTGGACGCTCCAGGACTTTCTGGATTCACCCGATAAGATAGAAAACGGCTCAGAGTTCCTTTAAATAGGTGGCCAGCGCCCAGCCGGTCTTATCCTCCCAGCGGACGTGTACCCAAGCGCCGTCCGTCTCCAGCAGCTCCACCCGCGCCCCGCTGGGCAGGCGGGCCACCACGTTGCCGTTCCTGCTTCCGGTATCCCGCAGGTTCAGGCGGCTGCCGTAGGTGTTTACCGTCAGGTAGCGCACCGGGGCAGGCTCCGCCACCCGGGTCGGTTTGCGGGGTTGCCTGGGCCGGGACGGGGCGGGCCCCTTCGCCCTCGCTTTCGGCGGGGTCGGGTGTTGGGCCGCTGTCCGCCGCTTCGGCGGCGCCTTGGGAGCGGGGGCGGCAGGCTCCGGCGGGGTCTGGGGTTCCTGTGGAATTTGCGGCTCCGGCGGAACCTGTGTCTCCTGCGGGACCTGAGGCTCCGGCCTGTCCGCCTGGGCCGCTTCGTCAGGCCGCCATTCCAGTATGTCCCCAGGCTGGCACTGGAGAGCGGTGCAGATGGCGTCCAGGGTGGACATACGGATGGCCTTGGACTTGCCGTTCTTCAGGATGGAGAGGTTCGCCATGGTGATGCCCACCCGCTGGGACAGCTCCGTGACGCTCATTTTTCGTTTTGCAAGCATGACATCTAAATTGACAACGATCATCGCGCTTCCCGCCTTCCCCGGAACCGATAGGGTTTCTATGAGCGTATTATAGCGGAAGGTGCGGCGGTTCGTCAATAGTTTTCTCGAATTTCGATAAATTTTTCTTGTTTTTTCATACGCTTGCCTGTATTGACTTTTTTCCTGCTCCATGCTAAAATTTGGAAAGAAGGTGGAACTATTCATCGTTCAGGAAAGTGAGGCATCCTTATGGCGACACAGGCGCTTGGTATTCTGGAAACCCATGGCCTTGTCTCTGCGCTGTCCGGCGCGGACGCAATGCTGAAATCGGCGGAGGTCACCCTGATTGGCCGTGAGCTGCCCGGGGACGGGCTTGTCGCCGTCCTCATCCGCGGGGAGGTGGCCTCCGTTACGGCGGCGCTGGACGTGGGGGCGGCTACTGCGGCCCTCTGCGGGGCGGAGCCTGTGAAGCGGGTGATTCCCTGCCCCCATCCGGAGTTGGAGAAGCTGCTGCCCACCCTGGGCTGAGCGTTTCCCTGGAGGTGAGTGACGATGCTTTTGGCGAAGGTGACCGGCGCTGTCGTGCCTGCTGTGCGGGATGCCCGGCTGACCGGCCTGCGGCTGTTGGCGGCGGAAGCGCTGACGGAGCCGTCCGCTGCCCCTATCGTGGCGGCGGATACCCTGGGGGCAGGCGAGGGGGATACTGTCCTTATCGCCACCGGGCAGGCCGCCCGGCTGGCGCTACCTGCCCGTGATGTGCCGGTGGATGCGGCGGTGGTGGCGATCATTGATGAGGCATAGCCGCCCCGGCTGAGAAAATTTTCCAGAAAATTCCACATTTTTCTGTACAACCACGAAATGTTGTGATATAATAGGATTCTAGTGACCGTTGCGTTCTCTTTTACCACCTTTTCCTGAACTTTTATCCCGCCGCATCAGAGCGAAACAGCAGAATCAGCGCTATCTCCCTCTTATCCGGCGGGCCGTGGGGCCCCACGCTGCATCCCCGGTGCAGGCGTTGCCCCGCCTGTGAACGCATATCTGTCACCAAAAGTTGCATCTCGTTGCATTCCTAGGAGGTCATCAACATGAATTATGCACGCGTTACGTCTGACAATGTTAAAGCGTTGTTGCGCCTTCATCACTTGTCTATCCGTCAACTAGCAGAGCAGATTTCCCTTTCCGCTTCCACCCTGACCGATTCCCTGAAAAGCAAGAAGGGAATCCCGATCGACTCGCTAATGGCGATTGCCGCTTATTTCAATGTCAGCATCAACGCCCTCTGTATCCCCAACCTGATTGAGCAGCAGCAGGAGCCCGGCCTGATCAGTGACCCGGCCAAGACCGCTGCGGAGTACCAGGAGCTGGACTCCTACGGCAGAGAGGTCGTGGATACGGTATTTCAGTTAGAACTGGCCCGCTGCCGTGCCATGGCGCAGGCGGCAGAGGACTGAGCTCGCCCTGTTCCGGCATCCTTCCAACAGGAGGCCAGGCGCAGTGAACCGGGTTTCGCTGCGCTCTTCTTATGTATACATCTGTTCAGGCCGGGTCGGGTATCATCATGCCGTCATGGGCGATGGTGTAGCCGTTTTCCTCCCCCTCCGCCAGCAGCTCTGACACCGTGCAGAAGGTGTAGCCCTGCTCCTGGAGGCTGGCGATAATGCCCGGCAGAGCCTCCGGCGTGTGGTCCGCCGCGTTGTGGAACAGGACAATGCTGCCCGGCACTACCTTATTCAGGACGTTGGAGGTGATTTCCGAAGCGGAAATGCCCTTCCAGTCCAGAGAGTCCACGTTCCACTGCACCGCCTCCATCCCGATGGAGCGGATGGTGGTGATGACGGTGTTGTCATAGTCCCCGTAGGGGCAGCGGAACACGGCGGGGGATTCCCCGGTGATGGCTGCGATTTTCTCATTGCAGCGGTTCAGCTCTTCCACCATGGTCTCCTGGCTGCACTGGGTCATGTAGGGATGGGTGTCGGAGTGGTTGCCAAGCTCCTCCCCGGCGTCGTACAGCTGCTGCACCGATTCGGGGTAGCGCTCCACCCAGTCGCCCACCAGGAAGAAGGTGGCATGGATGCCTGCCTCGTCCAGAATGGAAATCAGCTGCTCCGTATCCTCGTTGCCCCAGGCCGCGTCAAAGGACAGGGCAACCTTCTTCTCCTCGCTTTGGACGTAGTAGACCGGCAGCTCCCGCTGCGTCGCCGCCGCGCCCACCGCCTCCGGGTGGCTGACCACCCAAAACATGGCCGCCGCAATCACCAGGCAGCCCAGTGCGGCCCAACGTCCCCGTTTCAATACATAAACTTTCATCATAGCTCCCCATCCTTCCAATGCTTCTGCTTGCAGGATATGCCCGGATGGGACATTCTATGAAAAGAACGCTTCGGATTTTTCCGGAGCGTTTTTCTGCGCCCTGGAGCGGTGCTAAACCCCAGGGCGGGCGCATAGTGTGCAGGAGGAAGGGAGGGGCCGACAGCGTGGACAGTTTCACAGGTCGGGAGGCGGTCTATCTGGGCGTTGCCGGGTACGGCAGCGTTTCCGGCAGCGGCAAGGCCGATTTCTGCCATCGCTTTTTTGCGGACGGCGGGGAGCGGCGCTGGCGGATTCGGACAGATACCCGCTATTCCATTCAGAACCGGCTGATGGAGGGGTATCTCTATCGCCTGACCGTGGCGGGCGGTGTCGTCACCGAAGCGGAGCCGTTGGGCGGCACGGCGGAGGGCATAGTGGAGGCGGTGAGGAAGGATACCCTCAAGGTGGGCGGCGCTGTCCTGCCTCTGGGGCGCGGGGCCAGGTGCTACGCAATCGCGACTGCCCCCGGCGGGGCCGCCGTGGAGGAGACGAGCATCGCCGTGGGCGACAGCGTGAAAGCTGTGGTGCGGGATGGCCGGGTGCGGACGGTTTACAAAGCCTTCCTGCCGGAGCCATACAAGCCCCCTGTCACCGGCGTCCCCGGGGAGCGGACGCTGAAAAACCTCCTGGCCACGGCGCTGGAGGCGGTGGGTACCGTGCTGTATGTGTACGGCGGCGGGTGGAACTGGCAGGACGAGGGGGCGTCCATCCAGGCGGAAACCATCGGCCTGCCCCGAAGCTGGCTTGCCTTCTTCCAGGCTCAGGACGCCTTCTATCGCTATCAAAACAGCGGAGACCCCGCCCGAAGCTACTACCCCCACAACGGCTGGAATCAATACTACTACGCCGGGGCGGATTGCTCCGGCTATCTGGGCTGGGTGCTTTACAACGTGACAAACGGGGCTGGGGACGGCCCGTCCGGCGGCTATGTGGTGCCTGCCGCCCGCTTTGCCAGGGCGCTCAGCGAGCGGGGCTGGGGCGTCCTGACAAGGGACACGGCGGGCGGCTTCCGGGCGGGGGATGTGGTCAGCGTCAGGGGCCACGTCTGGCTGGCCTTGGGCGCCTGCCGGGACGGCAGCATCGTTCTCCTCCACGCCACTCCGTCGCCCAGCGTCACCGGCGCGCTGGGCGGCGGAGTGCAAATCAGCGCCCTCAGCCCGGAGGGACGGCAGGACTGCGAAGCCTGCCGCCTGGCGGACCGCTATATGCGTACCTGTTACCCCCGGTGGAGCCAGCGGTATAGCGCCGTGCTTTGCGACTATGAGAGGTATACCGCCGTCGCCGCGGACGAACACACAGGTAGGTTCACCTGGGCGCTGGGGGACGGAGGGCTGCTTACCGACCCGGAGGGCTGCGCCAGAAAGGAACCCGCCGCTCTGCTGGCGGAGCTGTTCGGCGGGTGAACCGCCTGCGGGGAATTCCGGCGATTTCCCGGCAGAGGGGTTGACAGAAGCTGTTCTCTGTGGTATAACATACATACCGAATGAATGTAAGAGGGCGAACCTATGGCAAGAAACAAATACCCGGAGGAGACGGTGGAGAAGATTCTGACGGCAGCGCGGCGGCTCTTTCTGGAAAAGGGCTACGAGCATACCACGATTCAGGACATCGTAGACCAGCTGGACGGCCTGACTAAGGGCGCCATCTATCACCATTTCAAGTCCAAGGAGGAAATTCTGGCGGCGCTGAAGGACAGTATGTACAGCGAGGCTGACGTCTTTCATGATGCGGAGCAGCAGACGGGGCTGAACGGGCTGGAGAAAATCCGATATGCCCTGCAGCGGAATCAGGAGTACCAGGCTGTTCCGGAAAATGCCGACCTCTCCAGGGAATTCATCCCTCTGCTAGAGAACCCCCGCATCCTGGCCAATGTTATTCGCGGCAACCGGGACAGCCTGTCCCCCCGGTTCCTGGCGCTGATTCAGGAGGGGCAGCGGGACGGCTCCATCCACACCGACTATGCCGAGGAGCTGGCGGAGCTGCTCCCGCTGCTGGAGCTGTGGCTGAACCCCACGATTTATCCTGCCTCGCCGGAGGGCGAGCGGCGCAAGCTGAAGCTGATTCAGGAGATGTACGCCCACTTTGGCATCCCGCTGGTGACGGACGAATTCATTGACCAGGTCTGCACCGGCATCTATGGGGATGGGGAGCAGTAAACAGGCCCTTTGCGGGGCGCTTCCCGTGGGAAGCGCCCCGCAGGCCATCGCCCCGCCCGTCTGGGCGGCGCTCTTTTTTAGGAAAATACATACCTTCTGAATGTATGCAAAACAAGAAAGGATGAACACGATGAAAACACGAAACGAACCGGCGGCGCTGTCTGCCAAAAACCTCCGGGCAGCCTTCTATGCCCACAACCACGGGGCGTATGCCCTTTCTGTCCTGGCGACTGCGCTGACCCAGGCGCTGGTGCTGGGCATCTCCTGGATTCTGATGGAGATGATAAATGCCATCTCCGGCGAAGCGGGGGCGAAAAGCCTGGAAAATCTGGCACTGATGATTGCGGTTTATCTGCTGCTGTTCACGCTGGTCTCGCTGCTCAATCGAGCGGCGCAGCCCCGGTTCCTCCGCACCGCCATGGAGCAGTATAAGAACCTGGTGCTGCAAAAGCTGATGGGAAAGAGCCTGGCCTCCTTTCAGCGGGAACCCACCTCCGCCTATCTGTCCGCCCTGTCCAACGACGCCGCCGTCATCGAGCGGGACTATCTGGAGGCGGAGTTCCAAATCATTGGGAATCTGCTGGACTTCTGCGGGGCGTTCCTGCTGATGCTGTACCTCTCCCCCTTGCTGACGGCGGTGGTGGCGGTGCTGACCGTCCTCCCCATGGCGGCGTCCATGGGCGTCGGTCGGCGGCTGGAACCGCTGGAACGGCGGGTGTCAGAGGACAACGCGTCCTTCACCGCCGCGCTGAAGGACTGCCTCAGCGGGTTTCCCGTGGTCAAGAGCTTTCGGTCAGAGGGGGAGTTTTTGCGCCTCCTATCCGACAGAAATGGTGCGCTGGAGGAGAAAAAGCGCCAGAAGCGGCGGCTGCGGCTGTCTGTCAGCACGGTGAGCATTGTTGCCGGGCTGCTCGCTCAGTTTGGCGTCTTTTTTGCGGGGGTATGGATGGTGCAGTCCGGCAGGAACATCACGGTGGGTACCGTTATCGCCTTCGTCAACCTGATGAACTTTATCGTCACCCCCATTTCGGAGTTGCCCGGCCTGCTGACCGCCCGGCGCGCCGCCCTGGGACTGCTGGAGAAGATGGCATCCCTGCTCCGCCGGAACAGCGATAGGGGCGGGCGGGCCGTCCCGGCCAGGCTGGCCCAGGGTATCCGGGCAGAGCACCTGTCCTTCGGTTATGAACCGGGGCGGGAGGTGCTGCATGATGTCTCCGTCACCTTTGAGGCGGGCAAATGCTACGCCATTGTGGGCAGCTCCGGCTGCGGGAAATCCACCCTGCTCCACCTGCTGCGGGGCGGCGCTGCCGACTATCAGGGCAGCATCACCTATGACGGCGTGGAGGGGAGGGACATCAGCAACGCCTCCCTGTCCGACCTGGTGGCATCCATCCAGCAGGATGTATTCGTCTTCAATGCCACCCTGCGGGACAATGTCACCATGTTCCGGGACTTCCCGGACGAGGAGGTAGCTGTCGCCCTCCACATGGCCAACCTGACCGATTTGGCGGCGGCACGGGGGGAGGGCTGCCTCTGCGGCGAAGGAGGCGCGGAGCTGTCCGGCGGGGAGCGGCAGCGCATCGCCATCGCCCGCAGCCTGCTGCGCAGGGCGTCCGTCCTGCTGGTGGATGAGGCTACCGCCGCGCTGGATGCGGAAACCGCCTATCAGGTGTCCTCCGACCTGCTGAACCTGCCGGATGTCACCCGCATCGTAGTTACGCACGCCCTGGAGAAGGCATTGCTCCTGCGTTATGACCAAATCCTCGTGATGAAGGATGGCGCGGTGGTGGAGACGGGCACCTTTGACGCGCTGATGGCGCAAAAGGGGCTGTTCTACGCCCTTTACACCGTTGCCCAGTGACAGCAGAAAACGGCTCAGCGGAAACTCCTCCGCTGAGCCGTTTCTGTTCCATTTTTCGTCCGCTCAATCATCGAGAACCGTCTCCGGCACCAGAATATCCTCCCGCCCCACCTTGTCCCAGGCGAACAGCGGCACCAGTTCCTTGGCTGTCACCGGTTCAGGCCGCTCCAGCAGCCCGGCCCAGCAGGCCAAAAGCCCGACCAGTGCCTCCGGGCGCACCCCCGCCGCCCGCAGGGCTCCCAAGTCCACGTCCCGCTGCCGCTTGGAGAGGCGGTGTCCGTCCCCGCCATACAGCAGGGGGACGTGGTAATAGGCCGGGTGGGGCAGCCCCAGCCGCTCCTGGAGCCACAGCTGCCGGGGGGTGGAGGAGAGCAAGTCCCGCCCCCGCACCACCTGGTTGACCCCCATCAGGGCGTCGTCCACCACCACGGCCAGCTGATAGGCATAGATGCCGTCACTGCGGCGGAGGATGAAGTCGCCGCACTGGTCGGCCAGCCGCTCCCGGTACACCCCCATGACCCCATCTTGGAAGGAGAGTTCCTGCTCTGGCACGCGGATGCGCACCGCCGGGCGGCGGAGCCTGCGCCTTTCCGCCACCTCCGCGGCGGTCAGATTCCGGCAGGTGCCGGGGTAAAGGGCTGTGCCGTCGCTGAGGTGGGGGGCGGAGGCGGCGTGAAGCTCGCTCCTGGTGCAGAAGCAGGGGTAGAGCAGGCCCTGGCCCTCCAGCGCCTCCAGCGCGGCCCGGTAAAGGTCGCTGCGGCTGCTCTGATAATACCGGGGGCCGCCTGCGCTGCCGCCCTCGTCCCAGTCCAGCCCCAGCCAGCGGAGATCCGCCTCGATTTGGTCGCAGTAGGCCCGCTTGCACCGGGCCGTATCCAGGTCCTCCAGCCGGAGAATCATCCTGCCTCCGGCGCTGCGGACGCTGAGCCACGCCAGCAGCGCGGAAAAGGCGTTGCCCAAGTGCATCCGCCCTGACGGGGACGGCGCAAAGCGGCCCACCACCATTGTTTCGCTCATGTTCAGCATCTCCCTCTCCGCTGTCACAGCAAAAACAGGCGGACGGCTGATGCCATCCGCCTGTCAGAGTACGGTTTACTGTGGGGCCTGCCGCCCGGACTGAGGCATCAGTGATGCCCGCCGCCGAAGCCGCCACCGCCGCCGCCGAAGCCGCCGCCACCGCCGTGGCCGCCGCCGCCAACGCCGCCGCCACCGCCGCCGACGCGGCCGCCGTGACCGCCGCGGCTGCCGCCAAAGCCGCCGCCGCTACGGGGACGAGGGCCGCTGCTGGGGCTGCCAGGGCCGCGCCCACCGCCGGGGCCACCCGGGCTGCGCCCGCCAGGGCCGCGTCCGCCAGGGCCGCGTCCGCCGGGGCCGCCAAACCCACCGGGGCCTCTCGGCCCCCGGGGACGGTTCCAGAAGAAGATGGGGCGGAACACCACAGGCGGAACCGCCATATGGCCGTACATCCCGTACCAGCGGTTGTACCGCGCCCGGTCAATGGCATTTGCAATCACAATAATTACGACAATCAGGATAATCAGTCCCATAACAAACCCTCCATTTCCCGAAGATTCATAGTAGTAATCGTCGTAGTAATAACCGTCGTCATAGTAGTAGCCGTCCTCGAAGTAGCCCTCTGTGTCGGAGGACGCGACGCCGTTGACGGAGGCGAAGTAGTCCTCCATGGCCTCCATCAGGGCCAGTACGCCGCTGTCATAGTCCCCGGCGTAGAAGTCCGCGGCAAGGTAAGTGTCCAGATAGGATTCATAGTCAAAGTTGGAGTAATTGCCGCCCTCATAGAGGTAGGCGGTCTCCCCGCCGATGTCCAGCACGAGAATCATATCGTTGCTGCCCAAATCCCAGTTGTTTGCCAGGGTCAGGCAGTACTCCTCGCTGTCCCAGCCCTTCATGCTGCTGACGGTGGCCACAGCGACGTAGGCGTAATAGTCTACATCCCACTTGCTGTTCCAGGTGCGAATTTGCTCCTCCGTGTCCTCACTGAGGACGTTGGCATCGTCCTCCACCCAGTCTCCCACGGTGACGGAAATCATGCTGGCCGGCGCCGCGGCGACGGAGTAGCCGAGACTCACGCCCACGATGATGGCGGTGATGATCAGTGCCACCGGGAATTTTTTCAAAATCTTCATAGTCGTTTCCTCCTGGGATAACGGAGCGGGACGTCAGCGAGACTCCTTTGCCGGTCAGGGACGCAGCTCCAGCAGCTTGGCCTTCAGCTCGCCCTCGATTTTGCCCAGCTCCACTTCCGCTTCCTGCCGCTTCTTGCGGCCTTCCGTCTGAATGGTCATCACCTCGTCCAGGGTGGAAATCAAATCCTCATTGGTCTTGCGGAGGGTCTCGATGTCCACAACGCCCCGCTCCGCTTCCTTCGCTGTGGCGATGGTGCCCATTTTCAGCATTTCGGCGTTCTTTTTCAGCAGCTCATTGGTCATGTTGGTGACGGCGCTCTGGGCTGCCGTGGCCTGACGGGAGCGCTCCAGCCCCAGGGACAGCACCATCTGGCTCTTCCACAGGGGGATGGTGTTTACCAGGGAGGTCTGGATTTTTTCAATCATCAGGGTGTCGTTGTTCTGGAGCAGGCGGGTCTGGGGGCCCATCTGGATGGAAATCATCCGCGTCAGCTCCAGGTCGCTGATTTTC
The DNA here is from genome assembly GCA_020860385.1 of Clostridiales bacterium. Classification (GTDB taxonomy): domain Bacteria; phylum Bacillota; class Clostridia; order Oscillospirales; family Oscillospiraceae; genus Onthomonas. The sequence goes on from JAJBUK010000128.1 coordinate 14,320, forward strand.
TTCTCGAACCGGTTCACCAGGTTCGCCATGTCGTTATAGGCCTGGGCGTCCTCCTGGGTGCCGGTCTGGATGGCCCGCTGGCGCAGCTGCTCCAGTTCGCCGGTCTTGACCTCGTTCAGCCGCTTCTTGCCCGCGATGATATACATGGTCAACTCTTTGTAATACTGCTGGTTCAGGTCAAACATCTGGTCCAGCATGGCCACGTCCTTCATCAGCGCCACCTGATGCTGCTCCAAAATCTCGCTGATTTTGTCCACATTCTTCTCCGCGCTGGTGTACTGGGCCTGAAGTTCATCCGCCTTCACCTTTGCCTTGCGGAAGAAGCCCTTTTTCTGCTCCTGCTGGCCGGGGGCGTTGTTCTTCAGCTCCACCACCAGGCCGGACAGGGTCTCGCCGACCTCGCCCAAATCCTTGTTCTTCACGCTCTCCAGGGCGTGGTCAGAGAAGTCAGCGATGTTCTTCTGGGCCGCCGTGCCATAGAGCAGCACCTGTTGGGAGTCGGTGATGTCGATTTTCTTGGAGAAATCGTCCACGATTTTCCGCTCCGCTTCGGTGAGCATGGAGTCGTCAATGACGACCGGCTTGGCCGCTTCCTCCTGGGCGGCGGGGTCCATGGTGCCCAGGGTCATGGTGGGTACGGCAGAGGCGGCGGGGGCAACGGGGGCCTCCGGCTGCTGTACGGCGACAGCCGCCGTCTGCACCGGGCTGTCTGGGGTCAGGGTAAGGTTGATAGTTGTCTCTCCCATGGTTTTGTTCCTCCATCTCTTGTTTCATAATCATAGCTGCCGCGGCAGCTGGTTGCGTGGGCTCTGGGTCAGTGGGAGGAGAGGGGGTCCTCTCCGGTCAGGCCCTGCTGCTGCATCATGGCGTCCAGCACCTGGATGTCCGTGGAGATGTCCAGCGCCGTATCCCCATACAGGGCGTCCAGCTGCTTGTCAAAGGCGGCGCAGATGGTGTCCAGCATCTCCTCGATTTTCGCCTTGGTGGAATTGATATTCTCCCCGGAAACGCCTGCGCTGCACAGCTTGGCGTAGTTGTCCAGCAGCTTGATGGTGGTGGGCAGGTAGTAGTTCTGGAAGCGGCGAATCTGGGTCTTCTTCTCCGGCTTCTCCATGACGAAGCTGTAGATTTGGTTGGAAACCGTTTCGATATGACTGATTTTCCGGCTGATTTCCGCATCCGGGATGGCGTCGTTCAGGCGGCGAATCTCGGCCAGGCTCTCGTCCCGCTGGCGCTTCAGCGCGGCCACCTCCGGGTCGGAAGGCTCCGGTTCCGGCTCCTCGTATTCGACCACTTCATCGGGCCAAATCTTTCTGCCCACCCAATAGGCGGCTGCGGAGAGCAGGACGGTCAGCAGATAGCCCGTCCAGGTGTGTACCCCGGCGAGGAAGCACATGACCACCCACACCGCGGCAATCAGATAAAGCGGATAGCCGTTCCGCACCGTTTTTTGCTTTTTCATCACAGCACCTCCGCGCCCGCGTTTCCCTGTTTCCTGGAAGTCGTTTCTGTATCTATTCTACCTGTTTCCGCTCTGGCTGTCAAGCAATTTGCCGTCCGTTTGGATGGTTTTATCATACGCTTACTTTGTGAACAGTTCATTTCGGGAAGATGAAAATTAGATGAAACTTTTTTCACCGGTTTTAAAGACGCTCACATTTCCCGGCGGCCCTCCAACGCCCGCACCAGGGTGGCGTCGTCCGCATACTCCAGGTGGCTGCCCACCGGGATGCCGTAGGCCAGCCGGGTGATTTTGCAGCCGAAGGGCTTCAGGAGCCGGGAGAGGTACATGGCGGTGGTCTCCCCCTCGGTGTCCGGGTTGGTGGCCATGATGATCTCCTGCACGCCGCCGCCTGCCACCCGGTTCACCAGGGGCTGAATCTCCAAATCGTCCGGCCCCACATGGTTCATGGGGGAGATGACGCCGTGGAGGACGTGATAGGCGCCGTTGTACTCGCCGCTGCGCTCCATGGCCACCACGTCCTTGGGGTCGGCCACCACGCAGACTGTGGACTGGTCCCGCTTATAGCTGGAGCAGATGGCGCAGGGGCCGTCCCCCTGGGTCAGGTTCCGGCACACGGGACACAGCGTCACCATGCGCTTGGCGTCCATGATGGCGTCCGCAAACTCCTGGGCCTCGCCCTCTGGCAGGTTCAGCACATAGAAGGCCAGCCGCTGGGCGGACTTCGTCCCGATGCCGGGCAGGCGGGCGAACTGCTCCACCAGTTTCTCCAGCGCAGGGGGAAAATATTGCATACAGGCTCCTCCTCCCGGGCCGCGGCCCGCTGTGAGTTCTCCGCCGCACCCTCCCGAGGCGGGCGGCATAGGATAGGATGCGGCAGGCCCAGAGAAAATGAGTGTGCCCGCCGCTTGCGATAGCCGTCCCCGCGTCCTGCGGGGGCGGCGCTGATTGTTCCGTTTTCAGGGCTGACCGGTTACATAATGGTCAGCACTTCCTGGGCGTCGTAGCCCTCCTGCCGCAGGGCCTCCAGGATGCTGTGCTTGTGGCTGTGGCCGAAGGCCTCCAGCGTTACCTTCAGCTCCACGCCCTGCTGGCGGTTCACGTTGACGAACTGGTTATGCTCCAGCTTGATGATGTTGCCGTTCTGCCCGGCCACAATGCCCGCCACCCGCAGCAGCTCGCCGGGGCGGTCCGGCAGGTGGACGGAGAAGGTGAACACCCGGCCTCGGCCGATGAGGCCGTGCTGAATCAGGCTGGACATGGTGATGACATCCATGTTGCCGCCGGTCATAATGGCCACCACGTTCTGATTCTGGATGCCCAGCTCCTCCAGGTGGGACAGGGCGGCCACCGTCAGCAACCCGGCGGTCTCCACGATCATCTTGTGCTTCTCCGTCATGTCCAGGAAGCAGGACACCAGCTCGTCGTCGTCAATGGTCAGGATTTCGTCCACGTTCTCCTGGATGTAAGGCAGCACCTTGTCCCCCGGCGTCTTTACCGCTACGCCGTCGGCAATGGTCTGGACGGGAATGGTCACCACATGGCCGGCTTCCACGCTGGCCTTCATGCTGGCCGCGCCGGAAGGCTCCACGCCGATGACCTTGACGCCCGGGTTTAGCAGCTTGGCGTAGGTGGATACGCCGCTGGCCAGCCCGCCGCCGCCGATGGGCACCAGAATCACGTTGACATCCGGCAGGTCGGAGAAAATCTCATAGGAAATGGTACCCTGGCCGGTGGCCACCCGCAGGTCGTTAAAGGGGTGGATGTAGGTCAGGCCCTGCTCCTCCGCCAGGCGGGCGGCCTCCTCCGCCGCGTCGTCAAAGGCCAGGCCGTGGAGCACCACGTTGGCCCCGTAGCTCTTGGTGTTGTTCACCTTAATTAAAGGCGTGGTGGTGGGCATGACGATGGTGGCCTGCACCCCGGCGGCCTGAGCGGCGTAGGCTACACCCTGGGCATGGTTGCCCGCGCTGGCCGTGACCAGGCCCGCCGCCTTCTCCTCCTCCGTCAGGGTGGAGATGGTGTAATAAGCGCCGCGAATTTTATACGCACCGGTGACCTGCATATTCTCCGGCTTCAGATAGACCTGGTTGCCGGACAGGCCGGAGTAAAAGTCGCTGTAAATCAGGTTGGTGGGGCGGGTGACACCCACCAGCACCTCCCGTGCCGCTTTGAAATCGTTCAATGTCATCATAACTGAAAAGCTCCATTCCGTCCCGCCGGGATGGCCGAAACCGGGCCAAAACGGGCGGGCTGCGTTCTCTCTGGCCCTCCTGGGGATATGGAGGACAGTCAACAGTTCTATTTTAGGCGCTTTTCCTGCAAAAGTCAATCCATGATGTGACGATTCCGGTCACTTCCGGCGGGAAACCTGCGCCTAGGCCGCAAACCGGGGCCGCCTAGAGCAGCGAAATCTCTATCCCCACCACGCCGCACTGCCGCTGCCGCTCCGGGGGATAGTAGCGCTCCATATCGGCGGGGGAGGCCTGGGCCACCGTCTCCGCCGTATAGCCGCAGCGCAGCAGGGGCAGGCTCTCGTACAGTGCCTCGAAGGACGGGAAGGGATATAGCGCTTCCACCCTTGCCGTTATGGTTTGGCTGGCGTCCGCTGTGCTGGTGAAACAAATGGTGTCCCCTACCGCGATTTGCCGCCGTTTTGCGTCGTAGAGCCGCAGCTCGATGGTTTTGGCCCCGCTTTTAATTTGCGCGAACGGGGTCGGGTTTAGCTTCATGGTGTGATTCATTTTTATCGTTTGGGCGGTGACCCGTTCCTTTCCGAGTTTTCTGGGAAAAGAATATCATACCGCCGGGAGATTTGCAAGCGATGCGATTTCCTCATCATCTGACCTGCATCTTTTTTCTCAATCTGACTCTTTGCAACAGGTCAGCCTTGCATTATAGTGAAGGAACAGACCAATAAAGGCAGGAACCCCCATGACATCCCATAACAACCAGAAAAAGGCCGCCATCATCAACGACTTCACCGGCTTCGGCCGCTGCTCCATCGCTGTTGCGCTGCCCATCCTCTCCGCGATGAAGATTCAGTGCTGCCCGCTGCCCACAGCCATCTTCTCCAACCACACCGGCTTTCCCAGTTGCCACTGGACGGACTACACCGGCCACATGGCACCCTATATGATGGAGTGGGAGAAGCTGGGGCTGGAGTTCCAGGCCATCGCCACCGGCTTCCTGGGCTCTGACGCGCAAATAGACCTGGTGAAGCAGTTCCTGACGGCCTTCAAAGGGCCGGATACCATCGCGGTCATCGACCCGGTCATGGGCGACTACGGCAAACTGTACGCCACCTACACCCCCGACTTGGCGCGGCGGATGCGGGAGCTGGTGGCCTTTGCCGACATCCTGACCCCCAACCTGACGGAAGCCTGCATCCTGACGGGCAGGGACTTTTCCCCCGCCCCCTCGGAGGCTGAGCTGACCGCCATGTGCCAGGCGCTGTCCGACCTGGGGCCGGAAAAAATCGTCGTCTCCGGGCTGGAGATGGGGGAGGAGCTGGGGAACTTCGTCTACCAGCGGGGTAAGCCCCCGCAGCTTCTGACTCAGCCCAGGGTGGGGGACTACCGCAGCGGCACCGGCGACGTGTTCTCCGCCATCCTTACCGGGGACGCGGTGAACGGCGTAGACTTCGCCGCCTCCGTGCAGCACGCCGCCGCCTTTGTCGCCAGGGCGATTCAGCGTTCCATCGAGCTGGAAATTCCCCTGACCGACGGCGTTGCCTTTGAGGAGCTGCTGGGAGAGCTGATTCCCGGCGACCCCGCCGCTATCTCATCCAAAGGAGCGATTCACCCATGACCATCACCTATCAAGTAAAAAACGGCATCTATGTGAACATGACCAACCGCTGCCCCTGCGCCTGCACCTTCTGCCTGCGTCAGAACGGCCCCGGCGTCTACGGCTCCGACTCACTGTGGCTGGAGCGGGAACCCACCGTGGAGGAGGTCTGCGCCGACCTGGATAAGTGGAACCTGGCAGACTATGACGAGGTGGTGTTCTGCGGCTACGGGGAGCCCACCGAGCGGCTGGACGACCTGCTGGCGGTGGCCGCCCACATCCGCGCCACAGCCTCCATCCCCATCCGCATCAACACCAACGGCCTGGCCGACCTGATTGCCGGGGAGCCGGTGGCCCAAAAGCTGGAGGGGCTGATTGACACCGTTTCCATCAGCCTGAGCACTCCGGACAGCGCGGAATACCTTGCCATTGTTCGCCCCAGGTTCGGGGAACAGTCCTATGACGCCATGCTGCGCTTCACCCAGGACTGCACCCGCTATGTGCCCAACGTGGTGATGACGGTGGTGGGGGAGCCGGTCACCAGTTTGGAGGCCCAGGCCAAATGCCGGGCCATCTGCGACCGGCTGGGGGTGCGCCTTCGCGTCCGGCCCTATGAAGGATGAAACGGCAGAGCAGCTGCGATGCTGAGCCCCTGTCCGGGGCCTGCGGTGTTCCAAACCGCAGGCCCCGGATTTTTGCGCTCCGCTGCCGACGGATGCGGCGGTGATAGGGAACCTCTGAACAAAGCGGCAAGCTGGCGCAGGATTGCCCGCAAGGGGGATGCCCGCGCCTGTTCCTTTCTGCAGAGGTTCCGCAGCTGCTCCCAAAATCATAAAAACTCCCGGCCAAATCTGGCCGGGAGTTTTTTATGGAGTGGGGCGGCATGCCGCCAGCCGGCAGCGCCTCCCGCTTACAGTAGTTTCCGGTATTCTGTGGGGGTCACGCCCTCGCATTTGCGGAAGTTCCGCGCCAGAGTGTCCGAGCTGTTATAGCCCACCCGGTCGGCCACCTGAGCCACGGTCAGCTTGGGATTTTTCAGCAGCTCCTTGGCAGCGGCAATACGGCAGCGGTTCATATAGTCCGCCACGCTCATGTCAAACCTCCGCTGGAACATCCGGGTCAGCCGCTTCACGCCGACCCCGGCGTATTCGCAGACCGCCGTCACGTCCAGATTTCTGTCCCCCACATGGGCCTGGATGTAGTCCAGGGCCTGGGCTATGATGCCGTCCTCCTCAGAGTTGCTGGCGGACAGGGCGGCGGCCCGCTGGAATACGACCTGAGCAGCCTCCTCCAGTGCGGCGATGGAATCGGCCTCCTGAAGACGGTTCGACGCTTCCACTGCGTCAATGCCCGGGATGTGCGCTGCAATCAGTCCCTCCGCCAGAAGGTTGGCGATGGTTTGCAGCCGATTATGGACCACATCGTAGTTTTTGCGCAGCGGGGCAACGTGTTCCTCCAAAATCGCATTTACCATGGAGGGAATTGTCTCAAACTTACCGGAGAGCAGGGTGTTGATGAGGATCTGTTCCTGCTTGAAGAAGTCTCCGCTGAGCAGATTCCCCCGGTCCCCAAACAGATCCTCTTGGACGATCAGCGGCGAGGTGCTGTCAACGGAGTGGGCAAACCGGTTCAGCTTCTGCGTTTCCAGAAAGGCCTCCGGCAGAGCGGACACACTGCACACCATGCTGCTGACCATGGCGTAAACGGTAATGCCGTAGCTCTGATACAGGAGGGCGGCCGTATCGTTGCAGATTCCGATGACGCGGATCTTGAACGCTTCATGGGGCAGCGCGGCGCTGAATACGGCGGTGTGGCTGTTGAAATCGCCGCAGGAGAGGACCGAAATATCCGGCTTGGACAGCCCTTCCAGCGCTGACTGGAAGAGCACGCTGAGCAGCGCCAGAGAGTCCGACTTTGGGGCGGATTGCAGCGTCAGGTTGGAGAAGTCCTGCACATAAAAGGAGACGACATAATAACGCTCCATGCTGCCGACGTGGAGCGGCTCCAGCAGCGGCTCCGGTATCTCACCGCCATAATGGCCATAGAGCAGGTTCCGTAAAAGCTCCCCTTGCATGGTGCGTTTTTGGTTCTCGTTCTGGTTCCGCAGGTCCAGCAGGGAGTCCTGCACATGCTGCATAATGTCGGCATAGGAGGTATCCTCCGGCGGGCGCTGGGGCAGGGCATCAATCAGGGAGGAGATTTGCTGGTACCGCCGCTTGGACACATGGTATAGATAGCAGTATCCCCCCACCAGGAACAGCAGCGCATAGACGCAGAAGCCGATGATGATGATTTTTTGGGGACGGTTATACTCCGCCCTGGGCAGCGCCACCAGGTAAGTAAAGGACTCCCCCTCCAGGTAGGTGCAGGAGACCTGGAGGCCCACCAGCTCGCTGACCTCTGCCTCGCTGTACCAGTCAAACCCGGCGGGGATATTGGTCAGCAGCGACGTGATATAGCAGTCCTCATTAAACATGGCGCAGAAGGACGCATCCAGACGGGTGAACACCTCAAGAAAGTTTGTCATGTTCAGCGTGACAATCAGGACGCCGGAGTTGTCCCCGCCTTCCGTTGAAAGCGGGATGACGCAGCAGGGGGCGAATCCGGTCTGGGTCAGCAGGTGCCATTGAATGCGCTGCGCGTCCACTGCTGCGTCCAAATCCTCCTGAGTGATACTGACCTTTGACAGGATGGCAGACAGAGAGGCCGTGGTAAACCGACCTGTGTCGGAATAGATTTGGTCGGAAATGGTGCTGACCAGGTAGAAGTGTTCGATCCTCGTCCCGTTGCCCATGTCAGTATAGTCAGAGAGCACCTGCACAAAAGCATCCCCCTCCGCTGTGGAAAGCACCTCGCCGTTTTGCACCTGCAGAAACAGCTCTGTGTCCGCCAACGAGTCCGCCAGCAGCAGGGTCTCAGACCGCTTCGCCTCGATTTCGGACTGGAACAGCTCCATCACATGGGCCATATTCTCCTCCATCAGCTGCCGCATGACCGTGCGGATGCCCACAAAGAGCGCAATGCACAGTACCAATGGCAGCACCAGCAGCATAAAGTAGGTCTTGATTTCGCGATGAATGCCGCGCCGTCCGGAAACGGCTTTGCGGAGGCGATGTGTGTTCTGCATGATGCCTTCACCTTCTGTCTGACGTGGGAAACGGGCAGGCTTGAAAAAAAGACGCCCCTTACGCCGTTATTATAACATATTTTTTACAATATTGAAAGGCGTGGGGCGATTTTTTTGTCCCAAAATCAAGCCAAGGGAAAAAATCACGATTGCAGGAAAAACGTACCTGAGAAACGCTCCACCGCTCAAAAACGCTCACTTTTGAGAAAGAATATTGGGCGATTTTTCGCTTTGAAGGCGCGCCGGACGGTCAACTGGAGCAGATTTCCGGTCAGGCAGACGGCTGGCGGCCAAAAATCAAGGTGGTTATTTTACAATATAAAGTTCTTGTCCATTTTTCAAGCAAAGGACGCTTTTTCAAAGTTTACTTTTGTGAAACACGATGGTATTAAGTAACCATGCACCCGGGCAGCCGGGCAGCGGAAAAAAGGGCACCGCCCAAATCTAAAGGAAAAAGGAGACCACAAACATGAAAACGAAAAAGCTGCTCTCGCTCCTCCTGGCCATGGCCATGTGCCTCGCCATGCTGAGCGCCTGCGGCAGCAGCAGCTCTTCCAGCAGCGGCTCTGACACCGACGCAGCTTCCAGCGCCGCATCGTCCGCGTCGGAAGGCGAAGCAGAGGAAGCGTCCGGCAGCGCCGACGCCGAGGGCGAGGCAGAGGAGACCGACTCCTCCAACACCAACGCCGACGGCGATACCATCGTGCTGGACGGCAACTACCTGCGGGACAAGGTCATCATCAGCCTTTCCTCCGACGGCGGCACGTTGGACGCCTTCACCCGTTCCCAGTGGGGCAATGGCGCCGCGCTGCTGGATCTGGTCTACCAGAAGCTGGCCTATGAGGATACCGAGGGCAACCTGCGGTGGGCCATTGGCGAGAGCTTTGAGCAGGTGGACGACCTGACCTACACCCTGACCATCCATGACAACGTGTATGACAGCCTGGGCAACCACATCACTGCCAGCGACGTCGTCTACAGCTTTGAGTACTTCATCGGCCTGGGCAACGCCGGCGCCATCAACCGCCTGGATCACCTGGAAGTGGTGGACGACTACACCCTGACCTGGTACTGCTCCGACGAGTTCGGTGACGGCGATATGGTCAAGAACCTGACCAACTGCTACATCGTCAGCCAGGAAGCCTATGAATCCCGTGACATGACCACCGACCCCGTGGGCACCGGCCCCTATGTGGTGGAAAGCTACACCGCCGGCACCACCGTTATCCTGAAGGCCAACGAGGACTTCTGGATGAAGGAACTCAGCGATGAGGAAAAGGCCGACCTGTGGGTCTACTGCGCACAGAACGTTGGCGAGATCAAGTATCAAATCATTCAGGATTCCTCCAGCCGCGCCATCGCCCTGGAAATGGGCACCATTGACATGGCGGACTCCCTGGACATCGCCGACATCGACGCCTTTGAGGGCAATGAGGACATTTCCACAGTTCCTCTGCCTCAGACCGCTCCTGTCGCCTTCGTGTTCAACTGCAGCGACGACTCTCCCTGCGGCAACCTGGCCTTCCGTCAGGCCATCTGCTATGCACTGGACAATGAAGCCATCGCGGAGGGCCTGGCCGTCCCCGCCACCGCCGTCACCGGCTTCCAGGCTCGCCTCTATGACGCTCCCGCTGACTGGACCTCCGGCCGCGACTACTATGACTATGACGCGGACAAGGTAGCTGAGTTGCTGGAAGAGGCCGGTTACAACGGTGAGACGCTGACCCTGAGCTATAGCAGCACCACCGCCACCGACGGCGCAGCCCTGATTATGCAGTCCCAGCTGGCCGCTGCCGGCATCAATGTGGAGCTGAACTGCCTGGAGGAGAGCGTTCTGGAGACGGAGAAGTACGACTCCACCAAGTGGGATCTCCGACTGGAGACCTTCGGCGGCGGCAGCTACATGAGTCAGGTGCTGAAGACCTTCACCTCCTCCGACGCTGCTGACCATCTGGACAACGGCCAGCAGATCATGTTCGTGGAGGACACTACCCTGGATGACCTGTACAACGCCATCGTGGCCGACCCCTCCGAAGCCAATGCGGAAGCCTGGGATCAGTACTTCACCTATGACAACTGCTACGCCTACGCACTCTGCGTCTATGACAATCAGACCGCCGTGCGCAGCTATGTCAACGCGGCACAGGGCACCAAGTACGCGCTGATGCCCAACGCCTGCACCTTTAACGACTAAATAACGATGCGCCCAATTCCTGCGGGCGTGCGTATATCGTGATAACAAAAGAAGGGGCAGCGCGGAAGGCACTGCCCCTTCTCCCAAAAAGGAGAAAGGAGCGATTCCTTCATGGGAAGATATATCATACGAAGGCTGCTGATTACGATACCAATCATCATCGCAGTGGTAATTTTAGTCTTTACCCTGTTGTATTTCACCCCCGGCGACCCGGCTGTTATGATTCTGGGCAACTCGGCCACAACAGAAGAATTGGACGCTTATCGGGAATATCTGGGCATTGACCAGCCCTACATCGTCCAGCTTGGCAACTATCTCTATCAGCTGTTCATTAAGCTCGACCTGGGCGAGTCCTGGGTGTACCGCACCAACATCACCACCGAGCTGGCAAACCGAATGCCCTATACCGCTACCATCTGCGTGTTCAGCGTGCTGGTGGGCGCACTGATTGGCATCCCCCTGGGGGTCACGGCAGCAGTCAATCAGGACGGCATTGCGGATAAAATCGTGCTGGTGCTGTCCAGCGTGCTGACCTGCATCCCCAACTTCTGCATCGCGCTGTTCCTCATCGTGGTCTTTGCCCTGAACCTGGGCTGGCTGCCGGCCTACGGCACCTCAGAGGGCATTCGATCGTACATATTGCCATGTGTGTCCATTATGATAGGCGGCTTCTCCGGCATAGCCCGGCAAATGCGCTCCAGTATGCTGGAGGTCATACGCTCAGACTATGTCACCAGCGCCAGGGCCCAGGGCTTCTCCCGCAACAGTGTCTACTTCCGCCATGCCCTGCCCAACGCGCTGATTCCCATCATCACCATCCTGGGCACCCAGTTCGCCGCCGGTCTGGGCGGCACCCTGATTCTGGAGACCATCTTCTCCATCCCCGGCCTGGGCCTGTACGTCCAGGGCAGCATCTCCAAGCGGGACACGCCGGCCGTATTGGGCTGCGTCGTGTTTCTGTCTATCCTGTTCTGCCTGATTATGCTGGGCATCGACCTGGTGTATGCGTTGGTGGACCCCCGCATTCGCGCCCAGTATGAGGAGAGCGGCAAGCGCCATCATAGAAGGCATGGAAGAAAGGAGCGTGCAGAGGCATGAGTACCGATACGAATGCAACCGTTCAAGCCAATGTTCAGGAAGAATCCGGCAAGAAGCAGTCCTCCTTCCGGGAATTTTTGAAGCGTCTGGTGAAGAACAAGCTGGCGCTGTTTGGCGGCATCGTCTTTCTGCTGATTTGCCTGACTGCCATCTTCGCGCCCCTGATCGCCCCCTATGATTATCAGGCTATGGATATGGCCAACAAGTACCTGTCCCCCAGCCTGGAGCATTTGTTCGGCACCGACCAGTATGGCCGTGACATTTTCAGCCGGGTCATTTACGGCGGACGGTGGAGCCTGACCCTGGGCGTAGCGTCCTCCATCGTCAGCACGGTGCTGGGCATCATCGTCGGCTCCATCGCCGGTTACTTCGGCGGCAAGGTGGACTCCGTCATCATGCGGTTCATTGACATTTTGCAGTGCATCCCCGGCATCCTGCTGACCATCTGCATTGCCAGCGTGCTGGGCACCGGCCTGTTCAACACCGTTCTGGCCATGTCCTTCGGCGGCATCTGGGGTACCGCCCGTATGCTCCGCGGCCAGATTTTGACGGTGCGCAATCAGGAGTATGTGGAGGCCGCTAAGGCCACCAACGTCTCCGAGGGGCGCATCATCCTGAAGTACGTCATACCGAACTCCATCCAGCCCATCATCGTCCAGGCCTGCATGGGCATCGGCGGCACCATCATGGGCGCGGCCGGCCTGAGCTTCCTGGGGTTGGGCATTCAGCCGCCCATGCCGGAGTGGGGCGCCATGCTGAACGACGGGCGCAGCTACCTGCGGTACTATCCCAATATGCTGTTCGCGCCCATGCTGTTCATCGCGCTGACGGTCATGTCCATCAGCTTCTTCGGCGACGGCCTGCGGGACGCCATGGACCCGAGACTCAAGGAATGAGGGGAGGACTTAACGTTGAAGGAAGAACGATTTTCCCATGAAAAGGGCGGAATGCACGGCCATCCCGACAAGGGCCATCATCCGCATCATCCGGAGAGAGACCATGACAGCGTCCAGCGCCACGCCAAGGGCGAGGAGCTGCTGAAGGTGAACAACCTCTCCGTGGAGTACACCGCCGGCAAAAAAATCACCCATGCGGTGAACAACGTCACCTTTGAAATCAGGCGCGGCGAATCGCTGGCGCTGGTGGGCGAGTCCGGCTGCGGCAAGTCCACCGTGGCAAAGGCCATCCTGGGCATCCTGCCCGACCGCGGCGCACGCATCAGCTCCGGCGAAATGCTGTTCGAGGGGAAGGACCTGGCCTCCATCCCGGAGAAGGAGATGGAGCACATTCGGGGGAATAAAATCTCCATGGTGTTCCAGGATCCCATGACCGCCCTGAACCCGGTAAAGCGCATCCTGACCCAAGTGTCCGCCGTCATCCGGCTGCACAATCCGGAGCTATCCAAGCGTGAGGCGGAGGACCGCGCCATCGAAATGCTGAAAACCGTGGGCATCACCCCTGACCGGGTGCGGGACTACCCCCACCAGTTCTCCGGCGGACAGCAGCAGCGTGTTGTGGTGGCCATCGGCCTGTCCTGCAACCCGGAGTTGCTGCTGGCGGACGAGCCCACCACCGCCCTGGACGTGACCATCCAGGCCCAGGTGCTGGACATGATGACCGAGCTGATTCGGGAGCGCAACACCGCTATGCTGCTCATCACCCACAACCTGGGTATCGTGGCCGAGACCTGCGATTATGTGGCGGTGCTGTACGGCGGCGAAATCGTGGAGTACGGCTCCAAGCGGGAAGTGTTCAAGAACCCCTCCCACCCGTACACCATCGGCCTGTTCGGCGCTCTGCCCGACATCAACAGCGAAAGCACCCGCTTGAAGCCCATTGACGGCATCATGCCGGAGCCCTCCGACCTGCCTGCGGGCTGCAAGTTCCACACCCGCTGCCCCTACGCCACGGAATGCTGCATGGAAGGCCCTGTGCCGGTGGTGGAGCTGGGCGGCACCCACCGCTGCCAGTGCCATAACCTGGACGCGGTCAGAGCGGCAACCGGAAAGGAGGCGGCAGTATGAGCGCCCTGGTAGAACTGAAGGGTCTGAAGCGTTACTTTGACACCCCCAAGGGCAAACTCCACGCGGTGGACGACATCACCATGTCCTTTGAGGAAGGGCAGACCATGGGCGTCGTGGGCGAATCCGGCTGCGGCAAATCCACCCTGGCCCGCACCATCATCCACCTGCAGGAGCCCACAGCGGGTCAGATTTTGTACAAGGGCAAGGATGTGACTTATCCCACGAAGAAGGAGCTGCCCAAGCTCCGGGAGGATATGCAGATCATCTTCCAGGACCCCTACATGACGCTGAACCCCCGCTATACCGTGGAGGACACGCTGAAGGAGACCCTGACCATCTCCGGCCAGTACGAGAAGAACGACCTGGATCATCAGATCCGCCGCCTCATGGACATGGTGGGCATCTCCGGCCGGCTGCGTATGGCCTACCCCCACGAGCTGTCCGGCGGCCGCCGTCAGCGTGTGGGCATTGGCCGGGCGCTGGCCATGAACCCCAAGTTCATCGTCTGCGACGAGCCTGTGTCCGCCCTGGATGTGTCTATTCAGGCCCAAATCATCAACCTGCTGATGGACTTGCAGGAGGAGTTCGGCCTGACCTATATGTTCGTCACCCACGACATGAGCGTGGTGCATCATATCTCCCACAACATCAGCGTCATGTATCTGGGGCAGCTGGTGGAGACCAGCCCCGCCAAGGAGCTGTTCCGGCAGACCCTGCACCCCTACAGCAAGGCGCTGCTCTCCGCCATCCCCTCCATCGACATTGACAAGCCCAAGCAGCGCATCCAGCTCCACGGCGAGCTGATGAGTCCCATCAACCCGAAGCCGGGCTGCCGCTTTGCGCCCCGCTGCCCCTACGCCACCGAGGCGTGCCGGCAGCCTCAGAAGCTGGAAGAGGTGCTGCCCAACCACTATGTGGCCTGCTGCCGGGTGCGTGAGCTGAACCCCGACCTGTCCCAGGCCGCTGCCCCTGCCGCCGCGGCGCAGTGAGCCAGGCAAAAAGAACAACTATGAGCTTTTATCATCGACGATTAAGAAGAAAGGAAGCGCAGTATGAGCCATGATACGCTGAGAGCCGGTGCAGGCAGCGCCGCGCTCCACTTCCCGGCGGATATGTTCCCCACCGACGGTTTCCGGGGCGTACACGACGCGCCCCATGTGCGGCTGCTGGTGCTGGACTGCGGCGTGCGGGTGGCGATTGCAGCCATGGAACTGGTGAACGTGCCGGAGGACGCCATCGAGCAGTGCAAAGCCATCATCAGCGCCCAGACGGGGACGGCGCTGGAGAATATCTGGATCCACGCCACCCACGCCATCACCACACCCCACGCCCCCAGAGAC
>JAJBUK010000025.1 GCA_020860385.1 Clostridiales bacterium
ATACTCCGTGCCGGGGCCGCTGCGGAGGTTTACCGTGTCGTTGGCGGTGCCGCCGATGGGCCAGTCTCCATCGATTTGATAGGCCGCCGCCTCGCTTTCCTCCTCTGCCTTCGCCTGCTGCGCAGTTATGTAGCTGTTCACGAGGGACACACTGTAGGATTTCTCCCCAACGCTTTCGCCGCCGTACTGCACCCAGGTGGCAATCAGGCCGTCGGCAATGGCCTGGGCGTAGGCTTCCAGGTTCGCGTCATAGAGTTCATTGTCCTCCTCGTTGGACATAAATCCCATTTCCAGCAGCGTCGCGGGCATATTGGTGGCGCTGTTCACATAGTAATTCTTGCTGTTGGAGGTTTCCGTACCGGAGGAAACGCCCCGCATCCTCTGAATACCGGCCAACTGCAATTCTTCCAGAATATTGGTGGCCAGGTCGTATTCCTCCTGACTGTATTTGGCTTCGATCCAGGCCTCCACGCCGCAGGCAGAGGGCTCTGTAGTCAGGATATTTCGATGGATGGAGACAAACAGGTCCGCACCAGCGTTGTTGGCGGTCCTGCACCGGTCTGCCAGGGAGACATACTCATCCGTCTCCCGGGTCATCACCACAGTGACGCCGTAATATTCCAGCTTCTCCTTCACCAGCAGCGCCAGATTCAGCACGTCTCCGGATTCCTCCCGGCCATCCTCTGTGATACAGCCGGGGTCATTGCCGCCGTGACCGGCATCGACACAGACCGTCAGGTCGTACTGGCTGATGGAAACCTCAGTTACGACCGCTTCTGCCTCCGCTTCGGAGGAGGTCTCCGCCTCCGCCTCTCCGGTGAAGGTGTCCTCTACCACCACCGTGGGACCATCATCAGAAACGATTTTACTGTTCCCAAATCTGGAAAGGATACCATCTGGCAGGAGGAAATCCGCCGCGCAGACCCCTGCCAGGACCACCGCGACCAGAATCAGAAGCACCTTTTTGGCCGTTTTCATCTCATCACATCCATTTCTTTCTCTGTCAGATGCCGCTCCGGCAAGCTGCGCCTGTTACATCTTATCCGGCGCAGAAAAGCCCACCAGGTCAACGCTCAACTCCAGCACCTTCAGCACCAGCTGCACCAGCAGAATCCAGCTGCCCTGCCGCAGGGCATCTGGCTCCTTCATAATGTTGTGGTCGGCGTAGAAGGCGTTCAGCGCATTGGACAGCTCATAAATATAATGGCACAGCCGGTTGGGGGCGTTCTGCGTGTAAGCGTCCTCGATAGCGTCGGGAAAGCGAACCAGCGCCAGATACAGGTCCGTTTCCTTTTTGCTCTCCGGAGGCAGGATGGCCTCCGGCTGGGCGTCCGGATTGGCCGCGAAGAATCTGGACAAAATGGATTTGATACGCACCATGGTATACATGATGTAGGGGCCGGTGTTGCCCTCGAAGGCGGTGAATCGGTCTACATCGAATACATAGTCCTTGGAGGGCTGGTTGGACAGGTCGCCGTACTTGATGGCGGCCAGGCCCACCTTGGATGCGATTTCCTGCAACTCCTCCTCCGTCAGGCTGGGGTTAGCTGCCTTTGATTTGGCATAGACCGCATCGCTGACATCCTTCAGCAGGTATTCCAGCCGCAGGACGCCGCCCTCCCGGGTTTTGAAGGGCTTGCCGTCTTTGCCGTTCATGGTGCCGAAGCCGATGAAGGTCAGCTCTGTCTTGTCCTTATCCACCAGGCCGGTCTTGTAGGCGCAGCGGAAGGTGCGGACGAAGTGCAGCTCCTGCCGCTTGTCCGTCAGGTAGATGATGCGGTCAGGGTGATAGTCCTGCTGCCGCTGAATGATGGTGGCCAGGTCAGTGGTCTCGTACTGCACCGCACCATCCGATTTCAGGATCATACAGGGGGGGATCTCCCGGGTATCGCCCTCCTCCTGCACGTCCACCACCAGTGCGCCGTCGCTGAGGTGGGCGTAGCCGTCCGCCTTCATCTGCTCCACCATGGCGGGGATGTAGGGCTGGGCATCGCTTTCGCCCTTCCACAGGTCGAAGTGAACGTCCAGCTTGTCATAGTTTTTCTTCAGGTCGGCCACAGACACGTTGATGATATGCTGCCACAGGGCGCGATAGCCGGGGCGGCCGGCTTGCAGTTCCGCCGTGGCCTGCTGAGCGGCCTCCTTGTAGGCTGGGTCGGCCTTGGACTTGCCGGAGGCGCAGGGGTAAATCTCCTCCAAGTCGGAGATGGTGAAGGGTGCTTCCTCCGGATAGGGACCGGAATACGCCTCGTCAAAATAGGGAAGCTCCGGCTGGCGGCAGCGCAGCTCGGTGATGATTTGGCCCATTTGCAGGCCCCAGTCCCCCAGATGCACGTCCCCGATGACCGTGTGCCCCTGGAACCGGGCAATGCGCTTGATGGCCTCGCCGATGATGGCGGAGCGCAGGTGACCGACGTGGAGCGGCTTTGCCACATTGGCCCCGCCGTAGTCCACAATGATGGTTTTGGGCTGCTCCGTCACAGGTACGCCGCAGCGGTCGTCTCCCCGCATCTCGTTCAGCAGCCCGGCCAGGTACTCCGGGGCCACATCCATATTGATAAAACCTGGGCGCACCATTTCCACCTTTTCAAACATCGGCTCGGCGGCCAGTACATCCGCCACCTTCTGGGCGATTTGGAAGGGGGGCTGATGGTAGAGCTTTGCGCCTGCCATAGCGCCGTTGCACTGGTACTGGCACAGGTCAGGCCGGTTTGACTGGGCGCATTTGCCCAGCGCAGGGTCGAATCCGGCTATCTCAAACGCCTCGGAAACAACGGCGGTGATTTGGTCAACTAATTTCTCCATATCGTGCCTCACTGCTCTTTCAAAATCAGATCAAACCTTAGTATACCGTATTCAAAAAGTTCTGTCAATGGTTTTCCTATGCCCGAACGAAGGCGCGCAGCGCACCGGGTTATATACTCAGGCTATAACCGGGTATTCTTTTTCCGTATTAGCTGAAAACGGCCTGCCATGTTAGGATACTATCACAGGCAAGTACGGAAGTATCGGCCAGGATGGCCGGATTGAATGAGGAGGTGCCCCCATGTTACAAATTGACTCGCCGGAACTGGCAGGGCTGCTGCTTTCCGGCAGTTTCGGTCTGGAAAAGGAGAATCTGCGGATAGACGGAGGGGGCTTCCTGGCCCACACGCCCCATCCCTTTACGGATGACCCGAATATCGTCCGGGATTTCTGCGAAAATCAGACGGAAATCAACACCTCCGTCCAGCCCAGTCCCCAGGCTGCTGTGGCGGAACTGGAGCAGCACACCCGGAGGATTCAGCGGACGCTGGCCGCTCAGTCCCCCAGGGAGTATCTGTGGCCCTTTTCCAATCCGCCTTATATCCGCAACGAGCAGGATATTCCCGTGGCACAGTTCTCCGGACCGCAATCGGAAAAGACCATTTATCGGAACTACCTTGCCAAACGCTATGGGCGCTACAAAATGACCCTGTGCGGCATCCATGTCAACTACTCCTTTCACCAGGAACTGCTGCGCCGGGACTTCCAGCGCAGCGGACAGGCAAGCTATGTCGCATACAAAAACGACCTCTACCTGACCCTGGCAAAGCGGGTCACGGCCTACGGCTGGCTCTTGACAGCCATCACCGCCGCCAGCCCCCTACTGGACAGCTCCTATGTGGAGAAGGAGCGGTTTGACGGAGACGTATTCCAGGGCCTGGCATCCGTGCGGTGCAGTGAGCTGGGGTACTGGAACGCCTTTGCCCCGGTGTTTGACTATGGCAGCCTGCCCGCCTATGTGGAGAGCATCCGGGACTATGTGCGCCGGGGCTGGCTCCAGGCTCCTTCGGAGCTGTACTATCCCGTCCGGCTGAAGCCCGCCGGGCCGAATCGGCTGGACGCCCTGGAAAACGGCGGCGTCAACCACATCGAGCTGCGGATGTTCGACCTGAATCCTCTGACATCTGCTGGTATTGACGGGCGGGACGTGGCCTTTACCCAACTGTTGCTGTGCTGGCTGGCCGCTACCCCTGATCAGTCCTTCACCGACCAGGACCAGGTGCAGGCTGTTCAGAATTTCAAAAACGCTGCCCACTATGACCTGAAAACGGTGAACCTGATGCTGCCGGATGGCCGCGCCTATTCCGTCGCCCAGGCAGCCCGAAAGGTGATCGCACTGATGCGGGACTTTTATCGGGACTATCCCACTGAAGTGCAGTGGGTGCTGGACTTTGAGGACGCCAAGTTCATCGATGGGGAGAACCGCTACGCCTGGAAGATCCGCAAAGCCTTTTCCGGCGGATTTGTCCGCAAGGGGCTTGCCCTGGCAAAGCGGCAGCAGGAGGAGGCTTATGTGTGAGTTGTTCGGCGTCAGCGCAGCTGCGCCTGTTCTGGTGAACGGGCTGCTGAAAGAATTCTTTTCCCACAGCACAGAGCATCCCCACGGCTGGGGGATGGCCACCTTTCACGGCAACTCCGCCTCCGTAGAAAAGGAGCCGACCCCTGCCTTCCGCAGCGGCTACCTGAAAGCCCGGCTGGCTCACCCGCTGGAGACAGAAGGAATGATTGCCCATATCCGTCTGGCGACCGTGGGTTCCACAGACTATGAAAACTGTCATCCCTTTGTCCAGCGGGATTGCTTTCATCGGTGCTGGACATTGGCCCACAACGGCACCATGTTCCACTGCCCGGCGCTGACGCCCTATCAGTATGTGCAGGAGGGCCGCACTGACAGCGAGCGGCTTCTCTGCTGCCTGATCGACCGGCTGAACCGGGCAGCCGCCGAGGCAGGCCGTGAGCTGACAGCGGAGGAGCGGTTTCAGCTTTTGGACGGGGCTGTCTGTGAACTGACCCCAGGCAACAAGATGAATTTCCTCCTGTACGACGGGGAGCTGCTCTATGTCCATACGAATTACGCAAATTCCCTCTACACAGCCCGCCTGCCCAATGGGGCGCTGTTTGCAACCACGCCCCTGGGGCGATATCGATGGACGCCGACTCCCTTCACCACGCTGTGCGCCTATCGGGCGGGGCAGCTGGCATATACCGGAACGAACCATGGCAACGAATATATCGACAATGAGGCGGATACCCATTTCCTCTTTCTGGATTTCGCCGCTCTGTGAGGGCGCAGAAAACGGCTGGACAGCGTTTGTCCAGCCGTTTTTCAGATGCGCGCCCCGTTATTCCGAAGGATAGCCGAAGGCTTCGTAATCCTCCTTGGTGAACCGGTGATAGATGATGTGGCAGTCCTCCACCGTCAGGCAATAGCGGTAGTCATTGGGGACGCCATCCTCAAAGTAAACCAGGTAATCAAAGTCGTCGATTTCCATCTTCCTGACCCGCACCCGGTCCGAGTGGGCGTAAAAGACCGCCAGAACCTCCTCCAGCGTGCAGCCGTGCCGCCCAATGACCGAAATGAACTGCACCAAAAAGTCGTTCTCGTCAATATGCTCGTGGACGTACCGCGTCCCTTCTGCCGGAATCGTCAGGCAGAAGCGCCCGTCCCGGGCGGCAATGCCCAGCTTGCCGAGGCGCGGCTCCGCAGACGCCGCAAAGTCTTGCAGCGTCTGCGTCATCTGGGGCATATCGTAAGCCGTCCCCAGCAGCTTATTCAGCGCTGACAGGGGATAGTAGAGGTGAAATGCCTCCTCCTGGTATCCCATCTTGATTTGCGCTTCCTTGACCATCTCTGTCACGGCCTGCTCCAGCCGCTCATATGCTTCCATGCTACAGGTTCCTTTCCGTCGGCTGCGCTCCGGCGCAGCCTTTTTTGGTTAGAGTTATCTTACCACGTTCCTGCTAAGAACGCAAGCCTGGGAAATTTCAAGAGAATTTTGAAATTTCCCTTGCATTTTCCGGGAACTGTGCTATAATCAACCTAACTACTCAAAACGAGGCGCGAAGATGAACGATTCTATCCGCACATCCTACTACTCCTTTACCGAGAGCTGGACCCGATTTATTGGTTCCGGCTATTTTGCGTGGGGAAAATTGGATAGCTGCGGGACAAGAGCGGGCATTGCCGTGCGCCCTGTAACGGGATAGTACGCAAGACATTTTCAGAATCAGTCGCATCAGGCTCATTGTCACGGGACAATGGGCCGTTTCTTTTTGCCAACTTTAATTTTTATGAGTAAGGGAGAACTGAATCATGGTAGTCATTTTAAAACCGGGTACAAGTCAGAACGAGATCCGAAAGCTGGTCGCCAAGTTTGAAGCGATGGATCTGCGGGTGGGGGTCACCAACGGCGTGGACTGCTCCATCCTGGGTCTGGTGGGGGACACCACCAAGGTGGACGCGGACAAAATCCTCCTGAACGAGTGCGTGGAGCGGGTCACCCGCATCAGCGAGCCGTACAAAAAGGCCAACCGGAAGTTCCACCCGGAGGACACAGTGGTGGACGTGGACGGCGTCCCCGTAGGCGGCAACAACTTCACGGTCATCGCCGGCCCCTGCTCGGTGGAGAGCGAAGAACAAATCATCGAGGTCGCTAAACGCGTGCAGGAGCAAGGAGCCACCATGCTCCGGGGCGGCGCCTTCAAGCCCCGCACCAGCCCTTACTCCTTCCAGGGCTTAGGAACAGAAGGGCTTGACCTGCTTCTGGCGGCCAAAGCGGAAACCGGGCTTCCCATCGTAACGGAAATTATGGCTCCCCGGTACTGCGACCTCTTCGAGCAGAAGGTGGATTTGGTGCAGATCGGGGCGCGGAATATGCAGAACTTTGAGCTGCTGAAGGAGGTGGGCAAAATGTCCAAGCCCGTCCTCCTGAAGCGTGGTCTGTCCAACACCTACGAGGAGTGGATCATGTCCGCCGAATACATCATGAGCGAGGGCAACGAGAACGTTATCCTCTGCGAGCGGGGCATCCGCACCTTCGAGAAATACACCCGGAACACACTGGACGTGTCCGCCGTCCCCTCCATCAAGCGGATGTGCCACCTGCCCATCATCATCGACCCCTCCCACTCCGGCGGCTACAGTTGGCTGGTGGAGCCGCTGGCCCTGTCCGGCGTAGCGGCGGGGGCCGACGGCCTCATCATCGAGGTACACAACGACCCCGCCCACGCCCTCTGCGACGGGCAGCAGTCCCTGACTCCGCCCCAGTTCGGTGACCTGATGGGGAAAGTGGAAAAAATGGTTGACCTGATGGGGAAGACCGTTGTAAAATAAAAAGAACGATTGCTGTGCCTGGCACATGGGAGGAACTGGCCGATGGAACGGGTTTTTGTGAACTTACCGGGAAAAGAATATGAGATTTTGATTGAACGAGGCATTTTAGACCAGGCAGGGAAGCGGATGCGCACGGCGCTGCTCCGCCGGGGCCGGGCCGCCGTGGTCACTGACTCCAACGTGGGGCCGCTGTACGCTGACCGGGTGGAAAAGAGCCTGACCGACGCGGGCTTCACCGTGAAGGTGCTGACCGTTCCGGCAGGGGAGACCTCCAAGAGCGCCAAATTGCTGTCCTGGCTGTGGGAGGAGTTCATGGCCTTCGGCCTGACCCGGACGGACTGCGTGGTGGCCCTGGGCGGCGGCGTGGTCGGCGACCTGGCGGGTTTTGCCGCCGCCAGCATCCTTCGGGGGGTGGACTTCGTGCAAATTCCCACTACGCTGCTGGCCCAGGTGGACTCCTCCGTAGGCGGCAAGGTGGCTATCGACCTGGAGGCGGGTAAGAATCTGGCGGGAGCCTTCTGGCAGCCCCGGCTGGTGCTGATGGACCCGGACGTGCTGGACACCCTC
Organism: Clostridiales bacterium; assembly: GCA_020860385.1. GTDB lineage: Bacteria > Bacillota > Clostridia > Oscillospirales > Oscillospiraceae > Onthomonas. The sequence continues at coordinate 7,706 of JAJBUK010000025.1, forward strand.
TCTGACCGTATCTTCTCCGACGGCATGGCGGAGGTCATCAAGTACGGCTGCATCTATCAGGCGGACTTCTTCCACGCCCTGGACGCCATGGGCAATCGGGCGGGGGTCATGGCGCAAATCGAGAGTGTTCTGCGCACCTGCTGCGCCATCAAGGCCGAGTGCGTGGTGGAGGACGAGCTGGACAAGGGCCTGCGGATGATTCTGAACTTTGGCCACACCCTGGGCCACGCCTACGAAAAGGCGTATCACTACGAGACCTATACCCACGGACAGGCGGTGGCCGCCGGTATGTGCCGGGCGGCGGAACTGGGGGTGAAGCTGGGCTATACCCCGGCAGAGGTTCCCGGCCAAATCACCCAAATCGTGCGGAAGTTCGGCCTGCCTGACCGTATCACCTGCACCATGGAGGACTATCAGGCCGCCATCGGCCTGGACAAGAAGGGCCAGGGGGACAGCATCCGCCTCATCGTCCTGCCGGAACTGGGCAAAGCCCAGGCGGTGAAGCTGGAGAAATCCGCCCTGTTTGACCTGATCGAGGTGGAAGCATGAATCTGTATCTGGAGCCGGGAAAGCTCACCGGCACGCTGACCCCGCCCCCCTCCAAAAGCCAGGCTCACCGGCTCATCATCGCCGCGTCCCTGGCCCAGGGGGTCAGCCACCTGACGAACGTAGCCGCCAGCGAGGATATTCAGGCCACCCTGGGCTGCATGGCGGCGCTGGGGGCAGAGATTCGGCATAACGGCGGAGAAATCCGCGGAGCCGCCCCGCACAAGGTCGAGGCGCTGCCCCGACTGGACTGCGGCGAATCCGGCTCCACCCTGCGGTTCCTGATACCGGTGGCGCTGGCCCTCACCGGCGGCGGGCAGTTCTTCGGCCGCGGACGGCTGCTGGAGCGGCCCATGAAGCCCTATGAGACGCTGTTTCAGGAGAAGGGCATCCGGTACGAGCACACCCCGGACTGCATCACCGTGGAGGGGACGCTGACCCCCGGCGTGTACCGCCTGCCGGGAAACGTGTCCAGCCAGTTCATCACAGGGCTGCTCTGCGCCCTGCCCCTTTTGGACGGGGACAGCAACCTGGAGCTGACCACTGAGCTGCAATCCAGCGGCTATGTGGATATGACGCTGGACGCCCTGGCTCGGTTCGGCGTGACGGCGGAGCGGACAGCTGCGGGCTGGCACATCCCCGGCGGTCAGCGGTATATCCCCTGTGACTGCGCGGTGGAGAGCGACTACTCCCAGGCCGCCAACTTCCTGGTGGCGAACAGCCTGGGGTCGGAAATCCTGCTGGAAGGGCTGAATCCTGACTCCACCCAGGGCGACCGGGTGATTCTGGACTATGTACGCCGGTTGGACGAGCCGGGGGAGGTGACGCTGGATGTCAGCCAGTGCCCCGATCTGGTGCCGCCCCTGGCGCTGCGGGCAGCCCTCCGGGACGGGGAGGTGACCCACATCGTGGGCGCGGCCCGGCTCCGGATGAAGGAGAGCGACCGGCTGGACACCGTCACCATCGAGCTGAACAACCTGGGCGGTCATGTGACCCAGAAGCCGGACAGCCTGACCATTCTGGGCAGAAGCTACCTGTACGGCGGCGTGACAGACAGCCACAATGACCACCGCATCGCCATGATGCTGGGCATCGCCGCCACCCGCTGCCTGGACGCTGTCACCATCTGCGGGGCGGAATGCGTTGCTAAATCCTACCCCAACTTTTGGGAGGATTATCAAACGCTGGGCGGCGTTGTCCGTCAACGCTGAAATCGGGAGGAACGACTATGAAACACACCATCTTTGGCGAGAGCCACGGCCCAGCCATCGGGGTGACGCTGTCCGGCGTCCCGGCGGGCATTGAACTGGACATGGACGAGATCGCCTTTGAGCTTTCCCGCCGGGCTCCGGGGAAAGGCCCTCTGTCCACGGCTCGGAAGGAGGCGGACGTGCCGGAGATCCTCTCCGGAATGTTCGAGGGGCAGACCACCGGCACCCCCCTCTGCGCCATCATTCGGAACACCGACCAGCGCTCCGGGGACTACAGCAAGCTGCAATACCTGCCCCGGCCCGGCCATGCTGACTACACCGGCTTCCTCCGCTATGACGGCTGCAACGATTATCGGGGCGGCGGCCACTTCTCCGGGCGTCTGACGGCGCCCCTGGTCTTTGCCGGGGCGGTGGCGAAGCAGATTTTGGCCCAGGAGGGCATCACCATCGGCGCGCATATCCGCTCCATCGCTGATGTGGAAGACCTGCCCCTGGAGAACGCCGGTGAGCCGCTGAGCCGGGAACTGCTCCGTCAGGTGGCGGAAAAGACCTTCCCCGTGCTGGACGACAGCCGGGGGGAGGCCATGCAGCAGGCCATTTTGCAGGCCAAGTCGGAGAAGGACAGCGTGGGCGGCATCATTGAGTGCGCCGTACTGGGTCTGCCTCCCGGAGTGGGCTCCCCCGACTATGGGGAAAACGTGGAAGGCATCTTCGCCCAACACCTGTTCGCCGTCCCCGCTGTGAAGGGCGTCGCCTTCGGCGCGGGCTTCGGCATGGCCTCCATGCGGGGCAGCGAGTGCAACGACCCCATCCGCATCGCCCGGGGCAATATTTACACCCTGGGCAATGTGAACGGCGGGGTTAACGGCGGCATCACCAACGGTATGCCGGTAGTGTTCTCCGTGGCCATCCGGCCCACCCCCTCCATCGCCCAGGAGCAGGACACCATTGACCTGGAAAAGATGGAGAACGCCACGCTGACCATAGAGGGGCGGCATGACCCCTGCATCTGCCACCGGGCGGTGCCGGTCATCGAGGCGGCGGCGGCACTGGCCACCTGTGAGCTGTTGGGAATTTAACCAGGAGGGAACCCTATGTCAGAACTGGACGAACTGCGCAAAGAGATAGACGCTATCGACCGGCAAATCGTGCCGCTGTACGAACAGCGGATGCGGGTCAGCCGGCAAGTAGGAGAATACAAGCTGAAAAACGACAAGGCCATTCTGGACCCGGGGCGGGAGCAGGAGGTGCTGACCGCCAAGGCCGCCCTGGTGGAGGACAAGGAGCTGCAGCCCTACGTCGTCGCCCTGTACGAGCAAATCATGGCCCAGAGCCGCATGATTCAGACCAAGCTGCTGGGGGGCTGGAACCCAGCCAAGGAGCGGGCCTATAAAGAGTACCACGAAGCGGTGGACACGGTAGGCTGGCGGCCGGAGACCGACCGGGTCATCTTCCAGGGCAAGCCCGGTGCCTACGGCGAGGAGGCCACTATCCAGTATTTTGGCGAGCACTGCGACCGCACCAGCGCCCGCAGCTTTGAAGGGGTTTTCCTTGCCATCCGGGAGGGGCTGGGGGGATACGGCGTGGTGCCCATCGAGAACAGCTCCACCGGCTCCATCAACGATGTATACGACCTTCTGGCGAAGTACGGCTGCTACATCGTGGGGGAGACCACCGTTCATGTGGAGCATTGCCTGCTGGCCCCCCACGGCGCCAGCCTGGGCAGCATTACGGACGTTTACTCTCACGAGCAGGGCTTCTTCCAGTGCCGGGACTTTTTGGCCACCTTCCCCCAGTGGAATCAGAATGTGGAGCTGAACACTGCCGCCGCCGCCAAGCTGGTGGCGGAGTCCGGCGATGTCAGCAAGGCGGCCATCGCCAGCCGCCGGGCAGCCAAGCTGTACAATATGGACATTCTGGCCGAAAAAATCAACGATAACCGGAACAATTACACCCGCTTCGTGGTGGTTGCGGAAAAGCCCTGCGGCGGCGAGGAGGCGGATAAGGTCAGCGTGGTCTTTACCGTCCCCCACACTGAGGGGAGCCTGCACCGCATTCTGTCCATCTTCGCCACCAACGGGCTGAACCTGCTGAAGCTGGAGTCCCGCCCCATTCCCGGGCGGAGCTGGGAGTACACCTTCTTTGCCGACTTCACCGGTCACCTGAACGGCGGCGGCATGGACGATGTCATTCACCAGCTCATCGACGAGACGCTGAGTTTCCGCATTCTGGGCAACTACTGCCGCAGCGAGTGAGGAGGGAACACCATGCAGCTTTCCTATGAAAACGACAGCCGGAAGCTGGCAGTCATCGGCGACCCGGTGCTCCGCTCCCTGTCCCCGCTGCTGCAAAACACCATGATTCAGGCCCTGGGGCTGAACTACGTCTACCTGTGCCAGCCCGTGGCCAAGGGTCAGGCGAAGGCGTGGCTGGACGCGGCCAAGCTGCTGGACTTCGCGGGCTTTAACTGCACCATGCCCCACAAGGTGGACATGGTGCCCCTGATGGACGAGCTGGACGAGGACGCGGCGCTGTTCCAGGCGGTGAACACGGTCTGCCTGCGGGACGGCAGATGGTACGGCTGCAACACCGATGGCAGAGGCTTTTACCAGTCCCTGCTCCAGCAGGGCATTGACCCGGCGGGGCAGAATGTGACCATCCTGGGTACCGGCGGCGCGGCCAAGTCTGTGGCGCTGAAGCTGTTGCAGCAGGGCGCGGCCCACATTACCGTGTGCAACCGGACGGTGTCCAAGGCGGAGCAGCTTTGCCGCTATGCGCCGGAACGGATGGAGGCCAAAGGGCTTTCCCCGGCGGAGCTGACCGAGGGCGTCCGCCACGCCGACCTGCTGGTGAACTGCACCTCCCTGGGCATGAAGGGAACGGGAGCGGACTTCGCCTCCCTGGACTTCCTGGACGCCCTGCCCGCCCATGCGCCGGTATGTGACCTGATTTACAGCCCCGCGGCCACCAGCCTGCTAAAACGGGCGGGGGAGCAGGGCCGCACCGCGCTGAACGGCATCGGCCTGCTGGTCTGGCAGGCCATCTATGCCCTGGAGGAATTTACTCAGACATCCATTGACGGGGCAGCCATGGCGCGTCTGCTGGAACCGGTAGTGCGGCAGTATCAGGCGTAAACGTATTGCATCTTGACAGACGAAAGGCATTACGCTCCATCTCTTTGCCGGCAGCAGTTGATGGACCGTTAAAGCCCCCGCAAAACCGCTACAAGTGAATAACGGCGAAAATCCCTCCTGGCTTCATGGTCCAGGGGGGATTTTGAGAATTTCCCGATTACCAGGGGGCGCATTATTTGGCAACGCAGAAGGATATGCAGGGAATATTTGAAATTTTATTGTCAGAGGTGGAAGTTTATGCTATAATGACACAAGGCCGCTTCCCGGAGGGAGGGTTTGTGCCTGCTTTTGGGCTTGTTGCAACATCAGCAGCGTTAAAAATCAGGCGTATTCTCCCTTTTTCGCGGGACAAGGATGGCAAGACTATTCTATGATAGCGCCAGAGCCGATGCAGCATCTGCTTCTGGACGCCTCCTATAGGGAAGCGACGCAATACAGGCTGATACAAGTCGGCGTTTACGGATGAAAGGCTGGAGGGCACGAAACGATGGACGAAAACACATTATTCCGCAGCGCGCTGCACGGATTTAACCGCGAGGACGTTATGGAGTACATCACAAAAATGACACGGGAGCAGGAACTGGCCCTCTCTGAAGTAGAGACTACGCTGGACGAGGTGCGGAGCGACCTGGACCGGGCCCTGGATGAGCAGCATCAGCTCCAGGCACAGCTGGCGGATATGCAGCAGGAGCGGGACGCCCTCCAGGAAGCAGTGAACCACAAGAGCGATGCGGAGCTGCTGCTGGAGGAGGCCAACGCGCAAATTGCCAGCCTGAAGGCTGACCTGGCCGGAGCCTCTGCAAATCAGGCCGCCGCAGAGGATGCGTTGCGTGCAGAAATGCAGGAAACCGTCCGGAAATATCAGGCGGATGCCGAGGGCTACAACACGCTGGTTGATAAGGCAGGCCGTATCCTGCTGAATGCGGAGCGCGCTGCCGATGCCACCATCTCCCAGGCGAACGAGGATGCCGCCGCGATTCGCAGCGAGGCCCAGGCGGACGCTGACGGCCTCCGCGCAAGCACAAAGGCCCAATGCGACGATATGCTGGCGGAAGCCCAGGCGCAGATTTTGGCTGCTGAGGACAAAAAGGCCGCCGTGCAGCAGCAAATCGACGCCATGTTTGCCAACAGCAAAGAGCAATATGAATCCATGCAGACAATCGTCGGCGAATCCATCTCCCACTCTCTGACGGAAGTGGAACGGCTGCGCAGTATGCTGCTGAACCTGAACGATACCTTCAACGCCGCCTCTGTCGCCTTTGAGGACATTGCCGACGAACCGGCTTCCGTGGGTGAATGATGATGTCTGCCACCTATCATATCCGCACCGAAGCGCTGCGGGACTGGCAGCCGACTCTCCGCGCCGGGGACAGAGTCCTTCTGTCCGGCACCATTTACACGGCGCGGGACGCTGCCCACAAGCGCCTCTTTGCCCTGCTGGAGGAGGGCAAGCCCTTGCCCTTGCCTCTGCGGGACGCTGTGATTTACTACGCCGGGCCTACCCCCGCTCAGCAAGGTATGGCCGTTGGGGCCTGCGGCCCCACCACCGCCAGCCGTATGAATGGGTTTGCCCCCAGGCTGTTGGATTTGGGGCTGGGTGCCATCATCGCCAAAGGCCAGATGAGTGATGAAGTGGAGGCCGCCTTACAGCGGAACAATGCCTGCTTCTTTGCCGCCGTGGGCGGCGCTGGTGCGCTGATCGCCCGGTGCATCAAGAAGGCTGACGTCATCGCTTTTGACGACCTGGGCTGTGAATCCATCAAGCGGATGGAAATCGAGGAACTGCCCCTGACCGTTGCCATCGACTGCCACGGCGGCAACCTGTACAAGACCGGCCGCGCCGCCTATCAGCGCTGACCTCATCGGAACATAGCAGAAAGCCGCGAACAACCTCTGTTCGCGGCTTCTTCCTTTTGGGAATGCCTATCTTACAGGCTGCCCTTCGTGGACAGCACATCCTGAATCCTGGGGTCGAACTGAGTGGCGGCGTCCAGCGCCTTGGCGAAGGCCTTGAACATGGCCTCCATGATGTGATGGTCGTTTTCACCATAAAAAACTTTAATATGCAGATTCATTCCCGCTGCGTAGCTGACGGCATAGAAGAACTCCTTCGCCATCTGGGTGTCCATCCCGCCGATGCTCTGGTTGGTAAAGGCCGCGTCATACACCAGATAGGGCCGCCCGCTCAAATCTACCGCGCACAGCACCAGCGCCTCATCCATGGGCAGAATACAGCTGCCATAGCGCTTGATGCCCTTTTTGTCGCCCACAGCCTCCCGGATGGCGGTGCCAAAGACGATGCCGGTATCTTCAATGGAGTGGTGACAGTCCACGGCGATGTCGCCGTCACAGGTCACGTCCAGGTCAAACAGACCGTGGCGGGCAAATCCGTCCAGCATATGGTCGAAAAAGCCTATCTTAGTATCGATTCTGCTGTGCCCCGTCCCGTCCAGGTTCAGGGTCAGGCGGATTTTTGTCTCCTTCGTGTTGCGTTCCACCGTTCCGATGCGTTCCGGCATGACTGTTTCCTCCTTGCCAAGTCGTTGCCTTCATTATAAAGGGAAACCCTGGCTTTGTCAAAGGGAACGTGACAGCCTGCTCCTGCACAATTGCGTAGGGAGGCCGCGCCCAGCGAAACAGCTCCCACAGCAGGCAAACCAGCGTCACGGAGAACAACGTCAACGCTGCTATCCCGGCCTCCGGCCAAAGCACCTTGAGCAGCGGCAGAAAGCAAACGTGCAGCAGATAGGTAGGCAGCGTATCCCCACCAAATTTTGTAAAGGGAAACCGCCTTGCAGGCATCAATGCCAACACCAGAGCCCCCAGGCTGACCGCAGCGGCGAAGCACAACAGCCGCAGCAGCATCCCCTCCGCCAACCCCATATGATAGTTCCGATACCCCTCCGCCTGGTAGAGGAAAGCATAGGGTACCTCCCGGAGGACGATGCAAGTCGGCAGGACCCCCAACAGGGAGGCGGCCGCCAAGCCCTGCCTTGTCCTTCGGTTCGGCCCATCCTGTAACCCCGCCGGGCACAGCATCCCCAGCAGCACATAGGGGAAGAACACCACCGTCCGGGACAGGGACAGCGCCCGCCCCATTGGCAGCAGTCCGCACCCAAGGGCCGCTGCAACGCTTGTGACAAGCAGAATTGCTTTCCAGCGTTTTGCTTTCTTTTCCAGAACAACTGAGCAAACTCCGCAGAGGAGCGACCACCAGCACAAGCTCAGCAGATACCACAGGTGCCAGTACGGAACGGCCAGCGTCTGGCTCCTGCCTGCCAGGGCCAGCCCGCCCTGTATCAGAAGGTAGAGCAGCAGCGCCGTCCTCGCCTGCCGAAGGCAGGATTTTACCGTTTTAAGGTGCAGGCCGGATACGAAAGCGAACAACGGCATATGAAAGAGATAAATCAACCTGTAAAGCAGAGTTCCTTTCATGCCAACCTGCTCCATACTGTGGCCCAGCACCACCAGCACCAGCAGGAACAGCTTTACGTTGCAGAGATAGGCCGTCCGCTTTTTAATCACCGGCCGCGTCAGTTTCTCCCGCTCCATAGTACAGTGCCTCCGAACATACCTCAAAATAGAGCGCCGCCGAAAACGCCTCCAGGAACAAATCAGCCTTGCCGCCCTGGGTACGCACAGAGCCGCCCCCGAAGGTCAGCCCACCGTCGGCCAGCAGCGTGATTCCCCCGTCGCTGGCGGAGTCCCCCGTGAACCAAAGGTCAAATTCCAGCTGCCACCAGCTGCCGCCCTCACCCGAACCGGCGTAGGCGTTGGAGAAGCGGAACCGGGAGATGCCGCCGTTTTCCTCCGTCCACTGCTCCATGCTGGCAGCGAACTGCTCCCTGGACGCCGCGCGCCAGGCATCATAGCCCATATCCAGGTACGGCTCCGCCTGGGCTTCAAACGCCGCCTGCTCGTCCTCCAGACTTTCTATCATGGCCTCCCAAATCAGCTCCGGCACGCAGTCATAGTCATAGATGAGGTAATCGCCGGCGTCCAATTCGTCCGACATGACGATGAGGCTGTCCGCATAGCCCATATAATAGGCGTTACCCTGGCTGTCCTCCACCAGTATGCTGCCGGAATAGGAAGCCTCCTCGTCCCAAACTTCTGTATCTTCCAATGTGTTCAGGCGGCCCTGCTCCTCCAGCGTCTCATAGGCCGCTGCGGGAATCAGGAACGGCGAGGCTTCCGTCTGGCTGTTCTGGTAGACTGCCTCCCAGAATGCCAGCGCTTCGTCTCCTTCCAGCACTTCCGGTATTTCGTCAAAGTACTCCTGTAAGGCATCCGGCGCGAACATCCACAACTCGCCGTCGATGGTGACGGCCTGATAGGTCTCCAGTTCGTCCAGCCGGTCGCTGTCATACACCGTCAGATTCTCCCAAATCTCCTCGGTATCCAGCAGGTCATAGGCTGCCTCATAATCGCCGTCCTGCAGGAGGGAAAGGAAATGATAGCACTTCGCAACAGGAATCAGGTTGGTGAAGCAAAGACCGTCCCCCCGCACCTGGGCCACCGTCATAAAAATCAGCGGGACGGCCACCAGCACCGCCACCAGGGAGAGGGCCCAGCGCCGACGCACCCGCCGCATCCCCCGCCGGAAACGGGTGGATGCTTCTCCTTCCGGCGGGACAGGGGCAGGTTCGGCGCTCTCCGCCCTCATGCGCTGATAGCACGCCTGGCACCCTGCACACTCCTGTAAGTGCTGCTCCAGCGCCGCACGGCTATCCTCAGAGCAAAGGCCATCCACATACAGCGGCAGCAGATCCCGCGCAATGCCACATTCCAGTTTCATAATCCGTCCTCCTGTTCCAATGCGTCCAACAGTTTTTCCTTGGCGCGGTAATAGGTTACCCGCGCCCAGCTCTCCGTTTTGCCGTAGAGCTGGCTGATTTCGTGAAAGCTCAGCGCCCCATACACCCGCAAGGTAAATACGTCCCGGTAGGGCGGCGGCAAGTGGGCCAGATGCCAGCGCAGCCGTTCCGCCTGCTCCCGCTCCGCGAGGGCGTCCGCCGGGTCTCCGCCGGAAGGGGAGAGGCCCTCCGGCACGTCCTGCACGCTGACCTCCCGCTTTTTCCGGCGGCACTCCTTGAAGTAGGCGTTCTTCCCAATTTGGCACAGCCAGACAAAGACGCTGCACCGCTCCTCGAACCGATCAATATGGAGGAATGCCTGATAGAAGGTCTCCTGGGTCAGCTCCTCCGCCATATGGCTGTCCCGGCTCAGCGCCAGCAGGAAGCGATAGAGGGGCTGCTCGTATTCCTCATAAAATTTGGAAAAGCCTGCCACCTCGTTCACCTTCCTTATTTCGCTGCGCCTGTGGGATAGCGTAGCTTCGCTTCTCTGCCAATAAGAGCCGCCAGCGGCGGAATTGTTACAAAAAATTTAGACAAGGGCGCGGTTCCCACTTGCTGCGTTTTGCTTTCCTAAAACTGCTTATCCTCAACCTGTGGATTTTCCCTCAACCGGGAGACGGCGGCCTTTTCCTCAGCCTGTGGATTCCGCTTTATCGTTCGTATAGCAGTTCATTGCGCTGCGTTGACAAAATCATTGGGTGTGGATATAATTAATTCATAAATTCCGCAGCCAGAAGGTGAGCGCCATTATGCTAAAATTGCTGTTAGGCCGGGCAAAAACCGGAAAATCTACCGCGCTGCTCCGCGCCATTACGGAAAATGGCCCCCGGCGCAGGCAAATCCTCATTGTGCCGGAGCAGTACTCGCACGAGACGGAGCGGCGGCTGTGCCACTTCGGTGGGAACCGGACTGCCACATACTGTGAAGTGCTGTCCTTTACACGGCTCCACAACCGGGTGCTGACCGTCACCGGCGGGCTGGCGGAGCCTGTGCTGGACGGCGGCGGGCGGCTCCTTCTGATGCACGAGGCTGTGCAGCAGTCCGTTGGAAGCCTGAAAGTCTACCAGAACTACTCCAAACGGACCGCCTTTCTGGAAAATCTGCTGGCGACCTCCGATGAGCTGAAAAGCTACTGCGTCCTCCCGAACCAGCTTTTCGAGACAGGCATGAACCAGTGCGGCGAATCCGGTGGGCGGCTCCACGATTTGGGGCTGATTCTGACCGCCTATGATAAGCTGGTGGCGGAGCGTGCTACAGACCCCAGGGACAGGCTGACCCGTCTGGCGGAAAAGCTGACGGAAAGCGGTTATGCCAAAGGCAAGGACTTTTACATCGACTGCTTCACCGACTTCACGCCTCAGGAAAAGGCGGTGCTCTCCGCCCTGATGCGGGACGGGCACAGCGTCACGATAGCCCTGACCTGTGACACGCTGGACAGGGAGGGGGCTTCCATCTTCGCCCCGGCCCGGCGGACGGCGCTGGAGCTGATTTCCCTGGCGCGGGAGCAGCACGTTGGCGTCTCCTACGATACCCTACAAGGCCGCGCAGACCAGGCCCCGGCGGAGCTGACCTATCTGGAGCAGCATCTGTTTGACACGGAAGTGCCGCCCTATGGTGGAAGCTGTCAGGTGGTTCAGCTTTACAACCTGGAACGGACGTATGACGAGGTGGAACAGGCGGCCGGAGCCATCCTGGCGCTGGTGCGGGAGCAAGGCTACCGCTATCGGGATATTGCGGTAACAGCCCGCACGCTGGAGGGCTATGATGAACTGATTGAAACCGTCTTTGCCCGGTACAACATCCCCGTGTTTCTGGGGAAACAGGTCAACATTCTGGAAAAGCCCATCCTGACCCTGCTGACCTCTGCCCTGGACGCCATCGACGGCTACGAGTATGACGATGTATTCCGCTACCTGAAAACCGGCCTGACTGGCGCGACGCCGGAGCAGGTGGACGCGCTGGAGAATTACGTCCTCCAGTGGGACATTCGGGGCAGTAAATGGTATCAGGCCAGGGATTGGGACTGGAACCCGGCAGGCTACGCCCAACCCTGGACGGAGGAGAACCGGGCGCTGGTGGCCCAGCTGGACGCCCTCCGCCGGGAAATCGTCGCGCCGCTGGAAACGCTGCGGAAAACGAAGGACGCCTCCGGGGCTTCACTATCTCGTTCTCTGTACCGCTTCCTGGAAGAAATCGCTTTGCCTCAACGGCTGGAGGAACGGGCCGCGCTGCTGACCCAGCGGGGAGAACTGCGGCAGGCGGAGGAATACCGCCAGCTGTGGGACATCCTGGTGGGTGCGTTGGAGCAGTGCGCCGCATTGATGAGTGAGCAGCCCATACGCCTGAAACAGTTCGCGGAGCTGTTCCAACTGGTACTGAGCCAGTACAGTGTGGCAACTATTCCGGTGGCCTTGGACCGCGTCTCCGTTGGGGACATTCTGCGCACCGCCCACAAGGAGGCCAAGGTGGTCTTTCTGCTGGGGGCGGATGACACCCACTTCCCGCTGGTGGGGCAAACCGCCGGTCTGCTGACCCAGGAGGATAGGGAACTGCTGGCTGCCTGCGGCTGCACTCTAACCCCTTCCCCGGAGCAGCGGATGGACCGGGAACTGTCCCTGGCTTACGATGCGGTGTGCCTCCCCACGGAAAAGCTGATTATCAGCTGGTGCGGCGGTGGAGAAGAGGCAGTGCGCTGCGCTGGTTTCGTGGAGGATTTGCAGCGCCTGTTCCCCGACCTGAAGGTGCGTCATCAGGAGGATGAACTGAAATGCACCGCGCCCCTTCCCGCCCTGGACTATGCGGCAGGGCAGGCCAATGGGGCCATGCTGGACGCTATGGCCTCCGTTCCTGACTGGGGTGAACGGGTTGCCCATCTGCGCTCGGCCATGTCCGCCAGCCGGGGCAGCCTGTCCCGCCAGGCGGTGAATCGGCTCTATGGGGAGGAGGTGCGCATCTCCGCCTCTAAAATCGACAATGTCCGCTCCTGCCACTTCGGCTACTTCATGGAATACGGCCTCAAGGCGAAAGCCCGGAAGCCTGCCAGCTTTGATGCCCCCCAGGTGGGCACCTTCATCCATTATGTGCTGGAATACCTGCTGAAACAGGCGAAACCCCTGGGCGGCGTCAAGACGCTGGAGGAGCCGCAGGTCAAAGAACTGACAGCCGCCGCCGTACAGCAGTACATTGCCCAGGAGTTGGGCGGGCTGGAGGAGCAGAATCCCCGGTTCCAATACCTGTTCCAGCGGCTGCTGGAAAGCATCGACCTGATCGTATCCAACCTGACGGACGAGTTGAAACGGTCCGAGTTCCAGCCCATCGCCTTTGAGCTGGGCTTCGGGGAGGGCAAGGATTTGCCCCCGGTGCGGCTGAACGTGGACGGCATGACCCTGGTCATCTCCGGCTTTGTGGACCGGGTGGACGGCTGGGTGAAGGACGGCAAGCTCTACCTCCGGGTGGTGGACTACAAGAGCGGGCGCAAGGTGTTTGACTTGACAGAGGTTTGGCACGGGCTGCAAATGCAAATGCTGCTCTACCTGTTCACCCTCCAGGAGGAGGGGCAGGACTTCTTTGGGAATGCGGAAATCGTCCCCGCCGGCATCCTGTACGCCCAGGTGCATGAGGTGCTGATTTCCGGCTCCCATCACATGACGGAGGAGGACATTCAGCGGGAGACGGACAAGGCCCTCCGCCGCAGCGGCCTGCTGCTCCAGGATGCGGACGTCTTGGACGCCATGGAGCACGTCCCCCTTGGGCAGACGCCCCGGTTCCTGCCCATCCGCGTCTCGAAAAAGACCGGCGGCATCTCCGGGGACAATCTGGCCTCCGCCGCCCAATGGGGACTGCTCCACAACCATATCCAGGAGGTGCTGCGGCAAATTGCCAGGGAACTGGCCGCCGGCAACATCAATGCCGACCCCTACCTCCACGCCGGGCGTACCCCCTGCGACTGGTGCGACTACGCCGCCGCCTGCCACTTTGAGAACGGACAGGGGAGCGACTGCCAGCGCTACCTTTACAATGTGCGGGGCCAGAAGTTCTGGCAGGCCGCTGCCGAAGCTCAGGGAAAGGAGGAGGCCCAATGAGTGTGCATTTGACGCCGGAGCAGTCCGCAGTAGTGGAAAACCGGGGCGGGGAGCTGCTGGTTTCCGCCGCCGCCGGTTCCGGCAAGACCCGGGTGCTGGTGGAGCGGCTGTTAAAGCGGGTGAACGAGGAGGGCTGCAACCTGGATGATTTCCTCGTCATCACCTACACGAAGGCCGCCGCCGCAGAGCTGCGGGTGAAGATTCTGGACGCAGTGAAGGAGCAGCTGGCCGCAGACCCCACCAACGCCCACCTCCGCAGGCAGACGAACCTCATCTATCAGGCGCAAATCTCCACCATCCACTCCTTCTGCACCACTCTGCTGCGGGAGAGCGGCCATCTGCTGGACATTGACCCGGACTTCCGGGTGGCCGACGAGACGGAGGTGGCGTTGCTGCGTCTCTCTGTGCTGGACAGGGTGCTGGAAGAGCGATACGCCCATATCCAGGAGAACGGCTTCGGTACCCTAGTGGACACCTTCTCCGCCGGACGGGACGACAGCAGGCTCCGGGACATCGTGCTGGACATCCACGGCCGCGTCCAGAGCCACCCGAATCCGGAGCGTTGGCTGCGGGAGCAGGAGGCCGCTTTCGATTTAAGAGGAGTCAAGGACATAGGCCATACACGCTGGGGCGAACTGCTGCTCCGGGATTCCGCCGAACTGGCGGACTACTGGCTCCGGCGGCTCAGCGCCACTCTGGACTGGATGGAGGAGGACCCTGTTACCCAGAAGAATTTCGGCGACTCCATCCGCACCACCATGGACGCCCTGGACAATTTCATCACCGCCACAGGCCACGGCTGGGACGGCGCCGCCGCCCTGGGGGACATTGACTTCCCCAGGGTAGGCACCGCCCGGAAAGGGGTAAACCCCATCATTCGGGATAAGGTCAAGGCCGTGCGGGAGAAGTGCAAGAAGGAAGTCTCCGTCTTGAAGGAGCGGTTCGCCTCCACCAGCGCGGAACTGCTGGCAGAGATGGAGGAGACCCGCCTGGCCGTCAGCCAACTCTTTCAGCTGGAACTGGACTTCATGGATGCATTCCAGGCGGAAAAGCGCAGGCGCAAGCTGCTGGATTTCAGTGACCTGGAGCATTTCGCCGTCCAGGTGCTGGTGGAGCCGGACGGTCGCCCTTCCCCGCTTGCCGAGGAGTGGCAGCGCCGCTATGTTGAGGTCATGGTGGACGAGTATCAGGACACCAACGAGGTGCAGAACGCCATCTTTGACGCCATCACCGGCGGCGGGCGGAATCTGTTCCAGGTGGGCGACGTGAAGCAGTCCATTTACCGCTTCCGGCTGGCGGACCCCCGCATCTTCCTGCGGAAGTACCACAGCTTTCCCCCCGCCGGAGGGGCGAAGGAGGGCCAGCCCCGACGGCTGGTGCTGACCCGGAACTTCCGCTCCCGCGCCAGCGTGCTGAATGCTGTCAACTTCGTCTTTGAGCAAATTATGACAGAGCAGTTCGGTGATGTGGACTACGGCGAGGAGCAAAAGCTGGTGCCCTCCCTCCCTTATCCAGAGTATGACGGCGACCGGACAGAGCTGGACGTGCTGGATATGGCGGATTTGGAACAGGACGAGCATGAGGCCAAAGAGCCGAAGGAACTGCTGGAGGCTCGCTTTGTGGCAAAGCGCATCCGCCGTCTGCTGGATGAACCGTATCTCGTGACGGAGGGGGACGAACTGCGCCCGGTGCGTCCGGAGGACATCGCGGTACTGCACCGCTCCCTGAACCAGGTGATGCCCTATCTGACGCTGGCGCTGGACGAGGAGAACATTCCCTGGCAATCCTCCGGGGAGGAGGATATCTTCGCCACCACCGAGGTGACGGTGGCCCTCTCCTACCTGGAGGTGGTGAACAACCCCCACGAGGACGTGCCGCTGATTTCCGTCCTGCGCTCCCCGGTATACGGATTCACCGCTGACGAGCTGGCGACGCTTCGGGCGGAGCAGCGCCAGGGGGACTTCTTCACCTGCGTCCAGGCAGGGGAGGCCAGAGGGGACGCCCACTGCATCCAGTTTTTGGAGGATTTGCGGGGCCTTCGGGCCGCCATGCCCGACTTGAACTGCGGGGAGCTGCTGTGGCAGATTTATGACCGCATCGGCCTCTATGGGGTGTTCGGCGCCATGAGCGGCGGACAGCGGCGGCAGGAAAATTTGCTGGCCTTTTACGATTACGCTCGGAGTTTCGAGTCCGGCGGACACCGGGGGGTGTTCCCCTTCGTCACCAGGGTGCGCCAGCTGCTGGACAGTGGGGAGAAGCGTCCGGCGGGGCTGAAACGGCCCGCCACCGGCGTCCAACTGATGACCATTCACCACTCCAAGGGGCTGGAGTACCCCGTGGTGCTGCTGACCGGCCTGGCGAAGCGTATCAACCTGTCCGATCAGACGAAGCCCATGCTGTTCCATCCCACCCTGGGCATCGGGCCCAAGGCGCTGGACGGGAAGCGGCGGGTGGAATACCCCACCATCGCCCGGAACGCGGTAAAGCTCCAGTTGGAGCGGGAGAACAAGAGCGAGGAACTGCGGCTCCTCTATGTGGCCATGACCCGCGCCAGGGAGAAGCTGATATTGGTGATGACCTTTGAGCAGGCGGAGAAGGAACTGGCCGCCCTCATGCCGGACGCCGGACCCCATCCTGACCCCAGAGCGCTGCTGCGGCTGGACAGCATGGGCAAGTGGCTGCTGCTGCCGGTGCTGGCCCGGCATGACGCCAGGGAATTGTGTTACGCCGCCGAGCCGGACAGCCATCTTCTGGCGGAGGACAAGTGGGACATTCGCCTGGTTTCCCTGGCGAAGGAGCTGGAACAGCCTGCCCCAACCGCACAGGAGGAGGCGGCAGCAGCGGAAACGTCTCCTGCACTGCCGGAGCATTTCCTGGAAAATCTGCAATGGCGCTACCCCTGGGAGGCCCTTGCCAACCTGCCCAGCAAAGCCACCGCCACCCAGCTTAAGGGCCGGATGCTGGACGAAGAGGCGGCGGAGGAAACCGCCCGTCCCCCGCGCCCTATGGAGTTCCGCAGGCCGGACTTTGAGCAGGCGGCCCGTGGTCTGACCCCCGCCGAGAAGGGCACCGCTACCCACTCGGTCATGCAGCTCATCGACCTGGAGAAAGCGGCCACTGTCCCCGGCGTACAGTCCGAGGTGGAGCGGTTGGTACAGGGGGGCTGGCTCACCCCCGCCCAGGGCAGTGCCATCGACGCCGGACAGGTCGCCGGATTCTGGGCATCCCCGCTGGGCCAGGAGGCGGCGCACACTGACACACTGGAGCGGGAGTTCAAGTTCTCTATTCTGACCGACGCAAGGCGTTGCTATCCCGACGCGCCAGAGGGGGAGGAGGTGCTGCTCCAGGGCGTGATTGACTGCTGCTTCCGCACGGAAAGCGGCTACACGGTGATAGACTTCAAAACCGACCGGATACGCCCTGGCGGAGAGGCTCAACGGGCCGAGGAGTACCGCACCCAGCTGAACGTCTACACCGCCGCGCTGGAGGAAATCACCGGCGTTCCCGTGACACGGCGGGTGCTGTGGTTCTTCCGGACGGGGGTCGGTGTGGAATTGTAAGATTCTGTATGCCCGCAGCAAAACCGGACGCAGGTGTCGCGTCCGGTTTTGGCGTTTCAGATGCTCAGTCTGCTGACGGTGCGGTCAGGTGTTCACCCCGTGGCAGGAGCAGCCCCTTCTCAGCCGACTCATGGGGTCGATTTCGCCGGTGGAGCTTGGGGGGAAGAAGTCCGCCGCCGGAAACTCTACCTGCTGGAACAGTTCACAGGGGTCTTCCTCCTCCTGGCTGGAGACACACTCCTTGGTGGGCATGCAGTAGTCGTAGACCGGCACCTGAAGTTGGGCGTCCCGCTCCAGGCGCAGAATGGTGAACTGGCCCAGGGTCAGGTAAATGCGGCGTTCCACATTGTCGTCCAGCAAAATATCCTCATCAAATGCGGCCAGAATGGCGGCGGGAACCTCACTGAGGGAGGCGTCCGCGTTGCAGCCGCAGGGGCTGGGAGCCAGCCGGTACCCATCCACCAGCTTCATCGCCAGCAGTATCGGGTCCACCGCCTCGATGACTGCCGTTGGCAGGCTGTCACCGGCGGCCAGAGCGCCGTCCTCCAGCTGTGCGCAGGAGCCGGTGGATGTAAAGGTCTTTGCGCCCCCTTCGCTGCCAAAGAGGACGGAACGCTTATCAAAGAACGCCAGGCCGCAGATGGGAATGGTCTGGGTGCAGTTGACCACCGCTTCCACTGTGATTTTATAGAAGAAGCGCATATCAATGGTGTAAAATCCGCGCCCTAGCCCCACAGGCTCCACGGTCAACAGCACATACAGCAGCTCCGCCCTCCCATTCTTCAGAGAGGACGCGGCATTCAGCACCGGCACGCTGGGCATGGTCGGATAAAACCGCACCCCTTCCATACAGTCCTTCGCCTGGCAGGAATCGTAAATCTTCTGCGTATGCACGCAGGTGGACTCGTGGATTTCCTGATAATCGAAATCGGGCATAAAACAACCTCCTTCATAGCATAACGGTGAAAGGTCGGAAATCGGCCCTTCCATGTCATTCTATGTCAGAGGTTGTTTTTGGTGTCAGCCGATGAACTGACGCAACAGCTGAATCAGGTTGTCGGCCCGTGTGGTGGAGATGGTGTTCAGGAACAGCACATCCTGAATCTCTTTTTCCTCCACCAAATCCAGCAGCGTACCGCTTTCCGTGTCGCCGTAATAGCGGAAGTCCACCACATAGACGTACTGATAGCTCTCCACCAGGAAGGGGGCGAAGCAGTTGCCATAGGACTCCTTCACCAGCAGGATGGAGCTGCCGTCTGTGATGTTGGGATTCTCAATGACGCTATAGGGATTATCGCCCCCGATGAAAGCGGAGGAATACTTGCTGGTGGCCGCCCAGTCAGAGACATCGGTGATGATGTTATAATCCCAAACCGTGCCGTCTTTCCAGTGAATCGTAATGGCGTTGGTGTCCACAGGCTCATAGGCGTAGACGGTATCCGGGTTCGCCTTCATGGCGGAGCTGTTGGTCTCCCGGTAGAAGCTGCCCAGGTAGCCGTCAAAGACGTGCTCCTCAAAGTCGCCCTCCAGGTCGGCAACGGGCCGGCCTGCGGCGGAGGCGAACTCACAGTAAGCGTAGTAAGCGCCCAGGGCCGTCCAATGGTGGTCTGTCCGGTAATAGACATACTCACCCTCCGCGCTGTGGGTCAGCAGAGTGTCAAAGACGTTCACCGTCGTCACCGCATCATCCATGCTGGAGTAGAAGTAGTCGATGGCTTTGGCCTGATCTGAGGTATTGATATCGCTGCGGACGCTTTCCGGCACACAGATGTCCATGCTGCTGGGGACGATGATGCTGTACACATTGGCGATGCCGTCCAGCCGCTCCGCCGCACGGTTGATGCCGCTGAGATACTCCTTCGCCCGGTCGGTGGAGAAGTTATAATACTCATAGGCGGCGTCATCGATTACCAGAAGCGCCCCCAAGGTCTCCACCTTGGCGTTGGGGTCAAGCTCCGGAATGGTGACGTTCTCCTCATCCTCTGGCTGTGTGCTACTGTCCGGCTGCTGCTCCGGCGCGGTCTGGCTGGATTCCGCCGTCTGCTCCGGCTCCGCAGCGCTGGAGGTGTCACTTTGCTCTGGCTCCGTTGCGCTGGATACATCGCTCTGCTCTGGCTGCACTGTGCTGGACTGCGCCTCCGCTGCCGTTGCGCCGGAACTGCCATTCCCCGATGAGGAGCCGTCCGGCACAGTGGGAATCTCGTCCCCCTGCTGGACGGTACCGTGGATTTGGGTGCTTTGGATGCCGAAGCTGCTCTGCATGGCGTTATTCAGCTTGGTGAACCGCTCACGCAGCGGGAAGGTGTCAGAAAACCAGGCGCTGACATCGGTGAAAAACGCGCCGTTCAGCACCGTGGAGACGGTTGGCGTCGGAAAGGTCGCCAGGTTGCGCTGCTCCAGCTCTGAATAGGTTGGCCGCAGCGGGATGCAAAAGGCCAGAAGCGTCATCACCGTCAGGAAAATCCCTGCCAGCCAAACCGTCAGGTGTGCGCCGCCCCGCTGCTTCCGCTCCAACTGTTGCTCCATCTGCCCCTTTTGGCCTCTGCCAAACAGGGCCATGCAGGATTCAATCAAATCCAGCAGCCCACGGGCAAGCGCCGACAGGAGTTCTGCCCGCTTCTTATGAATGACATTCGATTCTTTTTTCATGTTGGCTTCGCCCTCCCCCCGTTAAAAGCGGAAATACAGGAACGGGTTGTAGCTGTCTCCCACGAGGCAGGCAGTGGCTACCACGGTCAGCGCGACGGGAATCACCGCCAGAATCGTCTGGTAAACGGTGGTCAGCCGCAGGCTGCGCTGGCACAGCTCGGCCAAACGCTCCCCCAGCCGCTTCACCAACGGCGTGCAGGCCAGAGCCGCCGCCAGCAGGAAGATGAAATTCGATTTCAGGGTGGTCAGGGTCTCATAGCTGACAAAGCCGTTGCCGTTCAGCCCAAGCAGGCCCTTCAACTCGATACCGAGCCAGGTCAGGTTTTCACAGCGGAACAGCATCCAGCCGAAGTTGACCACCAGCAGCACATAGAGGTGGGAGGCTATCCTGGGCATCCGTTCGGTGAAGTTGGGGAACACGAACTTCTCCAAGCACAGCATGGCGAAGTAGAACAGGCCCCAAAGCATATAGTTCCAGCTGGCCCCATGCCAGAAGCCGGTACACACCCATACCACCAACGTATTCAGGATGATGCGGCTGCGCTTGCAGCGGCTGCCGCCCAGCGGGATGTAAAGGTAATCCCGGAAGAAGGAGCTGAGGGAGATGTGCCATCTGCGCCAAAACTCTGTGATGGAGGTGGACTGATAGGGGTACAGGAAGTTCTCCAGATAGTGAAAGCCCACCATCCGCCCCATACCGATGGCCATATCCGAATAGGCGGAAAAGTCTAGGTAAATCTGCATGGTGTAGCAGATGGAGCCCAGGAGGATGGACAGGGCAGGCCGTGTCGCCAGCGTCGCTGCGCCGTTGGCAGCGTCCGTCGCCACGAGGAAGGTGTCCGCCAAGGAGCCGCAATAGTTGGCAAAGAGAGCCTTCTTCGCCAGACCAACGGTAAAACGGCGGATACCATAGGCCAAATCTTCGCTGGAGACAGAGCGTGAAGTCAATTCACTTTCCACCGTCTCATAGCGGACGATGGGCCCGGCGATACACTGGTGGAACAGGCTGACATAGAGCAGCAGCGTCGTAAACCTCCGCTGCGCCCTTACGGTGGTGCGGTAAACATCCACCATATAGCTGAGCAGCTGGAAGGTGTAGAAGGAGATACCGATGGGCAGCGTGATTTCTACAATTTCGGATGGGACGCCAAACAGGAACTGGACGTTTTCCAGCAGGAAGGTCAGGTATTTGAAAATGCACAGCAACGTAAGGTTGATGGTGCAGCCTGCGGCCAGCATTCCCTTGCGGCCCTTCGGCGTCCGGCAGCGCTCGATTTGCAGCGCCACGACCCAGTCCGCAAACGTCATGCCCACCAGGAGCAGCAGATAAACCGGCCCCGCCCAGGCGTAGAAAATCAGGGAAAATATCAGCAAAACCCGGTTTTTTCTCGGAATATCCGGCATCAGACAATAAAAAAGCATATTCAGCGGAAAGAACGCAAATATAAACAACAGGTCAGAAAATACCATCCGGCCACACCCCCTCACATCGCTCCTTCATGACAAAAAGCGACGTTCTTCGTACAAGCGACATTATAGCATTCAGTGTAGAGCAAAT
>JAJBUK010000029.1 GCA_020860385.1 Clostridiales bacterium
CGCCCCTCCCTAAGAACCCTCCCCCTATCCCACTGGCGGCTAGCGCCTTGTCCCTCAATCAGGTGGTCTATCCCGATAGAGACGATGTAACTTCACACTGGTGAGACTGCCGCCGATGGCGGCTGGGAGGGATTGCCGCCCACGTCCCTCGCCGTCAAGCGGCATTTCCGCTTCGCTCCCTAGCCTTACGGCGGGACGGGCGGCAATTTTGTTGCCCTTTGGTCGATAAAATCTGACTGTAACTGCCAACGTTCCAGTCACTAACAGCTACCAGCTCCGCCCCGCAGGGGCGGCTAGCCACTAGCCACTAATCGATCAGCCGCATCGTCCTCTTATCCACCTTCCGCCCGAACCGGAACTGCTTATGCTCATATCCCAGCCCGGCGGTGCTGACCCCATCGGGGCCGCTGTAGGTGCGTTTCAGACCCAGCGCCGTCATGGCCTGGTTCACCAGGGCGCTGAGGGCCGTTACCGTCTCCCGGTCGAAGGCCCAGATGTCCACCTGGTAGCTGACGCTGTCCACCACGCTGCACTCCGTGGAGACGTTGCTGTACTCCCCGTAGGTGATGAGGACGCCGTCATGCTCCGTCCTGGGCCAGCTCTGCCGGACGGAGAAGGCCGTATCCGACTGAATACGCTCCAGTGCGGCCTTCACCTGGGCCCTGCCGTCCACCAGCAGGGCGCTTGCCTCTGCCATACTGTCACCCCGCTTCCGAGGCGATGCGGTCCAGCAGGAGCAGCCGATAGGACAGCCACTCCTGCACCCCTTTCACCTCAAAGAGGCCGCTTTTCAGCAGGATGCGGTCAAAGGGCCGCACCGTCAGGTCGCCGTACACCACCGCCTGGGCCGCGCCCCCCGGCTCCTCGCCGGGTTCCAGCAGGGCGGCTCCGCCGGAGGTCTTGCCGGAGGACTGCCACGCCTGGACGCTCTGGAAGCACAGGCCGTCGGCGCTGCCGTCCTCGGCGGCGAAGTCAGGGCTGGACAGGTCGTAGGTGTACACCGTGTCGCCATAGGCGTTCACCCCGGCCCGGCGGCGGAAGAGCCGGAAGCCCTGCCGCCAGGCGTTGGGAGTGCCCCGGCCCGTCAGCACGGCACCACCCGGTACCGGGCCAGCGTTTGCAAAATCTCCGCCACGCCGCTCCGGTACGCCGCCTCCGTCAGGTAGGTAATGCTCTCGCTGACCTGGCCCTCGCTGTAGCTGTAGGACTGCCAGCCGCCGCTGTCCGCCATATCCTTCTGGGCGTACAGGGCGGCCAGTTCCAGCACCTGGGGCAGGAACCGGCTCTCCAGCTCCTCGCAGCCCAGGTAGGTCAGCACCTCCCGCTCCGCGTCCTCCACCTCGTCCTGGAGGAGCAGCAGCTCATCCTCGTCCGGCTCCTCCAGCCCCAGCTTCCGCTGGAGCCGCGCCAGGCAGGATTCCAATACCTCGTCCGTCATGCCTGTCACCCCGCCTTATTGATGGTCATGAGGGCCAGGGCGCCGGGCTGGAGCACCTTGGCCCCGTAGACGTGGAGGCCCTTCACCGCGTCGGAGAAGTTGTTTTGCAGGCGGTACGCCTCCAGCTCCACCAGCTGCTCGGCATAGGCCCCGGCGGCGTTGGTGCCGGCCAGCACCTTGTACAGCGTCCCGTCGGTGTTGGGGACGTTGTTGCTCAGGTGAATCTCAAAGCCTGCGGCCTCCCCCACCATGCCGCCCTGGAGGATGGCCTGGTTGTAGCCGGTGCCGTTGCCCACGAAGCGGGGGTCTTTCAGCAGCAGCCCGTGGAACCAGGGGGGAATCACCACCCAGCGGCCCAGGGTGGGCACGTTGGCCTCGCTGAGGGCCACCCCCAGATCCACCAGGTAGTCATAGGCGTTCTCCTCGGTGGGGGTGACGGCGGTGCTGTCGTCATAGAGGATGTTCCCCGCCTGGCAGCCGTCCACCAGCAGCTGGGCCAGATACTGGTCGATGACGTCGTTCATGTCATAGCTGGCACGCTGCATGGCGGCGTCGATGAGCTTGGGGTTGGACTGGGCGTTGTCAATGTCCTTGATTTGGAAGTTGAAATACTTCGCCTGGTCGATGGTCAGGGACTGCTGCGCGCCGTCCACCTCCTCCGGCTCACCGATGTCGGTGCCGTCATAGTCGGAGATGGTGATGCTGCCGATCTGGTTGATGTGTACCGTGTCGCCATAGGCCCGGATGTCCCCCTCATAGTCCCGGTTCATCAGGTTGGCGTAGACGTGGACCTTGTCCAGATGCTCCAGCAGTCGGGCGCTCCACACCTCAGGGATAAAGTTTGTAAATGCCATAGAATCTCTCCAATCTTAATCAATAATAGTCACGGCTCTCAGCCGTCCCGGCCCAGGGCAGCCATGATGTCCTCCCAGCGGTCGTTGATTTCCCGGGGGCTCATCTGTTTCAGGCTGGCCCGGTCATAGCCCTGGGGCTGCGCCGGCGCCCGGGGCGGCTCCCCGCCCCGCAGCTTCTCTGCCAGGGCGGCAGTGACCTGCCCCTGCACCAGCCCGGCGAACCGGGCCAGCCGGGCCTCGTCCTCCTCCTGGGGCCCGCCTTTCAGGAAGGGGGCAAAGGCCGGGTCAAGCCCCGCCTCCCGGAGCTGCCGCTCCAGAGCGTTCTGCCGCAGCAGGTCGTCGCAGCGCACCCGCTCCGCCGCCACCGCCGCCTCCAGCCGGGCCTGTTCCTCTGCCGCCCAGTCCGCCCTGGCCTGGGCCAGCGCCTGGGCGATTTGGGCCTCCATATCCTGGAGGGACGGCTCCGCCGCCTCTGCTCCGGCCGCCGCCTCACTGGCAGCGCCGGGAATGAATGTTTCCTCGTTCACGCAAATTCCTCCTGTTCCAGTTTTCTCTGGGCCCGGATGTTCCGCAGGGCCTCCGCCGGGTCGCGGATGAACCACAGCTGGCCCAGCAGGGTCTGGTCGTCTACGATGCCCTGGAGGCTGGTGACCATGGTGACGATCTCCTCCTCATTGATGGGGGTGTTCAGGGTGAACACCACGTCCACATCGTCCACGTCCAACCCCTGCATCTCCCCCTTTACGGTCAGGTAGCGGCTGTACAGGGCCAGCCGCTCCTTGAGGCCCCGCTCCATCCGGCGCATTTTGTTCTTCACCAGCAGGTTCATGGTCAGCAGTTTCAGCTTCAGCGCCTGGCCGGAGCTGTTGCCCGCGAACTGCTGGTCGGACATATCCACCGTCATAGTCATCTTGTGAATGTCCCGCACCAGGGCGTCGGCCAGCACCTGCACGCTCTCCTCGTCAAAGGTCTTTTGGATGTACTCCGCCCGGGCGTCCAGGGGCGCGCCGTCCAGGAACTTCTCTTTGGCCAGGCGGCTCTCGTCCCCCTCCCGCAGGGTCATGCCGAAGAACACCAGCAGGGCGTCCACGAACTTCCGCTTATCGGTCAGGCGGCTGCTCATCAGGTCGTTGTAGGCGTCGATGAGGCTGATGACCTGCTCAAAGTCCCCCTGGCGATAGGCGTTGTTCTCGTAGGCGATGACCGGCACCGCGCCGAACCAGTGGTATTGCGTCTCCCCCTCCTGGCGGAAGGCGGTCATCTCCACCGTGGCGCTGCGGAAGGTTTTCACCGTCCGGTCAGTCAGCAGCGTGACGCTGTAATATCGCTCCCCGGCGGTGGTCTCCCGCCTGTCCCACAGGAGGGCGAACAGCTTGTTGTGCTCCACCGTGGTGTCGCACACCAGGATGCCGTTGGCGGGGTCGATTTTCGCGCTGCGGGGCAGGGGGTCCTGCTCCGCCGAGGCGTAGCACAGCTCCAGGCACTCGCCCCAGATACCCATGCCCCGGCCCAGCTCCTGGTCGATTTCCGCGATGTGCTGAACGTGATAGGCCCGCTCCACCGGGCCGATGTCCACCGCGCCGCCGCCCTCGTTGGCCCTGGCGTTGGGGTCGTACTTGACCTCCTCCCCCAGGTAGTAGCCCAGGGCGGTGTCCACCACATATTTGGCGTAGTTCACCGCCACCCGCACCTCGTCTGGGCTGCGCTTCCCCTGTAAGCTGGGGTGGCGGCCCAGGTAGTAGTCCTGCAACCGGCGGTAGCGGCCTGCCGCCGCCTCCGCCTTGCGCACCAGGTACCGCAGCACCTGGGGGCTGATGTCCTCTAAATCAGGGACTTCGCCCCTATCCAGATAACAAATCATATCTTCTTCCTCCTCGCGTTGTTGTTCCGGGGCTACAGCCCCCTGGGGCGGTGGCTGACCCGGGCGCTGCTCCGCCGCACCACGGTGTAGGCGAAGTACCGCACCGCGTCCATGCAGTGGTCGTGCTCCTTCACCGGCCTGTCCACCCCCTGAGCCGCCGCCCCCTCGTCCCAGACGTAGGCGGCAAATTCGCTTTTCACATGGGCGCAGTCGGGGTGGAACAGCAGCCGCCCCTCCCGCAACAGGTCGCTGACGCAGCGGATGCCGTCCAGCACGCTGTTGTCCGCCTGCTGGACAGGCAAGCCCAGCTGCCGCAGTTCGGTGATAAAGCTGGCCGCAGACGGGTCAATAATCACCATTTGGGGATATAAACCGGATAAAAAATGGAGCAAATCCTCTGCGTATGCTCCGTCTGTCTTTTGCTGCTGCCGCTGCCGCCCGTCCCAGTAGTATTCCCGCAGGCAGCACCAGCGGTCGCCCCCCTTCTCCTTCTGCCACAGCAGAAAGACGGTGGGGTTCCGGGTGCCGTAGTCCACGCTGACGTAGCAGCGCCCGGCGGTCTCCGGCAGTTCCTGCGGCATATGCCGCGCCTGGTCGAAGCCGTCATAGACCAGCCCCTCCGCCGCCACCCACAGCCCCCGCACATACCGGTCATAGAACACGCCGGTGTACAGCCGCTCGTATCGCGCCCGAATCTCCGGGGCCAGGGAGGGGTTGTCCTCCATGGTGAAGTGGAGGTAGAGGATGTTCCGCGCCCTGGCCTGGCGCACCCATTCCAGGTAGAACCAGTGCTCCGGCCCCTCCGGGTTGCAGTTGAACCAGAACTTGCTGTCCGGCACGCTGCACCGGGCCAGGGCCTGCTCCACGAAGGAACGGGGCATCAGGGCCACTTCGTCCAGCAGCACGCCGCACAGAGTCATGCCCTGGATTTGGGCGTAGCTGCTCTCGTCCTTACCGCCAAAGAGGTAGTAGTTGTTCCGGTGGCCGCTCCCGGTGACGGTGATGCGGTTCTCGCTCCGCCGCTCCTCCAGCTGGAAAATACCCTCCAGCCATTGGGGCAGCAGGTTGGTCACGTTCCGCCGGAGGGATTCCACGGTCTTGCCGCACAGGGCGAACTGCCCGCCGTCAAACCGCTCCATGCTCCACAGCAGGAAGCCCACCGCCATGCTCAGGGTCTTGCCGCTGCGGACGCTGCCGTCGCAGAGGATGCCGTCGTACCCGGCGAACTCAGTCCTCCGCCACCAGGTCAGGGTCAGCAGCTGCCTCCGGCTGAAGCTCTGGTAAATCATCCCAGCCTCCTTCCACGTCCAGGGCGGCGTAGAGGTTGTTCTCCACGCTGGCCCCCTTGCCGCCGCCGTCCCCCCAGACCTCCGGCTTCCGCTTTTTCAGCCACAGGGAGATGGCGCTGACATCCGGGGCCACCTGCTTGACGGTCTCCGTCTCCTTCCGGTCGCCCTTGGGGCTGACCTCCACCTTCCGCTCTGTGCTGGCAAAGCCCAGGGCCTTTTTCAGCAGGGCCTCCTCCACCTCGTAGTCCAGCACCTGGCCGCTGCGCGCCAGCGCCTCCCGCAGCTCCGGGAAGCGGGACTGCCACGCCCGCAGGGTGGCCACAGTGACGCCCATCCGCTGGGCCAGTTCGCCCTCGGTGAGGCCCTCCCGCGCCCAGCCCCGGAGCAGCGTCAGGCCGCTGTCCGCCAGCCAGGGCTCGTATTTGTTCATTGCATTCCTCCCTTGCCTGTCTCTGGTTCGGATTATAGAACATTCGTTCGATTCCTGCAAGGGGGAGTTTTGGATTTTTCGCGTTTTTGGGGGACGCGGGGCGGGGAATTGCAGCGTTTGGTTCAACAAGGGAAACCTCAGCAATGTGGAGGGGTTTCACACGGGGCGTTCCTGAGATAA
>JAJBUK010000084.1 GCA_020860385.1 Clostridiales bacterium
GTTCGCATCCGAGAGGTCGAGAGTTCGAATCTCTTCAGGTCCACCATGTTCCGGGGAACTGCTAAAACGGCGGTTCCCCGGATTTTTCTATGCCTGCGGCCTTCCTGTTCGCGTCCCACCGCCCCGGCGGCGGCGCCTGCATTCTGCCTGCATCTGCGAAAAACCGACCAAATTGGGAATAAATCCGCAGTTGATAAACCGGCCATCTTGTGGCATAATAGAGCATAACGAATGATGAACTTGAACTCCAGGAGCGTTCTGCATGAAAAAGGGTTGGCAGGCTGCGACGGCGTTGGCGCTGGCTGTGCTTTGTGGCAGCAGTCTGATGCCATCTGCGGCCGCAGTAGAGCTTGATCTCAATGGTATCTATGAGCATCCGGTGCGGGTAGCGGTGGGGGTAGTCTGCCTTGTGGCGGCTATCGTATTGCTGCTCTATCGCGTGCTGCGCCATCCAATGGACAGCGCCAGGCGGTCCCGCAGTTATGGCGGGGACAAGGCAGCCCAGGGCACGCCGATGGAGCCCTATCGCCGGTCCCGCCGGAAAAAGAGGGTCGGCGGCGGCGTGTTCGGGCTCCTGCTGCCCAGCTATAAGGGCAGGAAGCAGGCGCAGCCCGGACCGTCGGTGTCCGTAGCTGTGCCGGAGCGCCACCGCGCATCCAGACGCCGCAGCACCGCCTCGCCCATTCGGGGGTTCTCCAATCGGTCCTATAAGGGCGGCAACAGCGCGGCGGGAGCCGCCAGCCTTCGTTCCGTTCAGCCGGACAGCTATAAGTCCCCCTGGGGCAGCAGGAGCCGCTATGGCCGCCTCCGCCTGCAGGCAGGCGGGAAACGGTACCAGGGCGGCGGCAGCGCGGCGGGAACCGCCAACCTTCGTTCTGCCCAGCCGGACAGCTACAAGGCCCCCTGGGGCAGTAAAGGCCGCTATGGCCGCCTCCGCCTACAAACAGGCGGGAAGCGGTATCAGGGCGGCGGCAGCGCGGCGGGAGCCGCCAACCTTCGCTCCGTTCAGCCGGACAGCTACAAGGCTCCCTGGGGCAGCAGGAGCCGCTATGGCCGCCTCCGTCTGCAAACAGGCGGGAAGCGGTATCAGGGCGGCAGCGCGGCGGGGGCCGCTGACCTCCGCACTCCCCAGCCGGACAGCTACCGAGAACCCTGGGGCGGGAAAAAGCGCTACGGCAGATTCGCTCTGCCCGCTATTCCGATTCCCTACCTTGGCCGGAAAAAGGGGCCGGATGGCGCTGTGCCAGGCCCCCACACACCGGCCAGGCACACCGGAAAGGGGCTCTTCCGCCCCGCCCCGGCGAAGGTCACCTATGCGGAGCCGGAGCGCTACCGGGACCGCTTTGGCCTCCGGCGGCGCTATGGGATGAAAAATCCCCGCGACGAGATCCCGATTTACCACGGCGGCAGCCATGTGCTTCGGGCCGCCAGGGTGGCCCTGGCTGCGCCGCCCAGCTACCGGGAGCCCTGGGGCAGCAGGCGGCGGTATGGGACGCAGACCGTCATGGACTGGCTGCCCGTTTACCGGGGCAGCGTCTCCATCGCCAGAAGCAGGCACAGCGCCCCCGCCCTGCCCCTGAGCTATCGGGAACCCTGGGGCAGCAGGGCCCGCTATGGCAAGGGGGTCGTTCCGCCGGAGCTGCCGCTGAGCTACCGGGAACCCTGGGGGCAGAAGGGCCGCTACGGACAGGAGCCGAGAGACTATGAGCCGCCCCTGAGCTATCGAGAGCCCTGGGGCCTCCTGCGCCGCTATGGGGCGGGCGACCCCCTGGAGCGGACGGCCCTGCCGCTGCCCACCCCCTATCTGGGGGGCAGCACCACCACCGCCAAGGAGCCGTGGATTGACCCGGACACGGGACGTCTGGCGGAGCCGGTGCAGCCCAGCGCGAAGCAGTACGGCAACCGGCGCTATGGCGGGAAGCTTTACGGCGGGCGTATCGTCCATTACCGCGAGGAGGAGCCGCTGGATAGCAGCACCGTGGTACACGGCGAGGCGGACGGCCTCCAGGCCGCAGCCCAGACGAGTGCGGCAGAGGATACATAAAAAAGCGACAGGAACGCTGTTTCCTGTCGCTTTTTTGTCGTTTTTTCTCTTTTCAGGTCAATAGCCCAAATCCTCCCCTACCAGGATGACGTGTATCCGGCCTTCCGGCTTACAGTGGCGGGTGATGACCGTCTGGGCGCAGATGCAGTCCGGGCTGTGGCAGTCCCCGCACACCCCGGTGTGGGCGCAGGGGGTGTCCCGACCCAGGCGGATGGCGTTGACGGGGGCGGCGATGCGGTGGATGCGCTCGATGGCGGCGGCCTCGTCCCTGCACACCTTGTTCATCCCGGCCACCACCACGACCTTTTTGGGGCCGAACAGGAGCATGGCCAGGCGGTTGCCATTGCCGTCCACATTGACCAGCTTCCCGTCCAGGGTGATGGCGTTGGCGCTCATAAAAAAGACGTCCGCGCCAAAGGCTTGCTGATAGATCTGCTGCCGCTCCTCCTCCGTCTGGGCGGTGCGGCGGTCGATGAGGGTGCAGCCGGAGGCCTCCGCGGCGGAAAAGAAGCCGATTTCCTCCAGCGTCATGCTGCCGCCGAAGGAGACAGTCTTTCCAGGCTGCAAAAAGGCTTGCAGCTGCGCCAGGGCTTCTGCGGCGCTGGTGGCATAGGCGCCGGTCATGCCGTGCCGCTCCAGCTGAGACAGGACGGCGGCGGCGGTAAGTACGTTGTGCTGTTCACGAGGGGTCATAGGGATACTCCTTTCTGTATATCGGGGTGTCTTGCACGCTTTTCCATCATTGTATCACAGGAGGAAAGGGAATGCCAGCGGCAATTTCGCCGCTGGCATAGGGGTCACGGGGGGACGCTGGGGCCTCCGCTTACAGCCCCATGGCGTCCGTCAGGTTGTCCATCACATCGGCCACCGCACGGATGGTCTTGCCGGTGTGGGTGTGCTTCAGCAGCCGCTGCCGCTTCGGGGTCATGGCGATGCCGATGGCCGCGCCTACGGCCACGCCCAGGCCCATGCCCCGCAGAAAGTTCGCCTTTGTCACGCTTGCTCACCTCGCTTCCCGCCCTTAGTATGGCCAGCGGGCGGGAAAATGCCGGTGGAAAATTTAAACGAAAAGAGAGCATATTCCGGTTTTTTAAATTTTTGTAAATCCCGAATCAGCGATGGTTGCCCGGCCCGTTTTGTGCTATAATAGCCGCAAGCGGACGACCGCCCACAGGCGGGACCGCAAACAGTCTGCGGCGCGCTGGCCTCTGACGGCTGCGCCGCCTGGAAGGGATTGGAACTTATGAAGCAAAAAACGAAATGGACGATTTACGGCTGCCTCGCCGGGGCGGCGGTAGCGGTGGCAGCCCTTCTGCTGGCCGTGTTTGTCAGCCGGGTCGCCGGAGTCATCCTGCTGGTGTTGCTGGTCGTCGGAATCATCGCCGTACTCTACGGCAGGAGGTTCCTCTCCGGCGAGACGGCGGTGCGGGACTCCTGGAAGGTGAAAACGGGCAAGTACCTGTCCGGCGACCAGGAGCTGCACGTCTCCTCCTTTGCCGCCTCCTGCAAGTCCGACCTGGACATCCTGCAAATCCTCCCGGACGAATCCAAGGAGAAGGGCTTTACCTACTATGACCGGCAGGTGCAGGAGCGCCTGGCGGCGGCCATTGTCAAGCTGTCCTCCAGCGGGCGCTATACGCTGGAGAAGCCTCTGGCTATCCTGAACCCCTTCGGTACGGCAGGCAACAGCCTGTACCTGTCCTTCACCACCACCTTCCCGGGGCAGATGCAGTACACCATCCATGTGGACGAGAAGGACATCCCGGACTTCTCCGCCAAGGCCAACGATGGGGACGGCTCCACCACCCGTCACGAGTTCCAAATCATCGGCCTGGTGCCAGGGATGAAGAACCATGTGACCCTGGAGCTGATTGGCCCCAAGGGGCGGCTGGTGAACGCTGTGACGTTCACGGTGGAGATGCCCAAGCCGGTGTCTGACTATCCGGTGCTGCTGGAGCACACGGATGGGGAGAGCACCGCGCCCCTCTCCTCCGGCCTGTACACCCTGGTGCGGGTGGGCGGCAAAAACGGCTACGCCTTCTTCTATGACAACGATGGCGTCATGCGCTATGAGATGGTGCTGGAGGGGTACAGCCTGGACCGCATCCTCTGGTACAAGGGGCAGATGCTGACCTGCGTCTCCGCCTTCAAGATGGCCCAGTTCAACGCATTGGGCCAGGCGGTGGCGATTTATCCCCTGGAGGGCTACGAAATGCACCACGACATGGCGCTGACGGGCGACGAGCCCAAGGTGCTGATCCTGACCAGCGACGTGGGCGAGGTGGACAACGTAGAGGACCTGCTGGTGGAGCTGAATCTGGAGACCGGCGAAGTGCAGCAGCTGCTGGACTTCAAGGATTTGTTCCGCTCCTATTATGAGCAGGAGACCTCCCCCATCACGCCTCAGGACCCCTTCGTCTGGATGGTGGGGAAGAACGACTGGCTCCATCTGAACACGATTCAGTACATCCCGGAGGACGACAGCATCATCGTCAGCTCCCGCGAGACTTCCACCATCATCAAGGTGGTCAACATCCACACCGCGCCGGAAATCGACTACCTGATTGGCAGCGAGGCGTTCTGGAAGGATACGGACTTTGCCCGGTACTCCCTGAAGCAGGTGGGCGACTTCGTTCCCCAGTACGGCCAGCACACCGTGGAGTATCAGCCGGACAGTTCCCTGCCCAAAGGGCAGTACTATCTGCGGCTGTACAACAACAACTATTGGGCCAACAGCACCCGTCACGGCTGGAAGCCGCCTGTCCTGCCGGACAGCGTAGGGACGGTGCTGGCCAGCAGCACCCTGACCTCCCAGATGTACCGCTACCTGGTGGACGAGAACGCCAGGACCTTCTCCCTGGACTTTTCCTTCGATGTGCCGTATTCCAGCATCGTCTCCAACGTCACCCCGCTACAGGGCAACTACATCTGCAACAGCGGCACTGCCAAGGTGTTTGGCGAGTACGATGGGGAGGGCATGCTGATCCGCCAGTTTGCCTATGAATGCGGACTGCAAACCTACCGGACGCCGAAGGACACCTTCACCGGGTTCTGGTTCCGGTAAGGCGGGCAATCCAAATCAAGCAGAAAAGAACAGAAAAAGCCCCTGGCAGCAGTCACGCTGCCAGGGGCTTCTTATATTGGTTCAGAACGCTACGCCGCCGTGTCCGCGGGGACGGCGATGGTAACGAATACCTCCTCGCTGTCGCTATAGGTGACACGCTGCACGCTGTCCGTCACCACGGCTCCTGCGCCGGAGTCCAGGTCATTGTCCTCATACCCCTTGTACAGCACCACCATCTGGGTCTCGGAGCCGTCCTCCTTCACCCCGTCCACCGTCCGGTAGCGGGTGTAGACCACCTTGCAGTTGTAGACGGAGATCCAGCAGGTGCGGGACAGGGGGACTCCCGCGCCGTCCTCCGCAGGCATGGACTTATTCCAAGGGCGATAGGCCTTCTGGCTGATTTGGAACTCCATATCCTCCAGCACGGCTATCTCCGCGCCGTCCACCGTCTCGTAGCACAGCACCGCGCCCTCATAGGGCGCGCCCACCAGGGCGGCCAACACCTCCGTCAGGTCAGCGCCGGTGTTTCTGCCGCCGTTGACCTGGGCGTGACGGAACACGCCGTAAACATCGCAGACGGCGACCAGCAGCAGCAGGACGACCACGCCCCGGCGAACCCAGTACCAGACGGACCGCTTTGCTTGTACGTTCGTATCCGACATCGTCACCCCTCCTGTCTCTAATAGGATGCGTTGTTTCATTTGAATGAAACATTTTGTAATCTTCTTTCCTGCTACTATCATAGCACCCTCCGCACGGTTTGTCAAGGGTATCCGGCCAAGTTCCATGGAAATCTCTGTGTTGTCAAATGATGTGGCCCCCGGCAGGAGGAGTACAAAACCTAAGA